>JAMFSE010000122.1 GCA_026225115.1 Rhodovastum atsumiense
AACCAGCATCATCTGGGGCGGTGCGCTATTCGGCTCCAAAAACTTCACAATCGGCGAAGGCGTGCTTATCAATAAGCGGTTCTATTTCGATGGAAGCGCCCGGCTGACCATTGGCAAGAATGTTCAATGGCACCAGTCTAGCGACGATGCTTAAAAATTAACAGATTTCAAACACCGCCAGCGCGTAAAACCGGCGGCCAGACAAATGCCAGACGCGACCGCGCGCCGCTGCCAAACCGCAAATATGGGAAAGGGTGGTTATTGCCGAATTAACTCAAGCGAAGAAATGAATGAATAGCCCGACCAATCCAGCCCAGATCAATAACGAAACGGCAATCATCACCCTCAGGGCTGACCCCGGAGGAAGGCGCCGCAGCACGGGACGCCGCAGTCCGGAACGAGAACGAATGAACTCATTCTCGAATTCGGCGAAGACCGTGTCTGGTGAACGATTGTCTTTCAAGAAATTCCCTGGATTCAACGCGTGGCGCGAACGATCACTTCTTAACCTTTTCGAATCGTAACCGAATATAACTAACAAAAGCAAACGTAAACTTGCAGATTAAATAACAAAATGCACTTTTTGCCTCAGCGCCGCACCGGAAGCGTTTCCCCGGGAGCGCCGTACGCAGCCCCAAATTGCAGATTTTTGCTTCCATTAAGACAGCAAGCGCGCTACGGCAGGCAGGCTAAGCAACCAACAAACAAATCGGCCAGGGGGTTAAAATGTCACGTATTTTTGTTATCGCTGGACTTATCTTGGCAATCGGATCTAGCCATGCTTTCGCCCAAAGCAATGACAGCTCACAGGCTTGTTACAATGATAACATCATCAATACCAACGGCCGGTCGATCCGAACGGGTTCCGGCCTAACGTTCCAGTCCTATCCGGGTTCCAGCGCCACGCTCAGTTTCTGGGCGCCATTGGATAAAATCACTGTCTGCAGGCTCAGTGGTTCGGCGGTCGAAATAACCAATCTGAGCAAGAAGGACCAACAGGTTAAAGCGCTTAGAAAATACAACTAGCGCGTGCCGCATCCTAAATTGGACGGCGATGGCATGAGAATTGCTGGACACAACGCCGAAGGCGCCTACGGCTTCAGCGCCGATGCGCCAGGCCGCCAAACAAGGATGAAAAATGTCGGAGATTTTGCCGCCCGCCACCGCCCTCGTCGTTGAAAATATTCACAAAAGCTTCGGCCCTGTCGAGGTTTTAAAGGGCGTATCGGTCACCGCGCATGATCACGACGTCATCGCCATCCTGGGCAGCTCGGGATCCGGCAAAAGTACCTTCCTGCGCTGCATCAACCTGCTGGAAATGCCCGACCAGGGCCGGGTGATGATCAAAGGCGAGCTGATCGAAATGAAGGATTCCAAGCGGGGCCGCGGCGCCGCCAGCCCGAAGCAGATCGAACGCCTGCGCTCGCGCCTCGCCATGGTCTTCCAGCAGTTCAACCTCTGGGCCCATATGACCGTCCTTCAAAACGTCATCGAAGCCCCCATCCATGTCCTTGGCCTCGACCGTAAAACCGCCATCGCCAAAGCCGAGGCAATGCTGGAGAAAGTCGGCCTTTCGGCGAAACACCACGCCTACCCGGCGCAGCTCTCCGGCGGCCAGCAACAACGCGTCGCCATCGCCCGCGCCCTGGCCATGGAACCCGACGTGCTGCTGTTCGATGAACCCACCTCCGCTTTGGACCCCGAACTGGTCGGCGAAGTGCTGAAAGTAATGCGCGACCTCGCCAAAGAAGGCCGCACCATGCTCGTCGTCACCCACGAGATGGGCTTCGCCCGTGAAGTCGCCAGCCGGGTCATGTTCCTGCATAAAGGCCAGACCGAAGAAGAAGGCCCGCCAGGCGAAATCTTCACCAATCCCAAATCAGACCGCTTCCGGCAGTTTTTGTCTTCGACGCTGAAGCACTGAGGGAAGCAGCCGCTTTTTTCAAAAAAGAAGTGCTTGCCTCACCTTTTCTGAAAAGCCAGGAAATGCCCTTCGGCTTTTCTAAAACCGAAAATCAACGTGAATGAGATGCAGGCATACAGAATTGCTGCAACGGTGAAGGAGGCGAACGGGTTATAGGTTGCCGAATAGGCGTCATTGGCGATTTTCAGAATATCGGGCACCGTCGCCGTAAAGGCCAATGTCGTTGAGTGCAGCATCAGAATGACTTCGTTGCTGTAGACCGGCAACGCCCGACGAAGGGCGGAAGGTAGGATGATCCGGCGATAAAGTTTGGGGGTGGAATAGCCCAATGAGCGGGCCGCATCCACCTCGCCGAAATTCGTGTCACGGATGGCGCCGGCGAAAATCTCCGTGGTGTAGGCCCCGGTGTTCAGGCCGAAGGCCAGGATGGTGCAATCGATCCCCGAGCGGAAGAATTGGTTGAGGCTGGGCACATGATGCACAAATTCTAGGCTGTACATGCCGGTATATATGACGAGCAACTGCACATAGAGCGGCGTACCGGTGAAAACGAAGCAGTAGAGCCAGACCGGCGCCCGGAACAGGAAATGTTTTGAGTTGCGGACGATCGCCAGCGGCACGGCCAGGCAAAATCCGATGATGCAGGCGGCAACCAACAGCCACAGCGTCATCGCGACGCCGGTCATATTATATCCGTCGCTGTATAAAAACGCCTTGCCGTAGGTTTGGATGATGTAGATCAAAACACCACCTGGCGCACGCCGACGCTGAATTTCCGGGTCAAATAATACTGTACCAGCTTGGAAATCGAGGACAGGAACAGATAAATCAGCCCGGCAATGCTGGTGAAGAAAAATGTTCTGAATGTCCCTTCTCCGGCATTTTGCGATGCCTTCACCACATCCGTCAGGCCGATCAGCGAGACGAGCGCTGTGGATTTCAAAATCACCTGCCAGTTATTCGCCAGGCCCGGCAGCGCGTAGCGCATCATCTGCGGGAACAGGATGCGCCGGAAGGCGTAGAGCGGCTCCATTCCAAAGGCGCGGGCGGCTTCCATCTGTCCTTTCGGGACCGCCATGAAAGCGCCCCGGAAGGTTTCGGTGAAATAGGCGCCGTAAATGAAACCCAGGGTGATGACCCCGGCGGTGAAAGGGTCGAGATTGAAGCCATCGAGATTGAAATAATCCGTGGCGTCGTTGAGCCAGATCTGTAGCGAGTAAAAAATCAGGAGCATCAGCACCAGATCCGGCACCGCCCGGATCAGCGTCGTGTAAACGGTCGCAATGGCAAACAAGGTGCGGCTTTTGGAAAGCTTTGCCGAGGCGCCGAGCAGGCCGAGCAGGAAGGAACCCAGAAGCGATAAAACTGAGAGCTCGACGGTCGTGACGGCCCCTGCAAAAATCTGTGGCCCGTAACCGTCGAGTGAAAACATTTAGCCTCCGGATATCAAAGCGGGCCGGCGGCGCGACGCCGCCGGCCCATTTTCGCTACTTGCTGCTTTCGCCGTAGACGTCAAAGTTGAAGTATTTCGCTTCAATCTTCTTATACGTGCCGTTGGCGATGATGGCGGCGATCGCCTTGTCGATATTCGCCAGCAGCTCCGGTTCATCCTTGCGAACGCCGATTGCGATGAACGAGCCAAGGACGTCTTTCGGGTCGGAGGTGACGTTTCCGGCAAGCAAATAGTCGCTGCCTTTGGGTGTCTTCAGGAAACCGTAATCGGCTTCGACAGAATCCTGCAGCGATGCGTCAAGCCGGCCGGAGAGCAAATCGGCATAGACTTGATCCTGACCAGGATAGGATACCACCGTCACGCCTGCCGGCTTCCAATAGGTGTTTGCATAGGTCTCCTGGATGGTCCCGGATTCCACGCCCACGGTCTTGCCCTTCAGGCTTGCCGCGGTCGGCACCAGGCCGGAGCCCTTTTTGGCGATCAGGCTGGTCGGCTCGTTATACATTTCGGACGAGAAATCGATCTGCTGTTCGCGTGCAGGCGTCTTCGTCATCGAGGACAGGATGGCGTCGAACTTGCGGGCCTCTAGTGCCGGGATAATGCCGTCAAACCCTTGATTAACGAACACGCATTTGACCTTCAGCTCGGCGCAAATGGCCCGGCCGAGATCCACGTCGAATCCCTCAAACTGGCCGCTGGGCGACAGGCTCTCAAACGGGGGGTAGGTCGCGTCAACGCCGAATTTTATTTCCGTAAAGGCTTTAGCCTTGGCCGGCAGCTGCGCAGTGGCCGCGAATGCCATGCACGCCAGTGCAAAGGTCGTGAGCAGTTTCCTCATAGAATCCTCCCAAAATATGCCAGCAGCCCGTCCCCAAGCGCGTTTGCGACCGGGAGCGGGCCTGGTGACAGGTTTAACTCAATAAAACAGCCTTGCAACTCTCATGCCTTGAACGCATTGGCCAGTCTGGCGGCGCTGCCGTGGGAGGAAACGCGCCGTATCGGTCCATGGGGCTAATCTGCGGGGCACCTGAAGCCAGGTCACCCGCCTGATCACGCATGGCAAGCCATCGACCGAAGCTAAGCGAAACTGGAATTAGCGGCGGCTCAGCCGGCGTTCGAATTGGGGCCGCCCTGGATTTCGCCGCGGACAGCATTCAACGTGCGCCAACGCTGCAAGGTCGCTTCGCGTACCGGGGTTGCATCGGTGAGGCTCGCACTGATCAAACGGTCGATGACATTACGGCGAAGTTCGGCTTCTCTGGCAATCGTATTCAACATTTTCAGTCTCCGGTCATAAGGGTCAAACACATCTTCTCTGACGGTCCGAAGGTGATCGTTAACGAAGGCGTAATTGGGGCGGACAACGTACATCATTAAGGCATGACAACGACCCGCTTCGCCACAAAAAAATATCTTTTGCTGACCAATTTTCTTCAAGCAATCGCTTATTCCGTCTGTCCAAAAGGTAATGCCCCGGTGTAGATAGCGTTCATCTTAAAACCGATGGGAGCGACATGGGGCGGCCGGAATATTCATTAAAAACTCGTATCGTTTGCTTGATGGCGTTGATTGCCTTGGCCGGCTGCGGAATACCGGGGCAATCCGCTTCCAATCAATACGCGTCGCCGAACCTGGCTTCCGCGCAACCGCTCATCGGTTCCACCCCCAGCACGCTCAATGCCGAATTCGGACAGCCCGCTCTGCTGCGCGTCGATGGCGCGGCACAGGTCTGGCTTTACCATTCGAGCAGTTGCGGCCTGAACCTTGTGCTTTACCCGGATGCCTCCGGCACCCCGCGAGTTGCCATGGCCAGCGCTACGGATGGCATGGCCGCCGCCGACTGCACCGCCAGCTTAAGCCAGGCGCATTTCGACGCCGCCGTGAACCCGGCCGCCACATCGGCCGCTCTGGAGCACCCTGCCGCATCCTGATAGACTGCCGGGGCAACGCGAGGATCACATGTCCGGCTTAAAAGTGGCGGTCCAGATGGACCCAATGACAACCGTCGACATCGACGGCGACTCGACCTTCGCCTTGATGCTGGAAGCAAGCGCCCGCGGCCACACGCTATGGCATTACGAGGTCAGGCATATGTGGCTGGACGGCGCCACCCTCAAAGCGAGGGTTCACCCGGTAACAGTTCAGCGGCAACCGGGCAATTTCTACCAGTTCGGCGAACCCGCCACCGTCAACCTCGCGGAGATGGACGTGGTGCTGATGCGCCAGGACCCGCCCTTCGACATGGGCTATATCACCGCCACCCATCTGCTCGAGCACATCCACCCCAAAACCCTGGTGGTGAACAACCCGGCCGCCGTTCGCAACGCGCCGGAAAAACTGATGGTCATGCGCTTCCCCGAGCTGATGCCGCCGACGATGATCGCCCGCGATGTCGCCACCATCAAGGAATTCCGCGCCAGGCATAACGACATCATCGTCAAACCGCTGTTTGGCAACGGCGGCATCGGCGTCTTCCGCCTCAAACCCGAGGACGAAAACCTCGGCTCGCTGCTCGACATGTTCTTCGCAGGGTCGCGCGAGCCGCTGATGATCCAGCGCTACGAACCCGCGGTGCGCGCCGGCGACAAACGCATCATCCTGATCGACGGCGAGCCGCTCGGCGCCGTCAACCGCGTGCCCGCCGCCGGCGACAGCCGCTCCAACATGCACGCCGGCGGCCGTCCGGAAAAAACCACACTCACCGCTCGCGAAGCCGAAATCTGCGCCGCCATCGCCCCAACCCTAAAAACCGAGGGGCTGCTCTTCACCGGCATCGACGTCATCGGCGACTACCTGACCGAAATCAACGTTACCTCCCCAACCGGCCTGCAACAAATCGCACGGTTCGATAACCTGAACCTGGCAGCAAATATCTGGGAAAAGATTGAAGCTAAGCGCAGGTAAGGACAGCAGGTCTTTTTCTGAAGAAAAAGAACCAAAAAGACTCTATTACTCTGGAGCATGGGCGGTGGCCTCACCAGCGCCCATGCCCCGGCATACAGAAGTTTTTGCTTCTTTTTTTCAAAAAAGAAGCGCTTATTTTTGCTTCAAACGAGGATCAGTCCATGAAATATAATCAGCTTGGCCGTACCGGCTTGTTCGTGTCCGAAATTTGTCTCGGCGCCATGACGTTTGGCGACAATGCCGAGGCCGGCCCGTGGAAGGCCATTGGTGCGCTTGGCCAAGGCGATGTGGATCAGGTTATTGGCCGCGCGCTCGGCGCCGGCGTCAATTTCATTGATACAGCGGATGTTTATGCCTTTGGCAGATCCGAGGAGCTGGTGGGTCAGTCTTTGAAAAATCTTGGTGTTGCCCGGGCCGATGTTGTGATTGCCACCAAGGTCACCGGCCCGATGGGACCGCAGCCGAATAATCGCGGAGCCTCGCGCGGGCATATCATGGATTCCATTCATGGCAGTTTGAAGCGATTGCAGACCGACCATATTGATCTGTATCAGATCCACGCAAACGACCCGGTCACGCCGGTCGAGGAAACGCTACGGGCGCTGGATGATCTCATCTCCCAAGGGCTGGTGCGCTATATCGGCGTGTCGAACTGGCGGGCCTGGAAAATCGCCAAGGCGTTGGGGCTTAGCGAGGCCAAGGGCTATGCGCGGTTTGAGACGTTGCAGGCCTATTATTCCATCGCCGGCCGCGATCTGGAACGCGAATTGGTGCCGATGCTGAGCGCGGAGAAACTGGGCCTGATGGTCTGGTCACCTCTGGCCGGCGGGCTGCTGTCCGGCAAATACGGGCCCGGGTCGAACGGACCGGAAGGGGCGCGCCGCACCGGTTTCGATTTCCCGCCGGTCGATACGGACCGCGGCTGGACCTGCATTGATGTGATGCGCGAAATCGGCAACGCGCATGGGGTGTCGGTTGCCCGGGTGGCTTTGGCCTGGCTGCTTGCGAAGCCCGCGGTGATGAGCATCATCATCGGCGCCAAAACCGTGGCGCAGCTGGACGATAATCTGGCGGCGACAACATTGACGCTGACCGCAGATGAGATGGCGAGACTAGACGCCGTCAGTGCCTTACCGCCCGAATATCCGGGCTGGATGGAAACAATGCTGGAAGGTGCGCGCATTCCGCAGCCGTTCGTGCCGGATTAGACCGCAACGTTATCCAACAGCCTTACGGAACCGGCTCGCGCCGCTGTTATCAATCGGGCGGTGCGCGTCAGGGCTTCGATCGGCTCCAGCGATTGCGCATCCACCAAAGCCAGATATTCCGGCTGCATGCCGGCCGCGGAAATTTCCGCATTCGCCGTCGCAAGGGTAGCGACAACCGGGGCGCTTTCGGCAATTGCCTGCGCTGCGCGCCGCAATGCAGAATAAAGCGCCGGCGCGGCCGCGCGATTTTCCGCAGATAGAAACCGGTTGCGGGAGGATAGCGCCAGGCCATCCTGCTCCCGCACGGTAGGCACCGGCACTATTTCCACCGGCAGCAGCAAATCGGCGACCATCCGGCTGATCACCTGAATTTGCTGCCAGTCTTTTTCACCGAAATAAGCTGCCCGCGGACGCACCTGGCCGAATAATTTGGCGACCACGGTCGCAACGCCGGTAAAATGCCCAGGCCGCAACGCCCCTTCCCAAAGGGTCGCCGGGCCGCCGACGGTGATCGTGCTGGCGCCATCCGGCGGGTACATCTCCGAGACATGCGGCAGCCAGACCAGATCGCAGCCGGAAGCTTCCAGCTTCGCCAGATCGCCCGCCTCGTCACGCGGATAGCGGGCAAGATCCTCGGTTGGGCCGAATTGCAGCGGGTTGACGAAAATCGAAGCGGCAACCCGGCCGGCAACCCTGGCGGCACTCACCAGCGCCAAATGCCCCTCATGCAGCGCGCCCATCGTCGGCACCAGGCCGAGTTCCAGCCCCAGCCCGGCGCGGGCGTCGCGTAGCTCCGATAACGTTCTGGCTATCAACATGGCGCCGCCCTTGCGCGAATTTCGCCGACACGTCTAGATCAATAGTGGTTTTAATTGAGTCGGCAGACTCAATTAAAACCACTGAAATTGATCGCCAATACAAGCCTAGAGCGTGATTGACGTGAGGCAATCATGCTCTAGAGGAAGCATACCGGCGGCATATTTGCGGCACGGCAACCCGGAGCATTCCAAGGCATGAGTGCAGAGTCCAAGGCGTGGATGGCGGCGGAGCAGAAGCGCGGCACCCGCGCCTCGATCCTTCCGGTGGCGCTCGGCACCGCCCAGATTTTGGCCGCCATCGCCCAGGTTTTTTGTGCGGCCCAGCTACTCTCGGCGGTGCTGCTGCCGCAATCCCGGCAGTGGCCGGTGATCTGCCTTTATACATTGGGTTTCATCGGCTTCGCGCTGATCCGCGCCGCCGCAGCGCATCGGGCGGCCCTAGCCGGCTTCGAGCGCGGTGCCGCGGCCAGGCGCCGGCTGCGCAACGGCGTATTCTCCAGCCTTCTCGCCAACGGCCCGCTGAACGGCGGATCGCGCGGCCGGCACTCAGCTGAACTGGCCTCTATCGCCATCGACCGGGTCGAGGCCATGGAAGGCTTTCACGCCCGCTGGCTCCCGGCGACGATCCTCGCAATCATCGGGCCAATCATCATCGGCCTTGCGGCATTCTGGACCGATTGGCATTCCGGCATCATCCTCGCTGTCGCCGGGCTTTTCGTGCCGTTTGCCATGGCGGTCGCCGGCATCGGCGCCGGCGTTGCCGCGAAGCGCCAGTTTGTCGCCCTCACCCGGCTGCAGGTTCGCTTTCTGGACCGCATCCGCGGCATCTCCACCATCATCCTGGCCGGCCGCGCCGCCGATGAGGCGACGGCGCTGGCCGCCGCCGCCGATGAGTTGCGCCGCCGCACCATGCGCGTGCTGCGTGTCGCCTTTCTATCTTCAACCGCGCTCGACCTCGCTGCCGCCGCCGCCCTGATTTTGATTGTGCTGCGCTTCGCCGGATTACTGCATGAAAACCTGATTGCGGTACCCGCCGCCTTGTTCATTCTGCTTCTGGTTCCGGAGTTTTTCGCGCCTTTGCGCAATTTTGCCGCCGTCTATCAGGACCGCATGGCCGCCGAGGCCGCCTCCGAGGAATTTGCCGGCCTGCCGGCACCGCCGGCCCCGGTCCCGGCAGCGGAAATCCGCAGCGTTACCGCCCATGGCATTACCTTGGCGTTTGAAGACGTCTCTTTCGCCTGGGATGCTGCACGCGGAAATGTGCTGGATAATCTTTCCTTCCGGATCGTCGCCGGCGACACTTTGCTGCTGACCGGCGCCTCGGGCACCGGCAAATCCACCATTATCGATCTCATCCTCGGCTTCATCGAACCGGCGGCCGGGAAAGTGACCTTCAATGGCGCCGAGCTGAAATCCCTGGTCCCGGCGGCGCGCGAGAAAATCATCGGCTGGATCGGCCAGAAGCCAATGATCTTCGGCGGCACGATTTTGGAGAACATCAAATTCGCGAAGCCGGAGGCCAGCGCCGATGAGGTGGCCGATGCCATCAAGCGCGCCCGGCTGACCGAGGTCATCGCCGCTTTACCGCTTGGCCTGGAAACGCCGATCGGTGAGGCCGGGTTCGGGCTCTCCGGCGGCCAGGCCCAGCGCATCGCCATCGCCCGCGCTTTTTTGAAGGATGCGCCTTTGCTGCTGCTCGATGAGCCCACCGCGCATCTGGACCCCGCAATCGAGCGCGATGTGCTGGAGAGCCTGAAGCGCCTGGCAATCGGCCGCACCGTCATCCTCGCCACCCACTCCACGCTGGCGCAGGAATTCGCCCGCGACACCGGCGCCCGCAAGCTCGATCTCGACGCGGTTCGGCTCGCCAAATTGCGGGGTGTCGCGTGAGCGGAATGCCCAGCCCGGGGGCGCGTAGCCCGATCCGGCAAATCGTGAACCTCTGGCGCGGCCATTCCGCCTATCTGGCACTCGGCGCCTTGCTGGCTTTGGCAGCGCTTGCCGCCGGGATCGCTTTGATGGCGAATGCCGGGAATGTCGTCGCCGTTGCCGTCACCGGCGGCGTCATCCTGGTCCCGATCGTCTTGCAGGCATCCGGTGCCGCCCGCGTGCTCCTGCGCTATGTTGAACGCGTCATCTCGCATGACGCGATGTTCCGGGCCCTCACCCGCATCCGCATCTGGTTTTTCAACGGGCTCGCCCATAGCGCTGCCGGCGGTCTCGGTTTTCGCAAAGCGGGCGACGTGCTTGCCCGGCTGGTCAACGATGTCGAAGCGTTGGACGGGCTATATCTGCGGATCATCGTCCCCGGGCTTTGCGCGGTTCTGCTGCTGCCTCTGCTCGCGGTGTTTCTGTGGCGGGAGAGCCTCTGGGCGGTGATTCTGATCCTGCCCATTTTTTGCTTCATCGCCTTCATTCTACCGTTGCGTGCCGCCCGCCTCGCCACCGGCAACACCGGCCAGACCGGCATCGCGATGGCCGGCCTGCGTAGTTCCGCGCTCGATGCCCTCACCGGGCTGCGGGAGGTTAAAATCTTCGCCGCCGAGGGCCGCATGCTGGCGAAAATCCAGTCGCAGGAGGCTGCCTACCTGGCCGCCCAACGCGACTTTGCACGCGAATCCAGCCGGCTGAATAGCATCAGCTTTCTGGCCGCCCAGGCCGCGACCTTGCTCGCAATTCTGTTGGCGCTGATTTTTACCGGTGCCTCGCCGCTTGCCGCCACCATCGCCGTCTTCGTCCTGATTGCCGCTTTTGAGGCAACCGCTGGCCTGCCGCGCGCCGGAATCCTGTTCGGCCAGGCCGAGGGCGCCGCCGCCCGCGTGGTGGAAGCCGCAACCACCGCGCCGCGCGTAACCGACCCCGAAAGCCCGGCCCCGCTTCCCAGCAGCAATGCGCTGGCACTGGAGCATGTCAGCTTTCGTTACGCCGAGAACCTGCCGTATGTTTTCGAAAACCTCTCGTTGCAGCTGCCCAGCAACACGCATACCGCCATCCTCGGCCCATCGGGCGCCGGTAAATCCACCATCGCAGCACTGCTGCTGAAACTGGCAGCCCCCAACTCCGGCCGCATCCGCCTCGGCCCCACCGACATCTCCGCCCTGCCGGCCGAAGCGCTGCGCAGCCGCATCGCCTATCTCTCGCAATCCACCCATCTGTTCGCCGACACCATCCGCAACAATCTGCGCCTCGGCGACCCGACCGCTGACGACGCAAGACTATGGGAGGCCCTGGCCGCCGCCCAGCTGACCGAGGCCATCCACGCTTTGCCCGACGGCCTCAACACCTGGCTCGGCGAATCCGGCAACACAATCTCCGGCGGCCAGGCCCGCCGCCTGGCGCTGGCCCGCACGTTGCTTTCGCCCGCCCCCATCCTAATCCTGGACGAACCCTGCGCCGGCCTCGACTACGCCACCGCAATCGAATTTCTAAAAACCCTGAATGTGGCAACAAAAAATCGCACCATCCTGCTGATCGTCCACCGCCTGACCGGCGTGGAGCAACTGGACCGCATCTGGCGACTGGCTAATGGCAGTTTAATGGCCGCTACCGGCTAAGCGCGTGGCACCCATAACCCCTGACCCTCAACTGCGGCGGATCATTCGGCTCGTCGCCATCCTGAACTTCGCTTATTTTGGAATTGAGTTCTCCGTTGCACGCTTAATCGGCTCGGTTTCGCTATTCGCGGACAGCATCGACTTCCTCGAAGATGCTTCGGTTAATCTCCTAATTCTTGTGGCGCTAGGGTGGACGGCACGCAATCGCGCCCGCGTTGGCATGACGCTCGCCGGCATCCTGCTCGTACCCGGCCTAGCCACCTTATGGACGGCGTGGGAAAAATTTCATCTACCCCTGGCGCCAGACCCCGTGTTGCTTTCGCTTACCGGCATTGGAGCATTGGCCGTAAACCTATCCTGCGCCTTTATGTTGGCGCGGTATCGTCAGCATGGCGGTAGCCTGACCACGGCTGCCTTTCTGTCAGCGCGCAACGACGCTATTGCGAACATCGCCATCATCGCGGCAGGTCTAATAACGGCCATACTATGGGCGTCCGCATGGCCAGATTTAATCGTCGGGCTAGGCATCGCCGCCTTGAACGCCGACGCTGCGCGGGAGGTTTGGTTGGCCGCACGTAGCGAACACAAATCGGCAGAAGCTTAGCGGAGCATGATCTTGCTGAGGTGGACGGCCCCCGCTTCCGGCATCGATGTGCCAAGCGAGCGTAGATAGCCGCTTAACGACACCATGTGTCGAATAACAACATTGGAGAAGGGCGACTAATCCGAAGGCCTGGATCCGGCATTGATCGTGCCGTTGACAGCCCCGTGCGGCAGCGGCAGGTTGACGGTGGGGATTGCTGCGATAGCCCCTTCAGGCTTCAGCCCAAATATCGCGTCCTACTTCCTATAGGAGGGACGCTTGGCCACGCCTGATACATTCGACATCTCCGATCAAAATCCACTTGGCTCGGCCGGAAAACCCTCGCTGCCACCCTTTCGCGAAGCCCTCGGCGTTTGGCTGCGGATCGGCTGTCTATCATTTGGCGGCCCTGCAGGTCAGATCGCCCTGCTACACCGCGAGGTCGTAGATAATCGCAATTGGGTCAGCGACAGGCGATTTTTACATGCCCTGAATTTCTGCACATTGTTGCCGGGACCGGAAGCGCAACAACTGGCGATCTATCTCGGCTGGCTGATGCATGGCGCGGCCGGGGGCTTCGCGGCCGGGCTACTTTTCATCATTCCCGGCGCGCTGGTGATGTTCGTCTTGTCAATCATTTACGCGCTATTTGGCGGCGTGCCGCTTGTTGCCGCGGTGTTTTTTGGATTGAAGAGCGCTGTCCTGGTTCTGGTTGTCGAGGCGTTGCAGCGGGTCAGCCGCCGCGCCTTAAAAGGGAAACAAGCTTGGGCCTTGGCGAGCCTGAGTTTTGCAGCATTATTCTTGTTCGGCATCGCTTTTCCCATCGTCATCCTCGGGGCCGGCCTCGCGGGTTTCATCTTCCCGCGCTATTTTTCAAGCGCAGGCCATGGCGCGGCTAAAGACGGTCCCCCCGCGTTGCTTGATGCTGTGATCGAGGCCGACCTTGGCCGCGCTGGCCACATGGCGCGCAGTGCACGCAACGCCGGGATCGCATCGCTCGCTGCCTGGTTATTCCCTGTGGCGATCTTGCTCACACAGGGAGGAATCTATGCCGATATCGCATGGTTCTTTTCCAAAATGGCCGTTGTGACTTTTGGCGGCGCATACGCTGTTCTCGCCTATGTCGCTCAGGAAGCGGTCGGCAATTACCATTGGTTGTCTGCACCTGAAATGCTGGCGGGCCTCGGTCTGGCGGAGACCACGCCAGGGCCCCTCATCCTGGTGCTACAATTTGTGGGCTTTCTCGCGGGTTACCGCGCACCTGGCCCTTTAACCGGTATGCTTGGCGGTCTCGCGGCTTCGATCCTCACATTATGGGTGACGTTCGCGCCTTGCTTCGCTTTCGTTTTCCTTGGTGCACCGCTTATCGAACGGCTGCAGAACAATCGTGCCTTGTCCGGCGCTCTGGCAGCCATCACGGCTGGCATCGTCGGCGTAATCGCCAACCTGGCCGTTTGGTTTGCACTACATGCCTTGTTTCGCGAGACGATTCCCGTTCGGGCTGTTTGCCTGTTTTTCGATGCGCCGGTTCTTGCCAGCCTCGACCCATGGGCGCTTTTGCTGTCCCTCCTCGCCGCGTTTACCTTGCTCCGGCTGAATCTAGGGGTCATTCGCACGCTGGTAATCTGCTCCGCCGCAAGCGTCGGCTTGCATCTGGTGCTTGGATTCATATAGGGCGCGTCGGGCTGGCGTGGTGTATACATCTTGATCCATGCACCATGGGGAGCGACGTTCCCCAGAACTATTTAAAATTATCCTTAGCCGATCTCAGCCGTCCAAGGCTCTGAGCATCTAGCGCACGCAGGAAGGGGTTGGTCGCTACTTCCACGCCAAGCCGCACCGGCAAGGTGGCTTTGCCCTCGCGGCGCAGCGCATCGACTTCCTTTACCCGGGCCTGCAGAGCGGTGTTTTCCGGGTCCACTGAGATCGCGAATTTGGCGTTCGACTGGGTATATTCATGGCCGGCGCAAACCAGCGTCTCCGGCGGCAATTCGGCGAATTTCTGCAGACTTTCATACATGTCGGCCGCCGTACCCTCGAACAGCCGCCCGCAGCCCATGCTGAACATCGTATCGCCGCAGAACAGCAGTCCGCCATCGGCAAAATAATAGGCAATATGGCCGAGCGTATGCGCCGGCGTGTCGATCACCCGGGCCGAGGCGGCGCCGAACTTCACCTCATCGCCCTCGCGCACCGGGATATCGAGTTTCGGCAGCCGATGCGCATCGCAGGCATTGCCCACCACCTTGGCGCCATAGCGTTTGGCAAGCTCCGGCGCCCCGTCGATATGATCACCGTGATGATGCGTCAAAAAGATAAAATCCAAATGCCCGCCGGCAGCCTCGATCGCTGGTATCGCCGGCGGAGCCTCTGCAGGGTCGATAATGCCGATCTTGCCGCTCACGGAGTCCTTGATCAGCCAGGAGTAGTTATCCGTCAGCATGGGGATGGCGGTCACTGATACGGTCACTTGCTGGCTCCTTTTCCTGGTTCGCGTGCTATATAGACCGCATGTCCATCGATGCGCGAGACGCCGCCGAATTTTACGCAACCACCTTGGGCGGCCTCACCGCAAACCTGCTCCGCCGCCGCCTGCAGGAAATTTGGCCGGATTGCTCCAATCTTTCCTGCCTGGGCCTCGGCTATACCGGGCCATTTCTGCGGCAATGGCGGGAGCAGGCGGTCCGCACCATCGCCGTCTCGCCGCAGAATTTCGGCAATGCCATTTTCCCCGCCGGCCGCGCCAGCCTCAGCTGCACCGCCGAGGAAGACACCCTGCCCTTTCCCGATCTGTCCTTCGACCGGATCCTTCTCATTCACGGCCTGGAGCACGCCGATAATGCGCGCCAGACCCTGCGCGAGGTCTGGCGGCTGCTGAAAGATGACGGCCGTCTGATCGTTGTCGTCCCGAATCGCCAGGGCATGTGGGCCTATTGGGAAAACTCCCCCTTCGGCTACGGCCAACCCTATTCCAAGGGCCAGCTCTCCCGGCTGCTCTCCAGCCTGTTCTTCCAGGTCGAACATCAAAGCTCGGCGCTCTGCGTCCCGCCCATCAACTGGCGCCTGCTGCTGCGAACCTTCGATCTCTGGGAGCGCCTCGGCACAACGCTCACCCCGCAATTCGCCGGCCTCACCATCGCCGAAGCCACCAAGGACCTGCACGCCGTCATACCCATAAAACGCCAACCCGCGCGGCGCAGGATTATGGTGGATGCAAGCAATTAAGCAGCCGCTTTTTCAAAAAAAGCGGCGCAAAAAACTTGTGTGATACTGTAGCCGGGAGTTTTGAACACCGACGGCACAAATTTATAAAAGTCTTTTTGGTTTCGCGGACGGCCGGCCTTTTTCTTCAGAAAAAGAACTGCTTAACCTAATAAAAAAAGGGAGCCGGAGCTCCCTTTTTCGTCAGGCTAAACCTTTGCATTAAGCCGAGTAGTACATTTCGAACTCAACCGGGTGCGGGGTGTGTTCGAAGCGGTAGACTTCTTTCCACTTCAGCTCGATATAGCTTTCGATCTGTTCTTCGGTGAACACATCGCCGGCCAGCAGGAACTCGTGGTCGGCGTGCAGTGCGCCCAAGGCTTCGCGCAGCGAGCCGCAGACGGTCGGGATTTCCTTCAGCTCTTCCGGCGGCAGGTCGTACAGATCTTTATCCATCGGGTCACCCGGGTGGATTTTGTTCTTGATGCCGTCGAGTGCCGCCATCGAGACCGCGGCGAAGGAGAGGTACGGGTTCGCCATCGGATCGGGGAACCGCACTTCAACGCGCTTGGCTTTCGGGCTGGTGGTGTAGGGGATACGGCAGGAAGCCGAGCGGTTGCGAGCGGAATAGGCCAGCAGCACCGGCGCCTCGAAACCCGGGATCAACCGTTTGTAGCTGTTGGTCGACGGGTTGGTGAAGGCGTTGATCGCCTTGGCATGTTTGATGATGCCGCCGATCGCGTACAGACACATCTCGGAGAGATCCGCATAGCCGTTGCCGGCGAAGAGCGGCTTGCCGGCTTTCCAGATGGAAAGATGGGTATGCATGCCCGAGCCGTTATCGCCATAGATCGGCTTCGGCATGAAGGTCGCGGTTTTGCCGTAGGAATGCGCGACGTTATGGACGCAGTACTTATAGATCTGCATCTGGTCGGCGAGCTTCGTGAGCGTATTGAACCGGGTTCCGAGCTCGTGCTGCGACTGCGCGACCTCATGGTGATGCTTCTCGATCGGCAGGCCCATCTCGCCCATTGACGAGAGCATTTCGGCGCGCAGATCGCTATCCCCATCCACCGGCGGGACCGGGAAATAGCCGCCTTTGAGTGCCGGGCGGTGACCCATATTGCCTTCGGGATAATCTTTCATCGAAGAGCCGGGGCCTTCGATGCTGTCCAGCTGATAGGTGCCGAAATTGCCGCCGGTACCGAACTTCACGGAGTCAAAAATGAAGAACTCGATTTCCGCGCCGAGCATCAGGGTATCGCCGATGCCGGAAGCTTTGACATAGGCTTCAACGCGCTTGGCGGTGGAGCGCGGGTCGCGGGCATAGCCCTGGCCGGTCGCCGGCTCAACGATGTCGCAGAACAGGATCAGGCTCGGCTTCGCCGAAAACGGATCCAGCACGGCGGTTTCCAGATCCGGCTGCAAAATCATGTCGGATTCATTGATCGCCTTCCAGCCGGCGATCGAGGAGCCGTCAAACATGAAACCATCTTTCAGCGCATCCGCATCGACCGTCGAAATATGCTGCGCGGTATGATGCCATTTTCCTTTCGGGTCGGTGAAGCGGAGATCGACGTATTCAACGCCGTTATCCTTAATCATCGCCAAAACTTTCGATACGCCGTCGTCACCACCAGCGGGCTTCTTCGCCATGCTCAATCCCCGTTATAAAGAATGCAATCAATGCAAGATTAGGAAGCCGCACCATGCGGCCCCCGATGTTTTAGTAATTTTTTCTCCGGTCAATAATCCAAGCCGGAAAACGTTCCGTTGTGCAAATTTAAATTGCGGCATCGCCTTTCTCGCCGGTACGAATACGAATGGCTTCCTCGATCGAGGAAATGAATATTTTGCCATCGCCGATCCGGCCGGTACGCGCTGCGTTGGTAATCGCGTCGACCGCGCGTTCAACAACGCTGTCTTCGCAAATCACTTCGATTTTTACCTTGGGCAGAAAATCCACCACATATTCGGCGCCGCGATACAATTCAGTATGGCCCTTCTGCCGGCCGAACCCTTTCGCCTCGACTACCGTAATGCCTTGCAGCCCAACTTCATGCAGGGCCTCTTTCACCTCGTCGAGCTTGAACGGTTTAATGATCGCTTCGATCTTTTTCATCTGGTCCACGCCCGGAAAAGTGACGGGCGTCCTCCTTTTGTTCCTGCAGGCCAGCGCGTCCGCGCACCAGCCAATGGGCTGGCGGGGATTACACTAGCATGACCCGTGCCAGGACGCGTTAGCGCCGGTTTAATTCACACAGCAGCCATTGCACCAGGGCCAGGCACGGGCCCAATTCCGGCGTTGCTTATCTCCCGTCTCACAATTGCATAATAAATAAGCAGGTTTGCTTGATCGATTTTACCGTGCCATGGCTAGGCTCGATCCGGCGTCACGATCGCCTTCCGCTTAATTTCAAGTCCGATCCCATCCAGGAGCCTGATGAAGACCGCCAATTTTTTGTTGAGCCAGACCGGCACGACCATTTTCACCTTGATGTCGGCACTTGCCGTGCAGCATGACGCCATCAATCTCGGCCAGGGTTTTCCCGACACCGAGGGGCCGGCGGATATCGTGCAGGCGGCCGCGGATGCACTGCTGGACCAGCGCAACCAATATCCGCCGATGACCGGCTTAGCTGAGCTGCGCCAGGCGGTGGCCGACGCCAATAAACGGTTCTACGGCCTGAATATCGACCCGCAATCCGGCGTGCTCGTCACCTCGGGCGCGACCGAGGCGATCACCGCCTGCCTGATGGCGCTGATCAATCCGGGCGATGAGGTTGTGCTGTTCGAGCCGCTCTACGACACCTATCTGCCGGTGGTCCGCCTGCTCGGCGGCATCGCGAAACTGGTCCGCCTGGCGCCGCCGCAATGGGCGCTGCCCTTTGACGACCTCGCCGCGGCGTTTTCGCCCCGCACCAAGCTGATATTGCTGAACAGCCCGATGAATCCCTGCGGCAAGGTGTTCAACGAAATCGAGCTCAGCTACATCGCCGATCTGCTCGAGCAATACGACGCTTATGCGGTGTGCGACGAGGTTTACGAGCATCTGGTTTTCCCGCCGGCCGTGCATATTCCGCTGATGACCCTGGCCGGCATGGCGGAACGGACATTGCGCATCGGCAGCGCCGGCAAAACCTTTTCACTGACCGGGTGGAAAGTCGGCTATGTCTCCGGCCCCGGCGCGCTCATCGAGCTCGCCGCTAAAGCGCATCAAAACCTGACCTTCACCACGGCGCCCAATTTGCAGCGGGCCGTGGCGCTGGGCCTGAACAAATCCGATGATTATTTCAGCGACCTGGCCACCGGGCTTGCCGCCAAACGCGACCTGCTGGCAGCCGGGCTAAAAAACCTCGGTTTTGGCGTTCTGCCGGCGGATGGCAGCTATTTCCTCACCGCCGACTTCTCGGGCTTTGGATTTAATGGCGTCGATATCGATTTCTGCCGGGCCATCACCGAGCATGCCGGCGTCGCCGCCATCCCGGTGTCGGCCTTCTATGCCAGCGACCCGCCACTCAACTACGTCCGCTTCGCCTTTTGCAAGCGCGAAGCCGTATTGCAGGAAGCACTCTCCCGCCTTGCGCGCTATTTGGCCCCCGAAGCGTTGACGCGCACAGGGTGAGCGCAGTACGAGCCACCCTCAGACGCTGTTTCAGAAGCCTCCGGAGTAGACTTATGGAGCAGCTTCTTAGCTGATGGCGGACGTAGCTCAGTTGGTAGAGCGCCGGTTTGTGGTACCGGTTGTCGCGGGTTCGATCCCCGTCGTTCGCCCCAGTTTTTCTGACCCGGCGCGGGTTTCGTCCTCCTGATGATTGCCGCTTTGATCCTCGCCGGCGGCGCAGGCAGCCGCCTCGGCGGCACTGATAAAGCTTTTGTCCAACTGGCCGGCAAACCCCTTATCAGCCATCTGCTGACCCGGCTGGACCCGCAGGTGGGAAAAATCGCCATCAGCGCCAATGGCGACGCCACCCGCTTCGACGCTTATCCGTTGCTGGTCCTGCCCGACGGCGCGCTCGGCGGCCGCGGCCCGCTGGCCGGCCTGGCCGCCGGGCTCGAATGGGCTGCCCAGCAAAATGCCGACTCCCTGGTCACGCTGCCCGTCGACACCCCCTTTATTCCGCCGGATCTGGTGGCCCGCCTGACGCCGGCGCCCTCAGTCGCGGCCTATCAGGGCCGCCAGCATCATCTGGTCGCGCATTGGCCGGTCTCCGTACTGCCCAGCCTGTTGCAATTTCTTCAAACCGGCGCGCCTTATAAGGTGCGGGACTTCCTGATCATCTGCAGCGCCAGGCAAATCGCCTTCGAAGGCGCAACTGACCCTTTCCTCAATATCAATACGCCGGAAGATCTGGCGCGCGCTCGAGAATTACATTCCCCGCCGGCCGAATAATTTCTCCAGTTCGGCCCTGGTCAGCTTCAGAAACGTCGGCCGGCCATGGCTGCAGGTCGCGGCCCGCGGCGTTGCCTCCATTTCCCGCAACAGGGCCGACATCTCCTCCGAGGTCAGCCGCCGGCCGGCGCGGATCGAGCGATGGCAGGCCAGCCGCGCCAGTGCCGCATCCAGCCTCGCCTCCAGCGCCACCGGCGTATCGGATTCCGCCAGCTCCTCGGCCAGATCCTGTAACATCGCGCTGGCATTCGCCTCCCGCAACGCCGCCGGCACCGCCCGCACCAGCACCGCGCCGGGTCCAAAGGCCTCGATCTCCAAGCCAAGCAGTTGCAGTGTTGCAGCATTGGCCAGCAGCCTGGCAGCATCGCCCGGCGCCATCTCCACCACCACCGGCAGCAGCAAGGACTGCGCTACCACCGCACCGGCTGCAAACTCGGCGCGCAGCCGCTCCTCGGTCAGCCGCTCATGCGCCGCATGCTGGTCGACGATCACCAATGCGCCGTCGGCCGCAACCGCCAATACATAGGTATCCAATATCTGCGCCACCGGGGCGCCTAAAGGATGCTCCTGCAAAGCCGGCGCCGGCTCGAACCGCCGCGCCAAAGGCGGCGCCCCGAACGCCAGCTCGGCCTCGGCGAAGCCCCGCGCAGCAACGCTCGGCCGCAGCTGAAATTCCTGTCCCGCGTAAACCTGTGCATGGGCCTCGGCCGGCATGGGCGCCACATAGGCAGGCGGCGCGCCGGCCAGCGACACCGGTCGCGATAACAACCGCCCGATGGCCCCGATCACCAGGCTGCGAATGCCGTTGGCATCGGCAAAGCGCAATTCGGTTTTCGCTGGATGCACATTCACATCCAGCTGCTCGGCAGGCACGATCAGCCGCAGCGCCGCCACCGGATGCCGGCCGGATGCAATCACATCCCGGTAAGCGAGGCGCAAGGCCAGCCGCAGCAGCGGGTCCACTACCGGCCGGCCATTCACCACGAAGCTCTGCAGCGCCATGGTGGCGCGCGACAGGCTGGCAGGCCCTGCTAGGCCGGTCAGCACCACCCCGTCACGCTCCGCCTCCAGCACCAGCATGGCCGAGGCGGTATCGCGCCCGAACAGGGCCGCTACCCGCGCGGCTTCATCCTGCGGCGGCAGCTCGAACATTACCCGCTGGTCGGAGACCAGCCGGAAGCCGACTTCCGGCGCGCTCAGCGCCAGCCGCCAAACCGCCCGCTCCGCCGCATCCGCCTCGGCCCGCACCGAGCGCAAAAACTTCCGCCGCGCCGGTGTCGCATAGAATAAATCCTCGACGATCGCCCTCGTCCCAAAGCCGGCACCTGCGGGCGCTACCTCTGAAACCTCGCCGCCCGCCACGGTAATTCTACAGGCAGAATCCTGGCCCTGTGGCCGGCTGATCAGCGTGAGGCGCGCCGCCGCGCCGATCGATGGCAGCGCCTCGCCGCGAAACCCCAGAGTGGAAATCCGCACCAGCGCCTCGTCGCCCAGCTTCGAGGTGGCGTGCCGTTCGATCGCCAGCGCCAGCTCACCCGCCGCGATCCCGGCGCCGTCGTCGATCACTTCGATCCGGTCGATCCCGCCGCCGGAGAGGATCACCTCGATCCGGCTTGAACCGGCATCCAGCGCATTCTCCACCAGCTCCTTGACCGCAGCGGCCGGGCGCTCGATCACCTCACCGGCGGCGATCCGGTTGACGGTCTGGGCGTTGAGCAGGCGGATCGGCATATCAAAACTCTACCTTGGGCTCGGCTGAGACGCTACCGCTGCGTCACCACCAGGCTTGGCTTCCCCGCGGCCTGCGCGCCGGCAACCGGCAGATTAGCTGGCGCATCGGTCAAAATGACGGCCTGCGCCGCCGGGCGCCCCAGATGACAGCCCTGGACAAACTGGCAGTTTTTTTCCTGCAAATAGAGCAGCTGCGCCTCGGTCTCCACCCCCTCGGCCACCACCTCGACCCGGAAATTCCGGGCTAGCGCCAGGATTGCCCCCAACACCGCCTCCGCATTCTCGTCCTCGCCCAGGGCCCGGATAATCTGCTTTTCGATTTTGATCTTGTTGAACGGAAAGCTGGACAGGCTGGTCAGGCTGGAAAAGCCGGTGCCGAAGTCATCCAGCACAATGCCAACTCCGATCACCCGCAACGCCTGCATTGCCTGCTGTTGTCGTTGCGGCTGCACATTCAGCGCCCGCTCGGACACCTCAAACTCCAGCCGTTCCGGCGGCAGTCCGGTTTTGCGCAAAATCTCCCTGACCTTGCCGGGTAAATCCGGATCTCCCAGCTGCGTTGGCGACAGATTGACCGACATCAGCGGCGCCTTGCAGCGCATCGCCTCGACGCAGGCGGTTTCCAGAATGAAATTCCCGAGTGCGGCGCTCAAGCCTGCCTGCTCGGCCAGAAGCACGAATTGATCCGGCGGGACCGGCCCCTCCTTGGGATGCCGCCAGTATGCGAAAGCCTCAAATCCGGAAAGGCCTAAAGATTTTGAAGCGAAGAACGGCTGATACTCAAGGCTCACCTCGCCGCGGGAAATTGCCAGACCGAGCTCTTGTGCCAGGCGCTGGGTGGCGCGCATGGTGCCGCGAAAATTTTCCGGTGT
The DNA here is from genome assembly GCA_026225115.1 of Rhodovastum atsumiense. Lineage (GTDB taxonomy): Bacteria > Pseudomonadota > Alphaproteobacteria > Acetobacterales > Acetobacteraceae > Acidocella > Acidocella atsumiense_A. The sequence goes on from JAMFSE010000122.1 coordinate 22,642, forward strand.
TGCGGCATTCGGCGTGGATATTTTTGCCCGCACCACCGTCTTCGGCGGCAGCAAGTCCTTGGCGTCCTCGTGTACAAACATCCGCGATCCGCCGCCGCCGGCCTGACTTACCTGTTCCGCCGCCAAATTACAGGCCCATAACAGCCCTTCCGCATCCGTCGCATGCTCGGGGTAGATTGCCATGCCGATCGACAGGCTGGCGGTCACCGCCCGGCCATCGATGATAAACGGCTCCTCGAAGGACATTTCGATCTGATTAACCAAGCTAGAATTGCGATTGGGCGCGCCGGAATGCGGCTGGATGATGCCAAATTTATTGCCATCCAACCGGCCGACAATGTCGCTTTCATGCTTGAACCCGCCCAGCCGCAAGGCGATCTGGCGCAACAGCCGATCGCCGCCAGACCTGCCAAACGCCTCGTTGATCGCCTTCAGCCGGTCGACCTCCAGCAATAGCACCGCGGTGGTGCCGCCGCCGCGGTCATTGCCGATCAGAGACGCCTGGAGCATTTTGGTGAACTGGCTCCGATTCGGCAGCCTCGTCAGCGCATCGTTCTGCGTCACATGCTCCAGCCGCGCCTGCAGCTCGCGCCGCTCCGTGATGTCGCGAATTGCGGTTACCGTCGCCGGCAGGCCGTTGAACTCCAGCGTATGGCTCGCCATTTCGACAAACCGCTCGCTTTTATCGGCATGCAGCAGCGTGAAGGCAATGATCTCCGGTTGCGGCGCCTCCAGCTCGGTCCGCAAGGCAGCGGTTAGCGCGGCATGGGTCAGGCTGGAGAAATGCGTGCCCAGCATTTCCGTCTCCCGGTAGCCAAGCAAGCGCACCAGCGCGTTGTTCATCTGCAGGATGGTGCCGCTGCGGTGGATCAACAACCCGTCGAATGCCGCGTCGGCCAGCCGGCGCGCCCATTGCCGGCGGGCTTCCGGAATAATTTCGCTCCGCCGCCGTCGTATCCGGATGAGAGCCACCGCAACGACCGCCACCAGCGCGAGAACAGCACCAATCCAGATCCCGTTCCGCAAATGAAAACTTGATCCGCCGATCCAACCCAATAAATGCTCCGGCCCCTGGACTGAAAACGCGAATGCCACAAACAAAAAATCAAACAGAAAATGAAAGCCGGGGCATCCCCAGTCTCGCAGCATTCAGTTTAATAACGTGTTAAACTCGGCGCCCCGCCGCGCCGTTTTTGTTCAAAACTTCCTGACAGGAATGGATTTTAATACAGGTGAATGTTAAGAACCGTATAATCCAACCCCTCCCCCGACCCAACCCGCCGGAGCCATCATGAAAATTCTCGTCTTCCAGCACGTCTCCTCCGAGCATCCGGGCAGCTTTCGCGACATCATGGCGGTGCGCGGCTGCAGCATGCATCAGGTCGAGCTTGATGAGGGTGAACAGATCCCGCCGCTCGACGGTTTCGATATCCTACTGGTCATGGGCGGCCCCATGGATGTTTGGGAGGAAGACAAATTCCCCTGGCTGGCGGAAGAAAAAGCCGCGATCCACAAATGGGTCGCGGCCGGCCGGCCTTATCTCGGCATGTGCCTCGGCAACCAGCTGCTGGCCGACGCCATGGGCGGCCGCACCACGCTGATGACCGCTCCACCGGAAGTTGGCATGAGCCAGGTGCAGCAGTTGATCCCTGATCCGATCTTCAAAGACGTGCCGGAGCTTTGCACCTGCTTCCAATGGCATGGCGCCGAGGTGGTGGACCTGCCGGAAGGGGCGCGGCTACTGGCCACCAGCCCCGGCTGCGCCGTGCAGGGTTTTGCCATCGGCCGCGGTGCCTACGGGCTGCAGTTTCACATGGAACTGACGGAGACCACCGCCGCTGAATGGGGCGCGCTTCCGGAATATGCGGCAGCGCTGGAACGCGTCAAAGGTCCCGGCGCGCTGCCCCGCATACAGGCCGAGGTCGACGCCCAGTTCGGCGAGCTGAAATCCAACGCGCATAAGATTTTTGCAAATTTCCTCGACATTGCCGAAGATGTTCTGGCCACCGAGAAAATGGGGAGCCATTAATGTCCGCAGGGTCAGAGTCCGCAGCCTATTTCAAACACACCCCGGAATCCGCCAAGCAATTCGCCGAATCCCTGCGCGAAAACTCCGTCGAATTTGTCCGCTTTGAACTGCCGGACCTCGCCGGCCTGTCGCGCGGCAAGACCGTACCCATCGACCATGTCGAATCCTACACGCTGAACGGCCTCAACCTCTACGGTGGCACCGTCACTTTGGACACCAACTCCATTCCCATCGCCGGTGTCGGTTATAACGAGGACGTCAATTTCGCCGACTGCCTGATGGTCCCGGATCCCACAACCGTCAGCAACGTGCCCTGGCTCGCCAATACCGCGCGGGTCATCTGCGACACCAAATGGTATGACGGCCGGCCGCAGCATGCAGCCCCGCGCACCGTGTTGAAAAACGTTCTGGCCGCCGCCGCCGAGGCCGGTTACGGCGTCAAAATGGGTCATGAATTCGAATTCTACGTGGTCGACCTGGAAACCCGGCAGCCGATCTATTCCGGCCAGCCGATTTTCGTCACCGCCATCGCGCATCGCTATCCGCAATTCGACAAATTGATGCGCGTGTTGAACCTAAGCGGCATCGACATGATCACCGGCAATAGCGAACACGGCCCCGGCCAGTGGGAATTGAACTTCGATGCCCTGAACGGCGTCAGTGCCGCCGACCGCGCCTTCGTCTTCAAAAATACCGTGAAAGAATATCTGCGCACCGAGGGCCTGCTCGCCACCTTCATGACCAAGCCCTATAAAGGCCTGTCCGGCTCCTGCTCGCATTTCCACGTCTCGCTCTATGATTTGAAATCCGACGAAAACGTCTTCCTGGACACCGGAAACAAAGACGGCATGAGCGGCCTCATGCAAAGCTTCGTGCAGGGCATCCTCGACCACGCCCCCGCCGCCCAGGCGCTATGGAACCCAACCCCGAACTGCTACCGCCGCATCCGCCCCGCCACCTTCGCGCCCAGCAATATCTCCTGGGGCGTCGAAGACCGCTCCGCCTCGGTGCGCATCAAGGCCAGCAAGGACAAGCGCCAGCATCTGGAAGTTCGCGTGCCCTCTGCCCTCTCCAACCCCTACCTCACTGCCGCATCCACCATCGCCGCCGGCCTGCTCGGGATCAAAGCCGGCGCCATCCTCGCCCCGGAACGCGCCGGCTTGAAGGAAAACGACCCGTCCTTCGCCAAACTCCCCACTGAAATGCACGAATCCCTCGCTGCCCTCGCCGCCGACGAAGCTTTGTCCGGCATGCTCGGCGCCGAATTCATCAAGGTTTTCACAACGGTCAAAGGCGCCGAAATCCGCCGCCTGCGCGACGAAATCCCCGCTGCGGAGACCAATGAATATTTTGATTTGTATTAACGAATTAGGAACTTCTTTTTCTGAAGAAAAAGAAGCAAAAAGACTTTTTTACTCTGGGCATGGGGCGTTGGCATCGTCACGCCGCAACTCTAGAATAATAAAATTTTTTTGCTGCTTTTTTTCAAAAAAGCAGTGCTTCCTTAATGCTTAGCGCCATCGAAATGCTTGCCGCCTATCGCGGCAAGACCTCGCCGGTCGAGGTGATTGAGGCTTCGCTGGCGGCAATCAAATCGGATCCTACAAATTCCTGGGTTTATGTTGCGGAGGCGGAATCGCTGCAGGCGGCGCGGGAATCCGAAACGCGCTGGCGGCGTGGCGCGCCGCAGGGGGTGCTGGATGGGGTTCCGGTCGGCGTCAAGGATCTGCTTGCGGTCACCGGCCAGAAGATGCGCCGCGGCTCACTTGCTTTCCCACCGGATTATCTGCCGGTGGAGGATGCTCCGATCATTGCCCGCCTGCGCGAGGCCGGCGCCATTCTGATCGGCAAGACGGCGACGCCGGATGCCGGTTGCAAGCTGGACACGACCAGCCCGGCGCATGGGATTACCCGCAATCCGTTTGATTTAAGTCTGACGCCGGGCGGTTCCTCCGGCGGCAGCGCCGCGGCGCTGGCGCTCGGGCATGTGCCGATCGCGCTTGGGACCGATGGCGGCGGCTCCATTCGCGTGCCGGCCGCCTATTGCGGCGTGTACGGGCTGAAACCCTCCACCGGCCGCATCCCTGCCCCGATCGGGCCGTTCTGGCCGCATGCGGTCACCGGCCCGATGTCGCGCTCAGTCCTCGACACGGCTCTGGCCTGGAACGTGGCGACGCTCCCCGATCCGCGCGATCCTTACACCTTTCCCGGCCCTCCCACCGATTGGGTCGTTGAGGCCGCACGCGGTGTTGCCGGACTGCGCATCGCCTTTGCAGAAACCTTCAACGGCATCGGCGCCAGTCCTGAGCAAACCGCGGCGCTGCACCGGGCCGCTGCGATCCTGGCCGATGCCGGCGCCAGCATCGCCTTGGCCGAACCTGCCTGGCCCTGTGATCCGCTGGAGCCTTTCATGGTCTTCTGGCGGGCGATGTATGCCGGCTCGCTGGCGATAGCGCCGCCGCCCTTTCCCGACCGCATCGACCCCGTCATTCAGCGCATCGTCGCGGCGGCCGGCCCCATCACCCGGCAGGATTTTCAGAACGCCATCCAGCAGCGTGACATGCTCTCCATCGCGATGGCCAAATTTCACGCCCAGCATGATCTGCTGCTCTGCCCGGTCATGCCCTGCCAGCCTTGGGCCGGCGGCCGCGCCACCCCGGAGCCATTGCCGGAAGACGACTGGTCATGGTGCCCGTTCGCTTATCCCTTCAACCTCACCCGGCAGCCCGCCGCCAGCGTTCCGCTTGGGAACGATGCCAACGGCTTGCCGCTCGGCGTCCAGCTGGTCGCCGCCGCTGGCCAGGACGCGCTGGTGCTGCGCGCCTCGAAAGTCATCGAGGACGCGAACTAATACGCTGCAATTTCCGCCGCATTGGCCCGGTTTGCGTGGAGATAGAGGCTTTCGCGCGCGTCATATCTATCTTAAAAAGCCTTAGAAACTGGAGGAAATGAATATGGCGCGTGTAGCACTCGTTACTGGCGGAACCCGCGGCATCGGCGCCGCAATCAGCGTTGCGTTGCAACAGGCGGGCCGGGTCGTCATCGCCAGCTTCGCCGGCAATACCGTCGCCGCCGAAGCCTTCTCCAAGGAGACCGGCATCGAGACCATGCAGTTCGACGCCTGCGATTTCGATGCATGCGCCACCGCCACCAGCGCGATTGCCGCCAAGCACGGCAAAATCGAAATTCTTGTCAACAACGCCGGCATCACCCGCGACGCCGTGATCACCAAAATGACCCGCGACATGTGGGACGCCGTGCTCGATACCAATCTTGGTTCCTGCTTCAACCTCTGCAAACTCAGCTTCGACGGCATGAAAGCGAATAAATTCGGCCGCATCGTCAATATCGGCTCGATCAACGGCCAGGCCGGGCAATACGGGCAGGTCAATTACGCCGGTGCCAAGTCCGGCATTCACGGCTTCACCAAAGCGCTCTCGCTTGAAGGCGCGCGCTACGGCATCACCGTGAACGCCATCGCACCGGGTTATGTTGATACCGAAATGGTGCGGGCGGTGCCGCCGGAGGTGTTGGAGAAGATTATTGCCAAAATCCCGCGGGGAAGGCTTGGGACGGCTGAGGATATTGCGCGCGGCGTGTTGTTCCTCACCTCCGACGACGCCGATTTCGTCACCGGGAGCACCCTCTCCATCAACGGCGGCCAACACATGTACTGATAATCCGCTGTGGCGGCCATTTGACGCGTCTGTCTGCGCTTCCGGTGCTCACGGCCAGCAGGCCGCTCCGCTCCGGTTCTCGACAGCCACGCCAACTGACTCACCACAACGAATTATCGGCCCGGTGCGCGTAATTCCAAAGCGTCCCGTCATGGCCGGGCTTGACCCGGCCATCCACGCCTACTTAATCCCTGGATGCTTATCCGTCCTGCGGCTGCCTACGATCATCCCACCATATGGGCCATTCTGGAGCCCGTTATTCGTGCGGGTGAAACCTACGCATTGCCGCGTGATATGTCTGAGGGCGAGGCCATTGCGTATTGGACGGGGCCGGATCGGGAGACCTTCGTCGCCACGCATGACGAAAAGATCCTCGGTACATATTACATCCGCGCCAATCAGGCGGGCGGTGGGGCGCATGTGGCGAATTGCGGGTACGTTACCGATGCCGCCGCCGGCGGCCAAGGCGTTGCGCGGAAGATGTGCAAGCATTCTTTGTTCCATGCAAAAAGCCGGGGGTTTCGGGCGATGCAGTTCAATCTTGTCGTTGCGAGCAATATTCGCGCCGTAAAACTCTGGCAGGCGCTGGGCTTCGAGACCCGCGGGCGGCTTCCCGGCGCGTTCGAGCATCCGCAGTTGGGCTATGTCGACGCGTTGGTGATGTTCCGCGACCTATAAGGCATCGAGCTTTAAAACTTCCCCGGCCAGATACAGGCTGCCGCAAATCAGCACGCGGCTGGGAACGGTGATCTGCCCCAAGGCGCCGGCGACGTCCGGGCCTGCAATTGCCACACCGCCGGAGGCCGCGATCACCTGGACGATGGGTAGCGCCAGATGCTGACCAGGTTCGGCGACCGCGAAAATTCGCGACGCTTTCGGGATCAGCGGCGCCAAAAATTCCACCACGTCCTTCGACTGCTTCATCCCCACGACCAAAGTAGTCGGACCTCCCCAGCGCTCCAGCTGTTCCGCCAGGGCCTGGCCGCCGCCCGGGTTATGGGCGCCGTCCACCCACAGGGTCGAGCCTTCGGGCAGCAGCGCTACAAGCTTTCCATGCAATTGTTGCAGCCGCGCCGGCCATTCCGCCTGCGCCAGGCCCTGCGCATAGGCCTGTATTGGAATCTCCAGGCCGCAAGCCTGCAAGGCGGCGATCGCGATCCCGGCGTTATCGGCCTGATGCGCACCGATCAGCGCCGGCCTGCCGAGGCGCGTGCCGTCGAAGCTCAGCCCGTCTGCATCCTCAGTGACTTCCCAGTCGCGGCCTCGCTGCAGCAATTTTGCATCTTTCAATGCCGCCTCGCGGACGATCTCCGCCAGCGCTTCCGGCGCCTGCGCGCCGGTCACCACCGTCACCCCCGGCTTGATAATGCCGGATTTCTCGGCTGCGATTATTGCCAGCCGGTCGCCCAGGAAATCCTGATGATCCATCGAAATGGCTGTTATCGCCGCCACCACCGGCGCCGCGATGACATTGGTTGCGTCGAACCTGCCGCCCAGCCCCACCTCGAGTATGCATAAATCCGCCGGCACCCGTGAAAACAGCAGGAACGCCGCCGCCGTTATCGCCTCGAACACGGTGATCTGATTGCCGGCATTCACCGCCTCGATCTCATCCAGCGCGCCCGCCAGCGCCTCGTCCGTAACCAGCTTGCCTGCGAGCCGAATACGCTCGTTAAACCGCACCAGATGCGGCGAGGTATAGACATGCGCGCGTAAGCCCGCCGCTTCCGCAATGGCGCGGAGGAAGGCGCAACAACTGCCCTTGCCATTGGTCCCCGCCACATGGATCACCGGCGGCAGCTGCAAATGCGGATCTCCAAGCGCCGCCAGCAGCCGGATCAGCCGGTCCAGGCTGAGGTCGATCAGCTTTGGATAGAGGTGATGAAGCCGGTCTAAACTCGCTTCATAACGGCCAATCAAGCCGCTGCTTTCGCCTGGTTCGCGGTCAACAGCGAAATAAGCCTCGCCAGCGTTTCCGTCAGCTCGCCGCGCTTGATCACCATGTCGATGATCCCATGCTTGAACAGATATTCGGCACGCTGAAAGCCTTCGGGAAGTTTTTCCCGCACCGTCTGCTCGATCACCCGCGCGCCGGCAAAGCCGATCAATGCGTTGGGCTCGGCAATCTGGATATCACCCAGCATCGCGAAGGAGGCCGAAACCCCGCCAGTCGTCGGGTCGGTCAGCACCACTATGAAGGGCAATCCTGCCTCCTTCACCATTTGGGCCGCGATCGTCGTCCGTGGCATCTGCATCAGGCTGATGGCGCCTTCCTGCATCCGCGCCCCGCCGGAGGCGGTGTACACAATCAAAGGTGCGGCCTGCAGCACCGCCAGCTTCGCTGCGGCCACCAGCCCGTCGCCCACCGCGGCGCCCATCGAGCCGCCCATGAAGGTGAACTCCATCGCCGCGACCACCGCCCGGTTGCCGCCAATGGTCCCATGCGCCACCAACAGTCCGTCTTCCAGCTTGGTGGCGTCGCGGGCATCGCGCAGCCGATCAGAATAGCGCTTCTCGTCGCGAAACCGCAGCGGATCCGGCACAGCCTTCGGCAGGTCGATACGGGTGTAATTACCATCATCGAAGGTCCAGGCCAGCCGTTCGACCGCCGTGGCGCGCATATGAAAGCCGCAATGCGGGCAAACCTTCTTGCCCGCTTCCAGCTCGCTTTTGAATATCATCTGCTGGCAGCTCGGGCATTGATGCCAGAGGTTGTCTGGCACCTCCGTGCGGCCAAGCAGGGTGCGGATTTTCGGGCGAACAAATTCACTAAGCCAGCTCATGGGCTGAAATTACCCGTTATTGCCGGATAATGAAAGTCACTCAGAGCGCGATGATGTGAGACGTGGTCGCTTGCGAGCGCGTCTTACATCTGAATCGCCCTCTACTATCTATCCAAACCGTCGAGGCTACCATGCAGCGCGCCCACCAGGATTTTCCGCATTGCCCCCGCATCCGCGGGCCGTGGATTATCCGGTGTATTCGGGTCCAGAAACGCTTCCTCGGCCAGGAAATCGAGCGAATCCTCGGTCACTTTCAGCTCTGCGATGGTATGCGGGATTTTCAGCCGGCTGCGCAATTCCAGCACCCAGTTCAGAAATCCGTCAAAGCCGCCGCCGACCCCAAGGCTTGCCGCCAACTCGGCCATGCGCGTTTCGATTATCGGCCGGTTAAACGCCAGCACATAGGGCATCAGCACCGCATTCGTGAGCCCGTGATGACCATGAAATTTTGCGCCGATCGGGTGGCTGAGCGAATGGATGGCGCCCAGGCCCTTTTGAAAGGCGGTCGCACCCATCGAGGCGGCTGCCAGCATCTTGCCGCGCGCATCGACGTTTTTCGGCTCGGATACCGCCGTGAGCAACGCTTCCTTGACCAGCCGCATGCCTTCGACCGCAATGCCGTCGGCGAACGGGTTCCAGCCCGGAGCGTAATAAGCCTCAAGGTTATGAGCCAAGGCGTCCATGCCGGTCCAGGCGGTGATGCTCGGCGGTAGGCCGAAGGTAAGCTCAGCGTCGAGGATCACCAGCCGGGGGAGCATATCCCGGTGCAGCAGGATGATTTTTCTGCCCAAAGTGAGGTCGGTCACCACCGTCGCGCGGCCAACCTCGGATCCGGTGCCGGCGGTGGTGGGGATCGCGAAAATCGGCGGAATGGGGCGATCGAGTTCCGGCGAGGTGCGGGTGATCTCAAAATCCCAGAGCGGCAAGCTGGTGGCGGTGGCAAGGGCGACCGATTTGCCGCAATCGAGCCCGCTGCCGCCGCCGATCGCAATCACCATCTCGGCTTCATGCGCGCCGTAAGCCCGGACGCCGGCGGCAACATCATCGGCAATCGGGTCCGGATGCACGTCCTTGAACACGGCAACGGCAATGTTCTCCTTCTCGAGGCTGGCGACGATACCGGCAAAAAACGGCAATCCGGCGACGCCGGGATCAGTGACGATCAAGGCGCGCTTGATGCCAAGATCGCTCACCCGGCCAGGAAGTTCCGAAATACGGCCGGGCCCCGACAGGGTTTCGGTCGGGATACGCCAGTTACCTTTTAGCATGATTACATCCTCTCAAATGAGCGATACCGTTCCCAATCCGTCACGGCAAAATTGAAGGCATCGAGCTCCACTCTGGCCATATTGCCATAATGGGCCACCACATCGGGACCGAAAGCGGCCTTGGTGAATGCGCTGCCGATAAATAATCTTGCTGCATCCGCCAAGGTTTTCGGCATCTGCGGCAAATCCGCATTATAGGCGTTGCCGGAAAATACCGGCACCGGCGGCAGTTCACGCTCGATGCCGTCCAACCCCGCGGCAATCATCGCGGCCATCGCTAGGTAAGGGTTCACATCGCCGCCTGGCAGCCGGTTTTCAACCCGCAACGATTTGCCGTGGCCAAGGATCCGGAAGGCGCAGGTGCGGTTATCCATGCCCCAGGCGATCGCGGTCGGCGCAAAACTTCCGGAAGCGTAACGTTTATAGGAATTGATATTGGGCGCAAAAAGCAGTGCCAGCTCCTCCGCATGCGCGATCAACCCCGCCAGGAATTGCAGGAAGGTTTTGGATGGGCTGTGCCCGTCATCATCGAGAAATACCGCCTTGCCGGAAGCATCGCGCAGGCTGAGATGCGTATGGCAGGAATTGCCCTCGCGCTCGTTATATTTTGCCATGAAGGTGAGCGCATGGCCGGCTTGCGCGGCGATCTCCTTGGCCGCCTCCTTGTAGATCACATGGCCGTCGGCCGCTTCCAGCGCCTCGCCGTAGCGGAAATTGATTTCATGCTGGCCGAGATTGCACTCGCCCTTGGAATTTTCGACCTGAATGCCGGCCGCTTCCATCGCGTTGCGGATTTTACGGATGACCGGCTCAACCCGCGCCGTACCGAGCATCGAATAATCGCAATTATACTGGTTGGCGGGCACCAGATCGCGATAGCCGCTGTTCCAGGCATCTTCGTAGCTGGTACGGAATAAAATAAACTCGAGCTCGGTGGCCGCATAGGCGGTCAGCCCATGGTCCGCCAGCCGCGCCAGCTGCTTTTTCAGCATGCTGCGCGGCGCCATATCCGCCGGCTTATGGCCCTGCAGTTCGATATCGCAGAGGATGATCGCCGCACCCGGCTGCCAGGGTGCGATGCGCAGGGTCGCCAGGTCCGGGACAAAGACAAAATCCCCATAGCCTTTTTCCCAGGAGGTCAAATCATAACCGGCGACCGGCGCGCATTCGATGTCGGTTGCCAGCAAATAGGAACAGCCCTCGGCCGCGTCCTCGGTAACGCTTTCCAGGAAAAACCGCGGCATTACCCGCTTGCCCTGCAGCCTGCCTTGCATGTCGGGGGCGGCCATCAATACCGTATCAATCTCGCCGGCTTCCGCCAAAGCGCGCAATTCTGCCAGCGAAAGCGTTCCCGTCTGTGCCATCCTACCCTCCGATAATTTTATGCTGGGCCGGGCGTTGTTGCCACCAGACCCCATTCCCCAGCAAATAAAAGTCTTTTTGCTTCTTTTTCTTCAGAAAAAGAAGTGCTTGCCTAGACTAATCATTGTGTTATTCGGGAATCAGGGGCTTTTCCAGCACTCCGGTTAGACTTGGCGGGACGCCGGAAAAGATGCGTAAGAGCAATAAAAAACCGGATCCAGGGCAATTCCTGAATTCAGCGACGGCTTATGGGAGACTAAAAATGACAACACCGAGCAATGACAGCATCCTCGCCGACGATACCGCGACCCTGCATAAAATGGGCTACGCGCAGGAATTGGCGCGGCGCATGGGCGGGTTTTCGAATTTCGCGATTTCATTCTCGATCATCTGCATTCTTGCCGGTGGAATCACGGCATTTCAGGTCGGCTTCTCGACCGGCGGCGGCGCCGGCGTGTTCATCGGCTGGATCGTCGGGTCCGCTTACGCGATGATCGTCGCGTTCTCGATGGCGCAGATCGCCTCGGCCTACCCAACCGCCGGCGGGCTGTACCATTGGTCCTCGATTTTGGGCGGCCGCGGCTGGGGCTGGGCTACCGCTTTCGTCAACCTGCTGGGGCTGATCTTCGTGGTCTCCTCGGTGGATGTCGGCGTCTATCTGCTGTTCAACAGCCTCATCCTGACAAATATTTTCGGCATCGATACCTCAACCTGGTCGGCCGCGTGGCCGAGCTGGGCGGGCGGCTGGCATCAGGTTCTGGCAATTGCCGTCATCGTCGCCAGTCAGGCGGCGTTCAACCATCGCGGCATCCGGGTCACCACGCTGCTGACCGATTTTTCCGGCTATCTCATCCTGGTGGTCGCCGTGGTCCTGACCGCCACGATGCTGTACGGCGCGCCGCATCTGGATTTCTCGCGGCTTGTCACCTTTACCAATAACTCCGGCGCCCCTGGCGGCGGCGTGGTGCCAGCGAATTCGCATCTGCTCTACGTCTTCCTGCTCGGGCTCCTGCTGCCGATCTATACCATCACCGGCTTCGATGCCTCGGCTCATACCTCGGAAGAAACCAAGGACGCCCGCCGCGCCGTGCCGAAAGGCATGATCAACGCGGTGTTCTGGTCCTTCGCCTTCGGGCTGGTGATGGTGTCGTCCTTCGTGCTGGCAATGCCGGACACGACCAAGGCGGCATTGGACGGCTTCAACGTGTTCTTCAACCTGTTCGCCAACCTGCCGGTGCCAACGCCGCTGAAAGACCTGCTTTATATCTGCATCGTGCTGGCCAATTACCTGTGCGCGCTGGCAGGCGTAACTTCCACCTCGCGCATGATCTTCGCCTTCTCGCGCGATGGCGGGCTGCCGGGCCATAAGATCTGGCGCCATGTCAGCCCCGCCCACCGCACGCCGGTGGCGGCAATCTGGCTGGCAGCGTTCCTGGCCTTTCTCTCCACCCTCTACTCCTCGGCGTTCAGCGCACTGGCCGCCGGATGCGCGATGTTCCTGTATGTTTCCTACGCCATGCCGATTTTGGCGGGCATTTTTGCGGAAGGCAAAACCTGGACGGAGTTCGGACCATTCAAACTCGGCGCCCTTTCCAAACCCATTGCGATACTCTCGGTTCTCGGCACGCTGGTGGTGATCTTCATCGGCATTCAGCCGCCGAATAACATCCTGATCAACTATGGGATCGGCTTGATCGTGCTGATGCTCATATTGTGGTTCGGCGTCGCCCGCCGGCACTTCCCCGGACCGCCCATCGGCGCCGCCGCAGTCGCCGCACGTGCCGCGGAAATTGCCGCGGAGGAGCAGGCGGTCGGACAAAGTTAAGGAAAGGAAGCACTTCTTTTTCTGAAGAAAAAGAAGCAAAAAGACTTTTTATACCGGGTACGGGCGTGGACAACACCACGCCCTTACTTCGGCATAACGAAGCTTTTTGGAGATACCTATGACGGCTTTGGTCGAATTCATTAAGGCAAGCGTCAGCGGCGAAGAAGCCGTTTCATCCTGGGTGCTTATCGATCAGGCTTTGATCAACGGCTTCGCGGATGTCACGAGCGACCACAACTACATCCATGTTGATCCGGAAAAGGCGGCGCAATCCCCAATGGGCGGCACCATCGCGCACGGGCTGCTGACATTATCGATGCTGCCGCAGCTTGCAAATGATGCGCTTCCAAGCAATAGCGGCTTCAAAATGTCGGTCAATTACGGCTATGATAAAATCCGCTTTTTAACGCCCGTTCACAGCGGCAAAAATATCCGCGGCCGTTTCAAAGTCCTGAACTTCACCGAAATCCGCCCAGGCGAATGGCGCAAACTTCTAAGCGTGACCATAGAAATAGAAAGCGAGCCCAAACCCGCGCTAGTCGCCGAGTGGATCACCCTTCACTACGTCTAGCCACAACCCATGCCCAAAATTCGCTGTGGTGAGTCAGCTGGGGCGATTTTTTTGGAGCCGGAGCGGAGCGGCCTACTGGCCGTGAGCACGGCAGCGGCCGACCGCCGGAAGCCGAAAAAAGCGCCTCAGATGGCCACCACAGTAGAATTTTTCTAAGTTTCGAAGGGGGTTTCGGCGGGGGCTAAGGACTTCATGAGATCAAACATGCGCTTGCGAACCGCGGGGTCGGTGATGCGGTAATAAGCGCGCACCAGTTCCAGCGTTTCGCGTTTGGTCAGATTCTCATCGATGCCAGGCGAAAATGGCTCCTGCGCTTCGGCGAAACCATACATGCGGCCACGCGGACCGGAAATCGGCGTCGCGTCCATGCCCTCGGGCATATCGTCGAAGAAGAAACTGATGGGCACGTCGAGCACGCGCGAGATGTCAAACAAGCGGGATGCGCCGACGCGGTTTACGCCCCGTTCGTATTTTTGCACCTGCTGAAATGTTAGCCCCAGCGCGTCGCCGAGGCGTTCCTGGGACATGCCCAACAGCGTGCGCCGTAAACGGACGCGGGCGCCAACATGGACATCTATGGGGCTTGGGCGACTTTCTCGCTCCGGCCTGTCTGCGGTTACTTCCGACATAGGCTATTTCAACTCCAGGACGTATCGACGGCTATCACAAAATCGTCAATGCGGTAATAAAAAATCTGGTCAGTTCTCATTTGGGCTGTCAATTACAGCTTTTTTGAGTATTCCACCATCCGGTCAGCAACATTTGCGCGCTTACCGTGCGGCGCCTATTTTCACCTTTACCAGAGGTTAATCAATCAAACAATACAAAAACGACGAAAAAATGATATTAAATAGACAAAATTTTGATTTGTTACGCGATATTGTTGTTTTTTGCTCCTGGACGGCCCAACAAAATTCCAAAGATTAAAAATAGTCCACTCAACACTGACGGCAGTAATAAGCCGAATCTTGCATAGGGAGTTGGCGGCAACGCACCCGGCAAAACCGTAACAAGTACACCCTGCGCCCCTAACGGCAGCGAGGCCCTTACATGCCCGAAACTGTCGATAACCGCGGTGATGCCGGAGTTTGCGGCCCGGGCCAGCGGCACGCCTTCTTCAACCGCGCGCAAGCGGGCATCGGCAAAATGCTGGCGCGGCCCGGCGCTGTTGCCGAACCAGGAATCGTCCGTGACGTTGACGAGCCAAAGCGGGCGATCTTTTTCATTGACGACCTGACCGGAGAAAATGGCCTCATAGCAAATCAGCGGGCCAAACGGCGGCAGGCCGGCGACGTGCAGCGTGGCCGGGCCTGGTCCAGGCGTGAAGCCGCTGCCGAGAACGTCGGGCGTGATTTTAACGGGAATCCACCGTGGCATGTACTCGCCGAACGGAACCAGCTTCCACTTATCGTAGATCGCGGCCGCCGGACCTGGACCGCGCGTCACCACCAGAGAATTGCGAAAATCGGTGTTGCTCACCTGGCGCAGCGAACCGGCGAGCATGGGCGTCGGTCCGGTGACGGCGGCAAGCTGGGCGCGCGCGGCTGAATCCGTATCGAGAAGCCAAGGACTTGAGCCTTCCGGCCAGATGACCGTGTTGGCGCCGGCATTGATCCCGGCGCGGCTCATGCCAAGCAGCGTCTGCCAGCGGGCAATCATGGAGGCGCGGTCATAGCTGCCGGGGACGGGGAATTTCGGCTGCAGCAATGCAACCGTGACGCCCGTGGATTGAACGGGCGTGGTCAAGTGAATGACGCCGAAAGATGCCCAGGCAATGAGCAAAGCGGCGGCGGTGGCCAGTCCACGGCGGCCGAAAATCGGCAGGCCGGCGATGAAGACGGTCAGCAACGTGAGGCCGTGCACGCCGATCAATGCCGCAAGCTGGATAAATATATCGCCGGTCCGGCCGGGAATGGCCCAGGCGCTGCCCCAGAGATTCCAGGGAAAACCGGAAAATGCGAATTGCCGAATCAGGTCGGAAAAAACCCAGGCGCCGGAAAACATCAGCAGGCGCGAAAGCCCCGGACCATCCCTTCCGGGCCGCACCAGCGAGGCCGCATATGCCGGGATGATGCTGTAGAATGCGACGGCGAAGGCCAGCAGCGGCGCTGCCAGCGGTACCAGCCACCAAAAGCTGGAAATCTCGGTAAGAATGGGTTCGGTGATCCAGTACAGCCCCGCCAGGTTGAGCCCAAACCCGAAGGTCCAGCCGATCAGCGCCAGCTGCTTTTTGGACGACGCCGCGCCGATCAGGCGAAGAAAGGCCGGGATGCTGAACAACAGCACGGGCAGCAGATGGATCGGCGGCAATGCCAGTGCTGAGACCAGGCCCCATAAAAACGCCTGGACAAGCGGGCGTTTCACTGGCGGCTGGCGCTGCGCGGCAGGCTGAATTTTTCCGCAACCGAGTTGAAATCCGCCGCGATTGGGTGGCGGTCCGAGGCCAGTGTCGCATCTTTGGGCCGAACCAGCTGGCAAGTTTGCAGACCGGATGCCGCAGCGGCGTCCAACTCCGCCTCAATATCCGATAAAAACAGGCACTCCGCAGCGGCGACGTTGGCGCCCCGGCAGATCGCGGCATAGCTCGCAGGATCCCGCTTCGGCCCCACCCTGGTATCGAAAAACCCCTGAAACAACGGCGTCAGATCGCCATCCCTGGTGTGACCGAAAATAAGTTTCTGCGAGGCCTCAGACCCGGACGAATAAACATAAAGCCGCAGCCCCGCCTTCGACCAGCGCCGCAGCGCCGACGGCACATCCGCATAAATATCCCCCAAAAGCGCGCCCGAACGATAGCCCTCAGCCCAGATCAACCCCTGAACGGTTTTCAGAGGCGTGACCTTGGCGTCCTCATCCATCCAGCCCAGCAAAGTTTCCAGCACGGGTCTGCCAGGTTCGATGCGGGCAATCTCATCCAACACCGCATGCGGCTCCGCGCAAAACTGCGGCAGTCTGGCGCGTGCATAAGGGAATAACACCGTGTGGACAAAACTAATCGGCGTCGTCGTGCCTTCAATGTCGGTAAGGATCGCCGCCGGAGGCATCATAAAGACACCAAGGCAAAGTTAAGTAAGCAACTTCTTTTTGTAAACAAAAAGGCTAGGCCGACCGCGAAGCAAAAAAACTTTGTTACTCTGGGCCATGGGCGACGGCCAAGCCACAGCCCATGCCCCGGATTCAAAAAAGTTTTTTGGTTCTTTTTTTCAAAAAAGAACTGCTTCACTTCACGCAACCGGGAAACGTTCAGATATGGAATCGCCGGTGTAGTGCGGCACCCAGCCGGAGGTGTCGGTGAAGACGCGGAGTGCGGTGAAGAGAGGTTTTTCGCCGGCGTCGAACCAGTGCTTGGTATTGGCGGGCACCGAGATCAGGTCACCGGCTTCGCAGAAGGCATCGTAGATGCGGTTGTTGACATGCATCACGAAATGGCCGCCGCCGTGCACGAAGAAGCGGATTTCATCTTCGGTATGGATATGTTCGGAGAGGAATTTTTCCCGCAAAGCGGGGGCGTTCGGGTTGTCGGGCGTGAGCTTGATCACATCGGCGGAGCCGGCCCCGGCATCGCCCATCAGGCCGTCGAGATAGGGCTTGTATGCCGCGAGAATACGCTCGGCATCGTCCTCGGGCTGCAATGCCACGGGGCTTTCCCAGCGCTCGAAATGCACGCCGATGGCGGCAAGCTCCAGGGCGATGGCTTGCGCGTCCACGGTCGCGATGACCGGCTGACCGGGGCGGAGGTCGTCAAATATGGTTAACTGGCTCATGAATCTGCTTCCTTTGGAGCTCGCATTCCAGCAGGAATTCCAGCGCTTCCAGCCGCCAGAAGGCGTGCTCGACGCTGGTTCCCCAGGCGTACAGGCCGTGGCCACGAATCACGTAACCGATCGGCGGCTCGGCCAGCAACGACGGCTCGGTAACGGTTGCCAACCTTGCGATATCCTGATCGTTTTCAAAAATCGGCAGCGCCACGTCGACATCATGGTCGGCAAAGCCGAAGGCCTTGATGATTTCATAGCCGGAAAAACTGATCGAGCCTGCCATCGACAGCACGGTGGCGGCCACGGAATGGCCGTGCAGCACCGCGCCGATCTGCGGAAAAAGCCGGTACAGCTGGCAGTGCAACAGGGTCTCGGCGCTGGGCTTATGGCCCTGTTCGCGCGCCGTGCCGTCATAGGAGACTTCGATGATGTCGTTGGTGTGCAGCCGGCCTTTATGAACGCCGCTGCGGGTAATGGCGATGCTCTCATCGTCTAGCCGCGCGGAAAGATTGCCGGCGGAGCCCGGCACCCAGTTACGCGCATCCATGCGTTGCCCGGCCTCGACGAGCGAAGCCGCGGCCTCAGCCAGCCGTGACATGATCAGCCCTGGTTGACGGTCGTTTTTTGCGGGTCGGTGATCGGCGGCAGCGTGCCCGGGTTCGCCATCGAGGCGTCAGGCTTTTTGTCGTCGTCCGACACGCTCTGTTTGAAATTCTTGATGCCCTTGCCGAATTCGCCCATCAGCCCGCTCACCTTGTTGGTGCCGAACAGCAGCAACACGACCACGAGAACAATCAGCCAATGCCAGATGCTCAAACCGCCCATCGAAATTCTCCAAACCCTAAACTTCAGCTCCGCGCAAATCGCGCGTCAGTGTTATCTAGCGGGGTAGTCTACTGCTTTCAGGGGCGGATGCCAAATATCACCGTATCGAGCTTGGCTTAAGCGCCGTCCCAGCGCTGCGAGCGGGTGAAATCGACTAAAGCCCGGAGCGGAGCGGGCAGATGCCGGCGCCCCGGATAGTACAGGAACGGCCCGGAAAAAACCTGCCACCAGGGCTCAAGCACAGGCTGCAAGGCGCCACTGACCAGATGCGGGCGCAGCCAATCCTCGAATATATGGATGATTCCGGCACCGTTGATAGCAGCGTCAACGGCAAGGTCAGTGCCGGTGCCGGCACTGACGATCAGCGGGCCGGTTGGGTCTATTTTGACAATTTCGCCGGCGCGCTCGAATTCCCATTCCGTCATGGCGCCGCTGGCAAACCGGCCACGCAGACAGGCATGGCCAAGCAGGTCGCGCGGATGTCCGGGCGCGCCATGACGGCGGAGGTACTCCGGCGCTGCGGCAGTGGCCGAACGTTGGGTGCGCGGGCCGATGGGGATCGCAATCATATCCTTCTCCAGCCGCTCACCGTAGCGAATGCCGGCGTCGCAGCCTGCGGCCAGCAAATCGACGAAGCGATCCTCGGCGATGATATCCACAAGAATATCCGGATAGGCGGCGAGGAACCGCGGGACGATCCGCGGCAGCACCAGGCGGGCGGCGCTGACCGGCACATTCAGCCGCAATATGCCGGCGGGACGGCCGCGGAAGCGGTTGACGACATCAAGCGCGGCGCCAACCTCATCCAGCGCCGGGCCCAGCCGCTCCAGCAGGCGCGCCCCGGCCTCGGTTGGCGCTACGCTGCGGGTCGTGCGATTTAACAGTCGCACGCCAAGCCGGGTTTCAAGCCGGGTGATGGCTTCACTCAGGCTGGAGGCGCTGCCATTGTTCAACCGGGCCGCCTCGCGAAACCCGCCAGCGCGCGCCACCGCGACAAAACAGGTGAGATCACCAATATCCGCGTCCATTGTTCGTAATCCCGAACAGCTTGTATTGATTAATGCCTATTATCATACAACGGCCTGGCGTCCATATCAGCCTTTCTTCAAAGGAGATTGCGTATGACCAACATCAGCAACGCCAAAAATTTCAAACTTGGCAGCCGCCAGGTGAACCGCCTTGGGTACGGTGCCATGCAGCTTGCCGGGCCGGGCGTGTTCGGGCCGCCGAAAGACCGGAACGCGGCCATCGCAGTGTTGCGTGAAGCCGTGGCCAGCGGCGTGAACCACATCGACACCAGCGATTTTTACGGCCCGCATGTCACCAACCAGCTGATCCGTGAGGCGCTGCATCCCTATCCGGACGATCTGGTCATCGTCACCAAGATCGGCGCGAAAAGGGGCGACGACGCATCCTGGAATCCGGCGCTCTCCCCGCAGGCGCTGACCGATGCGGTGCATGACAATCTCCGCAACCTGGGCCTGGACGTGCTGGAGGTGGTGAATTTTCGCTGCATGATCGGGCATCAGGGACTGGCTGAAGGCTCCATCGAGCAACAGCTCACCGTGCTGGCCGAATTGCAGCGCCAGGGCCTGGTGCGGCATATTGGCCTCTCCACGGTCACCCGCACGCAAATCGAGGAAGGCCGGCGGATCTGCGAAATTGTCTGCGTGCAGAACCAGTATAACCTGGCCCATCGGGAAGATGATGCCGTGGTGGACTGGCTCGCCAGCGCCGGCATCGCCTATGTTCCGTATTTCCCGCTCGGCGGCTTTAGCCCCCTGCAATCCACCGAACTCTCCGAAGTGGCCGTTGAACTAGGGAAAACGCCGATGCAGGTAGCACTTGCCTGGCTGCTGGACCGCGCGCCGAATATTCTGCTGATCCCCGGCACATCCTCGGTTGAGCACTTGCGGGAAAACATGGCCGCAGCAGAACTGCAATTGCCAAAAGCAGCGCGCGCCAAATTGGATAAAATCAGCGCCTAAAGCGTGGCGTTTTGCCGGTCGACGACGCGCAATTGCCCTAACACCGTGGCCGCGGAAACGCCGGCTTCGCGCATGCCCCGAAGTGTCGCGGCACCGTCGCGTTTCGCCAGGCGCCTGCCGTCGGCATCGGTAATCAGCGGGTGGTGCGCATAGGTCGGCGTCGGCAGGCCCAGCAGGCGCTGCAAAAGCACATGGGTATGGGTGGCATCGAACAGATCCTGTCCACGGGTAACATGGGTGACTTTTTGCGCGGCATCGTCATGCACCACGCATAAATGGTAGCTTGCTTTGTTAGCACGACGGCCCAGCACCACGTCGCCCAATGTTTCGGGCCGGCCGTCGATATAGCCGATGTCCTCTTCGTAAAATCCGAAGTCCTTGACCGCTTCCAACGCCAGTTCAACATTCAGCCGAATGGCATAATTGCCACCTTCCGCTGCCCGTGCCTTTCGTTCGCCCAGCGTCAGATGGCGGCAGGTCCCCGGGTATTTCTGCTCGCCGCCATGCGGGGCGGCCAAGGCGCGGGTAATTTCAGACCGGCTGCAAAAACATGGATACAAAACGCCGCGTGCATCAAGCTTTTGCAGGGCGGCCCGGTAATCCGGTAGAAAGTCTGACTGCACCCGGATATCCCCGTCCCAATCGAGACCAAGCCATCGAAGATCTTCCAGGATGGAATTGTTAAACTCCGGCTTGCAACGGGTACTGTCGATATCCTCTAGCCGCAGCAAAAAATTCCCGCCGGAGATTCTGGCGCGCTGCCAGCCGAGCCAAGCCGAATAGGCATGTCCCAGGTGTAAATGCCCGGTGGAGCTTGGCGCAAAGCGCGTGATCACTTCCATCTAAGATGGTTTAAACGCCATGCTTGCGCGGGCGCAATAACCGGGCCAGCGTATTCTGTTAGACAGGCCGTTAGCACGTCATTTGTAATGTTTTAGTTAGGAAGTCATGATGAAACCAGCACCAGAGGCCATGAAATTTGCAAGCTGGGGACCTTCAACCAAAGGGTCTCCCCGACAATTGGTCATCCTCTGCCATGGCGTCGGCGCCGACGGCCATGACCTGATCGATCTGGCGCCTTATTGGGCGCATGCACTGCCGGATGCGGTGTTCGTGGCGCCTGACGGGCCGGAGCCATTCGACATGGCGCCCGTTGGACGACAATGGTTTTCCATCGGCGACCTGGACCCCGCCGAACTCGGCAGCGGCGTGCGCCGGGCTGCAGTGGGGCTGGATGCGTTTATTGACCAGCAACTGGAAAAATACGCCTTACCGAAAACCGATTACGCGTTGATGGGGTTCAGCCAGGGCGCCATGACGGCGCTGTTCACCGGGCTGCGGCGGCCGAATGCGCCGCGTGCAATTCTGGCGTTCTCCGGCGCGCTGATCGACCCGGACTCCTTGGCCGCCGAGTTAAAAAATCACGCCCCGGTACTGCTCGCGCATGGCGAGTTGGACGGCGTCGTGCCTGCCTTCCGCTCCCGCGATGCGGCGGCGGCGCTGGGCAAAGCGAGCGTGTCGGTCGAGGCAATATATTCACCAAAGCTGGAGCACGGTATCGATGATATCATGCTCACCGCCGGCGCATTGTTTCTGCAAAAAGCGTTTGCCCGGTAGCACGCGGCCCGGCGCTAAAGCCTACTGATTCGCCTTGATCTGGTTGATCTTGTTCTGCATCACGGTCAGCAAGGCAGAGACCTGGCCGCCATTGCTGGTAATGACCGAGGCATAGTCATTGCGGGTGGTAATGCGCAGCGAGGTGCCGGCGACAATCACGTCGACGATTTTAGGTGTGCCGCCGATTTCATCGACCGCCCAACCCACATCCGCCGGCGCCTGGCCCGGCCGGGTAATCGTGGTGTCGACCACGGTGTCATTGCCGACCACCGAAGCGCCGTTCACCGTGAAACCAATCCCCTGAAAAGCTTTGATCTGATAGGTGATGTTATTGGCGAGCAGTTGATGAAACAAAGCCTGGAACTGGGTGTACTGATCCGGCGTTGCGACAGATTTATAGCGGCCGAGCACATAGGCCCCGACATTGTCGACAGCGACCATCTGGTTGACCAGGGTCTGCAACTGCTGCGCCTTCACCGAGGTGGAAGTGTCAGCGTTAACCACGGCGACCAGCTGCTGGCCCGAGGTTGTGATGAAAGCCTTGGCGGCGTCGGTTGACACCTGCGCCTGTGCCAGCGGCGCAAGGCTCAGCATCGGCAGGGCGGTCATTGCCCCCAGAACAAATCGGCGGAAATACATCTACGTGTCCTTAAATTACAGCGATTACTGCGTCACCGGCGCCGCCGGCTGGGGAAACCAATCCGGGACAGTTGGGGTGTCGCGCTGATCAATCAACTGCAATTGTGAGGCACGAGATTGGCGATAAAGGCTCCGAAATGTGGCATAGGGGTCGAGCGCGGTTTCTTGAACCTGTTCGATCGGGTTCATGAACTGGGCCCTTGTGTTGACGAGATGCAAGGCGGTTTCAGAATAGCTGAAGGCCGTCATCGCGGTGCTGGCGGGAGCAGCTTCCATCGGCGTCAGGAAAAACGCCACCGGGATCGAAAACGCATCACGGGCGCCGGAGGGTCCAAAGGCCGGAAGATACAGATAGGGCCCGGCCGGGATGCCCCATTCAGCCAGCGTCATGCCAAAATCGGTGTCGGTCTCAGGATAGCCCAAATGGGTCGCCGGATCGAAAATGCCGCCAATGCCCACGGTCGAATTGACGACAAATCGCACCAGCGAGGTGCCGGCATCGCGCGGCTTGCCGCCCGCGGCAAAATAGATCAACCGGCCAGGTTCGCCGATATTGGTCACAAAATCGCCGACATGGTTGCGAATGCCCTGGGTGGTGATTTTGATATAACCTTTGGCTATCGGCTTGAACGCATAGCGATCGAGCTTATCGTTAATGCTGTAGAACACCCGGTTGGTCGGCTCCATCGGGTCATTCTGTTGCTGATAGGCCTGGTAATCGGCAGTGTCGGAAGCCGGGGGCGCCTTGGCGCAGCCGGACAGCATGCCGGCCAGAATGACGGCCGGAGCGGCGATGGCGGCAATGCCCCGTCTCACGCTTAAAATTCGGTTGTGCAGCACCCAAGCCTCCTTCATCGCCGGCATTAAGCCCGCTTCTCTTGCGCTAGTATTTAACTCAGATCGCCGCCGGATCAACGGCCTATGCGGGAAAACGCAGTAATATTATTGCGCTGCACCCCTGCGCGCCCATCTTGCATTGCATGCAGGCATGGCCGAAACCCAGCGAAGATAGAATGGAAGGCCTTCTTTTTCTGGAGAAAAAGAAGCAAAAAGAC
This sequence comes from Rhodovastum atsumiense, assembly GCA_026225115.1. GTDB lineage: Bacteria > Pseudomonadota > Alphaproteobacteria > Acetobacterales > Acetobacteraceae > Acidocella > Acidocella atsumiense_A. The sequence continues at coordinate 46,039 of JAMFSE010000122.1, forward strand.
TTTATTACTCTGGGCCTGAGCCCGTGGCAGGGCCAGCGCCCATGGCCGCGAGTAATAAAGTTTTTTTGCTTCTTTTTGTTCACAAAAAGAAGATACTTAAATGACTTACTTAGAGGGCCTGAATCAGGCCCAGCGCGACGCCGTAGAGGCGACAGAAGGGCCGATCCTGGTGCTGGCAGGCGCCGGCACCGGCAAGACCCGGGTTTTGACGACCCGCTTCGCGCATATTCTGCTGACGCGCCGGGCGTTTCCGAACCAGATCCTCACGGTGACCTTCACCAACAAGGCGGCGCGGGAGATGCGCGAGCGGGTCGCCAAAATCATCGGCCAACCGGCGGAGGGGCTGTGGCTGGGCACTTTCCACGCGCTGGGCGCTCGCATGCTGCGCCGCTTTGCCGAGCGGGTTGGGCTGCAGAGCAATTTTTCGATCCTCGACAGCGATGATCAGCTGCGCTTGCTGAAGCAGGTGATGGAGGCAGCGCGCGTCGATGCGAAGCGCTGGCCGCCGCAGGCCTTGATGGCGCAGATCCAGCGCTGGAAGGACCGCGCGTTCATGCCGGACCAAATCCCGGCCGAGGAAGATTCCGAATTCGCAAACGGCCGGGCCAGGCATTTATATGCCGCCTATCAGGACCGGCTGAAAGCGCTGAACGCGGCGGATTTTGGCGATCTGCTGCTGCTGACCACAAACCTGCTGAAAACCGACGCCGAGGTGCTGGCGACCTATCACCGGATGTTCCGCTATATTCTGGTGGATGAGTACCAGGACACCAATCTGGTGCAGTATTACTGGCTGCGTCTGCTGGCGCAGGCGAATAAAAACATCTGCTGCGTCGGCGATGATGACCAGAGCATCTATTCCTGGCGCGGCGCAGAGATTGAAAACATTCTGAAATTCGAGCGGGATTTCCCGGGCGCGAAAATTGTCCGGCTGGAAGCGAACTACCGCTCAACCGCGCCGATCCTGGCGGCCGCTTCGCATTTGATCGCGCATAATGAAGGCCGGCTAGGCAAAACCCTGCATTCCGGCCGCAAGGATTCCGCCGGTGAAAATGTCGAAGTTGTCGCACTTTGGGATTCCGAGGAAGAGGCCCGCATGGTCGGCAACCGTGTCGAAAACTACCGGCGCGACGGCGATAGCCTGGCCGAGATGGCAATTCTGGTGCGCGCCGGTTTTCAGACCCGCGCCTTTGAAGAGCGGATGATCACGCTGGGCCTGCCTTACCGGATCATCGGCGGTCTGCGGTTTTACGAGCGCGCCGAGATTCGCGATGCTTTGGCCTATTTGCGGGTGCTGGCGCAGCCGGCCGATGATCTGGCATTTGAGCGCATTATCAACACGCCGAAACGCGGCGTCGGGGATGTATCGCTGCGGGCCATTCACGCGCGGGCACGCGCTGCACAGATTTCACTGTATGCGGCAGCGGAAATATTGCAGGCCGAAGGCGGCTTTAAGGGTAAAATGCGGGATGCGATGCGCGAATTGCTGCAAGGTTTCGCCCGCTGGCGGGTGATGCTGCCAACGGAGGGCCATGTGGTGACATTGGCGACGCTACTGGACGAATCCGGCTACACCATGATGTGGCAGAACGACAAATCACCGGAAGCGCCGGGGCGCCTCGAGAATTTGAAGGAACTCGTGCGCGCCATTGCGGATTTCGAAACGCTGCAGGGCTTCCTCGACCACGTGGCACTGGTGATGGAGAACGAGGAGCAGAGCGATGATGCCAAGCTCAGCATGATGACCCTGCATGGCGCCAAGGGCCTGGAATTCGACACGGTGTTCCTGCCGGGTTGGGAAGAAGGCGTGTTTCCCAACCAGCGGTCGCTGGATGAGGGTGGGTTGAAAAGCCTGGAGGAGGAGCGCCGGCTGGCCTATGTGGGTATCACCCGGGCCCGCAAGCGCGCGGTCATCAGCCATGCCGCCAACCGGCGGATTTACGCCAACTGGCAATCCAGCATCCCAAGCCGGTTTATTGAGGAAATGCCGGCCGAATTCATCAATGTCAGCGGCTCGGCTTCGACCGCGCGGGCAGAGCGGATGGCGGCCCCCGTGCAGTTTCCGATGATCGCCCGGCGCCCGCAAATGGCGGATGCCTGGGAGCAGCCGGCGCGCCCGGCAAGGGCGGATAAAATCCCCGTCGGCACGCGGGTGTTTCATCAGAAATTCGGCTACGGTATCGTCATTGCCGCGCATGATGACCGGCTTGATATCAACTTTGAGACCTCCGGCGAGAAGCGCGTGCTCGACCGATTTGTGGAGCGTCATGGCAGCTGAATTACTGGATTGCATCACCCTTACGGTGCCGGACGACGCGCTCGATCATTTTGAATCGGCGCTGAGTTCGGTCTGCCGCGCGGTCTCGTTCTTTCAGAATGAGGAAGAACAGAGCTGGGATATCAGCGGCGTAAAGGAACGCGGGGCATTTGAAAACGACCTCGCTTCGGCCTTGATGATCGCAGAAATGGTCACCGGCTACAGCCCTGTCCTCACGCGTTCGCTGGTGCCAGTCGGCGGCTGGCTGGCGCGCACCAAGGCGGCGTTTCCGGAACAGCTGATCGGCAGCCGCTTCGTGGTTCGCGGAACCCATATCGACGCGCCGCCCATTCCCGGCAGGATTCTGCTGACCGTGGATGCAGGCATGGCCTTTGGCAGCGGCGAGCATAATTCCACCCGCGGCTGCCTGGTGGCGCTGGAGCAAATTGCCAAATACCACCGCCCGCAAAGCGTTCTCGATCTCGGCACCGGCTCCGGCGTGCTGGGGATCGCCGCGGCGAAAATCTACTCTCGCAAACAGCGCAAAGTTCTCGCCACGGACATCGATGCGCGGGCGGCGCGCGTTGCCGCCGCCAATGCCCGGATCAATGGTGTCGCCGGCCAGATCCAGGCGATCAAGGCCGATGGCTGGGTGGACAGAACCATCCGGCGAAACGCGCCCTACGACCTGGTCTTCGCCAACATTCTCGCCCGCCCGCTTTGCGCCATGGCGCATGCGCTGGCGGTTGCCCTGGCGCCGGGCGGCATTGCCATTCTTGCCGGCCTGCTCACGATCCAGGCGAACTGGGTGCTCTCGGCCCACCGCCGCGCCGGACTGGTCCTGGAACAGCGGATCATGGACGGCGCGTGGACGATATTGGTGATGCGCAAACGCGGCTAAAGCCAGTTCTTCAGTAAATATTGAGGAAGCTGTGCGAGGCTGCTTGGATGGCGCGCCGGGCTCAACGAATCGCATTTATGCTTCTCCCAGGGCTGGATCATTTTACGCATGATCTGATCGCGTCGCTTCCCGTTCCGGGCGAAGTCGAAGTAAAGCCGTTCCCGGTGCGTGGCCTGAACGATCTGGACGCCGCTTGCGCCTGGGCGGATGACGCGGCGCGCGACACGATCTGGTTCGAATTTTGCTGGCCGCCCTTCCCTGCGATGATCGCGCAATATGATTTTGGCGGCCGCCGGGTGCTGATGCGGGTGCATCGCATCGAAGCCTATGAGACCTCGCACGCTGCCTCCGCGCCGTGGCATAAAATAGACGACGTGATTGTGGTAAGCGAAGATATGGCTTCCAGACTGCTCGCGCAGGTACCGGGGTTGCGTAACGCAACCGCTTTGCATGTCGTACATAATGGCGTCGATGTGGATCGCTTTGTCCCGCGTGTGGTGGAGGCCTTCAGCATCGGTTGGTGCGGACTGCTGAACATGCGTAAAAACCCTTTAATGGCGCTGGAGATTCTGTATTTGCTGCGGCAGGAAGACATTCGCTGGCATATGCATATTTCCTCGAAAGGCGGCGATCCGGTGGCGCTGGATAATTTCAGTTACTTGCGGCGGCGGCTCGGTTTGGTGGCCGCGGTGACAGTGGATGGCAACGTCTCCGCGGCCGCAATGCCGGCATGGCACGCGCGGAACCTGGTACTGCTTTCGACCAGCCTGCATGAGAGTTTTGGCTATGCAATGGCTGAGGCTGCAAGCTGCGGCTCCGATGTCGCGATGCTGGACCAGGTAGGAGCGGCAGAATTTTGGCCGGATGAAATGCGATTCGGCACCGCAGCGGAAGCGGCGGCGATGATAAAAGCCGCGCGGCCCGGACGATGGCGCGAAATGGTGGTAAAACGATTTTCACTGAATGCGCAGGTGGAAAAACTGCGCGGTATACTGAAGCCCATATCCCATGATATGGATTTTCTTAGAATCGGCGCAGCCGATGAGGTACTGGACCATCTGGCAAGTGGGCATAGCGCATTAAGGCTGGATATGCGGCCGAAAGAAGAGATGGAAGCAGCAGAATTTTTGTTGGTCAGCAGCGGATACAAGCGGGTCGGGCAATCCCAGGGCGGCATTTTATTTCGGGTTTAAGCAGTTCTTTTTCTGAAGAAAAAGCTCTTAAACCTTACAGTATTCCACCCATACCTGCCGCAACGCGGCGCCCAGGTTTTTGCCGAAGCGGGGCGCGTCGCATAATGGGCTGGCGGTGATCCTGCGGCGCAGGTTGGCGCGCAAATCGGCGAGTGCGGGCAAATTAGTGGCGAAGTGTTTGGCTTTGGCGATATAATCCTCAGTGTCGCCGGCGATCCAGTCGTGCAGGCCGGTGTTGGCGAGATGGCTGACGGAGTGGCGAGCCGCGAAAATCTCGCCGGCGCGGGTCAGGACCGGGACACCCATATACAAAGCCTCGCAGGTGGAAAGGCCGCCGGAATAGGGAAAGGGGTCAAGGGCGATATCAATCTCGTTATAGGTGGCCAAAAATTCGCGATGCTTGGCGCGGCCGGAGAGTTTTACCCGATCGGCCGAGATGCCGAGTTGTGCGAGGGATTCCGTGATGCGGGTGCGTGGCCCGGGATCGGAGAATTGCGGGCAGCGGAGCCGCAGTTGAGACTCCGGGATATCGCGCAAAATCCTCGACCAGGTGGCGAGCGTTGCGGGGGTAATTTTCATCAAATTATTCAGGCAGCCAAAGGTGACGTGACGGTTCTCAAAGGCTGGAAGCGGAGCGACTTCCGGCGCGTAGGCGGGCGGCAGATAGCAGACATAGCCGTCCGGCAGGCGCAGCAGTTTTTCGCTGTAATACGCCTCGAACCCGGCCGGGGTTTCCTGGTTATCGGTGAGGAAATAATCGATAAAATCAAGACCGGTGCTGTGATATTGCATGCCGACCCATTTTATCTGCAGCGGCGCCGGGCGATTGGCGCAGACATTGATCCGGCCGGCATCGCCGAAACCGCCGAGATCGATCAGGATGTCGATCCGGCTTTCATGGATCAGCTTGGCGAGGCCCTGATCATCGAGCGCTTCGGTGCGGTGCCAGTCAGCGGCGAAACCGGCGAAGCGGTTAGCCAGGGGGTCGGCGGCGTCAAACCGGCCAAAGCAATGGATCGAAAATTTTGCGCGCTCCAGCGCTTCGAGGCCGGCCAGCGTGAGCCAGCCGGCGGGGTGGGTGCGCAGCAGGTTGGATAGCAGGCCGATGCGCAAGGGCCGGTCAGGCTGGAGCGAGACAATGCGGGCAAACGGTTCGGGTTTCGGCAGCAGCCGTGCAGATTTTTTTAATGCGGCGAGCAGCTCCACGGGCGAAATTCCGTCCTGATATGGCAACAGATTGCACCAGGCACGGTTCGCGCCGGGATCGCCGGGGGCGAGTTGCAGCGCCGCTTGCGCCGCGGCCGAAGCGGCCACCATCTCGCCCATTGCGGCCTTTGCCGTGGCGAGGTTGCTGAGCGAGATAACGCTGGGACCGAACTTCGCTATCGTTAGCTCCAGCAGCGCGACACCTTCTTCGTAGCGAAACAGCCTTGCAAGCGTCACCGCGAGGTCATTGGCAACGCCGGTATTGCCGGGATCGCGATCAAGCGCTAGGCGCAATAGCGGCGCGGCGCGCGCCGGCTGCAGGGCCAGGGAATAGGCCATGCCAAGCAACATCGGCGCTTCGGCGGAGCCGTCATCCAATGCCAACGCCGCCTCGAGCTGGTCGATGGCCGCCTCGATGTGGCGTTCGCGAATATGGATCAGGCCGAGCCCGAGCATTGGCGCCACGGCCAGGGGGTTTGCCGCGGCCGCGGTTTCGAACATCCGCGTCAGCTGCGCCGCCTGCTTGCATTGCAGCGCCGCCTCCGTCCGGTGCAACACAAACGGCAATTGCGCCGGCGCCAGGCGGCAGGCTTCGGTGAATGCCGCGAAGGCCGATTGAAATTCGCCGAGTGCGGTCTGCACATGGCCCAGGGCATCCCATGCCTGGCTGTCGGCGGGGCGCAATGCCAATGTCCGATTGATCAACGCCAAGGCGGCCTGCGGCAGACCCTGCTGCAGATGCAGCACGCCAAGCGACAATAATGTCTCTGGGCGGTCGGGATTAAGCCGGCTCGCTGCCTCCAGAACCTCGATGGCTTCCCGGTGTTGACCGGCGGCGCGCAAAGCCTGGCCGTGCTGGAACAGAGTAACCTCGTTGGCGATGTTCTGATCCATCACAGCCGGCGGAAGATGGCGATGACACCGGGGATAGGAATGCCTTCGAGATACCGCAGGATACCGGCGCGCGGTGTCTCGAACGATAGGCCGGCACCGGCGGCGTATTGTGCGATCGCCGTCTCGCGATGCGTGAACAGCCCGTGGCCGCCAAGGCCGGGACGGCCAGTTGGGATGGCGGCGAGCGCGAACCCATCGGCTTCGAGATTGGCGCGAACGGTGGCAAGAAAGGGTTGCGGCGATGCCAGATAGGCCAAAGCTTCGTTCATTAGGATGATCGGGAAAGGCACATGGCCTAACGGCATTTCTAGTGGATCGATTTGTTGGAGGGATGCATAGAGATCGTGTTCCGCGCAGCGCGCGATCAGCTTCGGGCTGGGATCAATGCCGGACCACGGACCCGCATCGAGGCCCTGGGCCGCAATGGCATTAAGGCCGGGGCCGCAAAACAGATCGAGCACCGGCCCGTTTATTTCCTGTTCTGCGATCAACGCACGAAACGCGCCGGGGGCGATGGTGCCGCCCTCTATCAGTGCCTGCTCCGCGCTCTGCGCGTCATCGGTAACGGGAATGTGGCGGCCCGCCGCACGGCCGGCCAATGCCGCAATAAGTTTGATCGCCCAGACATTGCGCGGCGCCATGCTTTGCGCGCGTCCGGCGGAGACCGCGGCATCACCCCAATGCGATTCCTGCATCTGGGCGAAAGCAAGTAAACAATGGGTTTGCACATCGGCAATTCCATCGCCCACGGCCTGCAGCGCCACGCGAATCGCTTGGGCGGCCTGCTCCGAACATAGGTATCGCCGTGCCAGGGCGTTGCGAAGCCCCACCGCAAGCGGCGTGTAAACAATAGCATGGTTCAGGACCTCGATGGCGGTCGCGGGCGACAACGCCGCCAGGGCCAATGCAATTTCGGCGTTGGCCGGCAGCGCCGAAATGCTTTCCATGAGGCATGGCAAGGCCTCATCGAATTGTCCAAACTGCATCAGCGCCAGTCCCAGCCGTGCTTTTGCGGCATGGGAATCTGGTGCCAGCAACACGGTTTGCGCGGCGCTCTGCACGGCGTCCGCCGACCGGCCAGCCCCTGAAAATATTTCAGCCTGACGGAGCCATAGAGCGGCGTTGGTTGGCTTTTTGCATATCGCTTCCTGCAATACCGCGAGCGCCTGCGGGATGTCCTGCATCTCGCACCAATAATCGGCGCACAGCAGCGGCAGTTTTTCATGTTCCGGCGCCAGTTTCAGCAAGGCCGCGAGCAGCGGCTTCACGGCATTTGGCCGATGCTCCGCCAATAACGTACTGATCCGGCCGGCGACAATATCGGGATCGATAATACCAGCTCCAATCTGCGGCGCACCATCCGGCATGATCAGCTTGTCCTTGTCAGCATCACGCGATTAGGCCGGCAATCGAAGACGAGGCGGCCGAGTTGGAGGCGCTCAACTGCAGCTGCACGAGATATTGATCGGTTATGGACTGAACATAGTGCGAATCATTCAGTTTCGAAAAATCGAGCACATTGCCGATCGCGGCTTCCTCAGCTTGTAACGGCTGATACGCAAGTTGCGGTGGAATGCCAAACGCTGTGGTGACGACGGTGCGGGCCACCGAATTGCCAAGCACCTCATCCGGGCTGGTCAATGATGCCGCATTGGCGAGGAAGTATAGCGCGTTGGACAGCCCCGGGGTCTGGTTATCAAGCGATTGCCGCCACAGCACTTCGGCATAGCCATTCGTGATGGTCGACAGGACATTCGGGCTTTGAATTGCGGCGAGGCCATTGGCATAAAAATTATAGGTCTTTGCGGTCGCGAGCCAGGCTGAATTGGTGGTCGAAAGCTGGTTGGCCAGGCTGCTGGAATCATCGGGGTTGGACGATAATGCCTGCTGCGCCAGCGCGGTCTCATTCACACTCGAGCCCAAACCATTGGCGGTCAGGAACACGGTCAGAAAACTCGGATTGGTAAGCAAGGATTTTACGGAAGTGGCCGATTGCACGGCCTTGGTAAACGCCGCAATCTGCAATTCCACTGTCGGCGTTTTTGCCTCATTTGCAATATCGGTCGTTTGATTAGCCTGCGCCAATTGTAACGCCACGATCGGGTCCACGCTGCTGGTGCCAGTGGTGCTGGCAGGGGCACCATAAAGCGCCTGTAGAATTGACGTCGCCCCACTGGTGCTGGATGAGGGCTGGAATAGCAATGCATAGTTGATCGTCGAGCTGCCGATCGCACCGGACATGTCAGAGCCCCACCTGCTCACCGGCGGGAATGATTCCGCGTAGACCCGCCGCGATATTACCATTGATCGTGATAAGAACACCAATATCCGGCTTCGGCTCTTTCATCTCCTTGATGACCAATGCAGCCAGACTCAGTAGAGATTTGCGTATCTCGACGGGCTGCGGGTTGTTGCTGTCCAACGTGATGGTGGTAACCGTCTGCCACAAAATCCCGTAATCGGCGAGCGCCTTGGCGAGCGGAATGCCTCCGGCTTTTTCTGCTTCGCTGAGCCGGGAAGCAAAAACTTCGAATACTTCAGCGTCGCGCTCTCGCAACGAACGTAAATTAACCGCCGACTGATAGGCTTTGGTGCTGTTGCGATAACCGCTCATTAACTTGAACCCTCATCGATTCGTATGTCGACCGCAAGCTCATCTGCGACATGCAGCTCTACCTGCGAATCCGCCGCTGCGATCCGCGCAGTATTTTCCAACACCGCTGTTTCATGGCGCATAATGCGACGGGCCAACTTCAGCGCCTCATAACAGGAACCCTCCTGCGCCAATACCAATGCGCGGTCGAGAATTTCGCGGGCTAAAGCCGAGGTGGTGGCCCCTTTGAACGCATCGATGAGCGAAGCGGCCGAAATCAGCGCCGCATCGCGTTCGTCATCGGTGCCAACATAGACAGCCTGCAAAGCAAAATAGATGCGTCGCGCCGGCGTGTTGGCCTCTGCTGGCGCAAGAATTTGCTTGCCAAACAAAAACCTCGCCTGAGCGGCGAGTTCAATACGGGAGCGCGTTTTGAAGCGGATCGGCGCGCCGTTGATGATCATCAGCTCACCTTGCTTGAGTTCAAGAACCAGAGTCGACATTTTGCCAAATCAAATCATGACAGATCACAACCCATGCCATCCTTAAAGAAAGCCTGTATTAGAACCCGCGCGGCAGGTTGAATTTATGGTCAACCTGCCGCGTGAGATGGCGAGATTACTGAATCAGCTTCGTCAAAAGTGACGGAGTTTGATTAGCGATCGACAAGGATGACGTCGCAAGCTGTTGCTGGATCTGCAGGGATTGTAGCGTGGCAGATTCCTGCGCCAGGTTGGCGTCCACCAAAGCACCGACGCCGGTTTGCAGCGAGGTGATTTTGGCGGTGTTGAACGAGATCTGGTTATTGATCAGATTAGTGAGGTTACCGTAAGTGTTCAGCGCGGTGCTGACCGAGTTGAAATTGCTCGTGAAGGTGCCGCCGGTCGCAAGGAAACCCGCGACTGTGGCGGCACCGGCAAGCTGGGTTGAGGTGAAGGTAAGCGCGTGCAGCACAGTGGAACCACTGAACGCGGTAAGGCTGATCGTGTTGCCTTGCTCATTCGATGCGACCGTTACCGCACCGTAGGTGGCGTTGGCTTTGGCGGCGGTCGTATCGCCGATCAGCGAGGCCCCGTTATAGTTGGAGTTGGTCAAAGCCGCGCTAACCTGGGTAATATAGGAGTTATATTGCGCAATATCCTGCGTGCGTTGCGACGACGTGACGGCGGAGCCCGAGAGCGCAATCAGCGTCGTTTTTGCCGATGACAGGATGTTCGAAATACTGGTGAGGCCCGTCGAGGTGACGGAAACCAAGCCGGTCGAGTTACCAAGCTGCTGGTTGGCCGACGTCAGCGAGGTAACGCTGCTGCGGACATTCTGCGCGACCGCGAATGCCGCACCGTTATCTGTTGCATCTGCAACAATATAACCGGTGGAAACCGCCTTCTGCGTAGTGGCAAGTTCGGCCGAGATACTGTTGAGGGAGGCCAACGCCACCTGGGCGGAGTTGTTTGTAATAATGGAATTAAGAGCCATTGGGGTATCCTAGATTAGGTATTCTATCGTGTTTTGAAGGCATTTTGCCGACCGTTGGAACTTTAGGATGGAAAAGTTAAAGCGTCGTAAACAGCATCCGGCGGCTATAGATAATTCGCCAGGTTCATGCTCTTCATGCCGGCGATCAGCTGATAGGAACTCTGCAGCGCCGTCTGTACCGACGAGATCTGCGAAATCGTCGCCGCCGCATCCACCGAATCCGCATTCGAAATCTGGCTGGTGAGGGCAGTAACGGTACTGCCGAGACCGCTCGCCTGGGCGGTAAGCGCGCTCTGCGTATTGCCGAGCACGCCGGCATCCTGGTTCAGGCTGTCATTGGCATTTCGCAAGCTGCTTTCCGTGGTTTGCAGGAAACTTTGAAAGCCGGCGCCGCCGATTTGCGCGGGTGTCAGGCTGGCGATGCTGGCCATCCCGGCCAGGATGTCGCGCATATAGGAACCGGTGGAGGTGGTGCCGGTGCCCGCGGTGGCGACGAAGGCATTGCTGTTGGCGGCAATCCCGGTGGTAACCTGCTGGCCGTCGCCCAAGGTCAGGCTGGGCAGGCCGGCGGCGGTGGTGAGCCCGGCGCTGAACGGCGTCGTTCCGGCGGCATTGGAGCCGGCAACGCCGAGCACCGAAGCCGTGGTCGCCGCCGCCCCATTGCCAGCCAGCCCCGCGACCGCGGATTGGATCTGGCTGTAGAACCCGGAACTGGCGATATTATCCGGGTCGGGTACCGGCGGCTCGCCGCTATCCTGGCCGCCGAACACATAGACATCGCCATCCTGGGTATCGAGCAGCGTCGCAACCTGCACCAAAGCGGCCTGGGTCGCGGCGATCACGCCGGCCGCGCCCGAGCTGTCGAGGGTGCTGATGCCACTGAGCTGCGAGACGATCCCGGTGGTGAGCGAGCTGATCGCGGTCAACGCGTCCTGCCGCACCGTCATCGGCCCGGTGGTGGCGTTGATCGCGGCGATCTGCGCATTGGCCGTGGCAATCTGCGGCGCCACCGACAGCACGGTCTGCGCCGGCCCGGCGCCGAGCCCCGCATAGCTCTGCGAAATCAATCCGGTGGAGGATTGTTCGGTCAGCCTGTCGAGCCGCGCCAGCGTGGCGCCAGAATTCTCGATGATCTGCGTCATCGGTCCGTAGGACTGGCCGCTGATCGCGCCGGCCGTGCCGGTCGGGCTGACCCCGCTCATATCATCTGCTCCATGACGCTCCACATCGCCTGAATGGCGGTGATCACTTTCGCATTCGCGGCATAGGCATTCTGCAGCGAAACCATATTGCTCATCTGCTGATCGACATTGACCCCGGCCGTCTGCGCCAGCGTGCTCTGCAACGCGCTTTGCAAAGCGGTGGCGGCGCTGGAACTTGCGCTGGCCTGCGCACTCTGCGCCGCCTCCGCCCCGGCAAAGGCGGCGGCGGTGCCGGCCAGGCTGGTCTGGCTGCCATAGGGCAGCGCCAGCGTGCCGGCCGGCCCCAGCCCGGTGGTATTGCTGGCCGGCTGCGCGACGCCCAGCTGCGCGTTGGCGCCCAAGGCATAGGTCAGAACCCGGCTGATCAGCGTGGTAAAGCCGCTGGGGCCGCCGGCCGGGTTTGGCGTGAAGCCGCTGGCGCCGGTGGGCGAGCCGGCCACCGCATTGGTGCCGTCGCGCACCAGTGTCGGGTTCGCGACCACCGCCGGATTGACGGTGATCGCACTGGCGAATCCGACATAATTGCTCTGCGCGGGCGTGCCGACCTGCGGCACATTGCCGTTCGGATCGGTGAACAGCGTCAGGCCCTGGGCCTGAAACTGGCTCGCGAGATTTTGCGAGAACTCGTCGAGCCCGGCTTGTAGCGTGGGGAGTGTGGTATCCCGCAACGCCAGATCGGCGCCGATCTGCCCCACCGTGAGATCGGCGGTGACATCGGCGCCGCCGAGCATCACCCCGGGCAGCCCACCGCCCGGATAATAGGCCTGAGCGCCGAGATTGGCATTGGCGATCGAGAGCGGCGCCGAACCATCGGTCGGCAGCGCCAGGCCGCTGCTGGTAAAGGCCAGCACGCTGCCATCGGCCTGGCCGACAAAATTCGCGCCGATGGCGCTGGAGAGGCTTTGTTCGGCCACCGCGCGCTGGTTCTGCAGGTCGGCGGTGCTCTGACCGCCATTCTGCAACGCCACGATCTGCTGGTTGAGCGTGGCGATCTGCTGCAGGCTGGCATCGGCCGCGGCGACGGTGCTGACCAGGTCGTTCTGGGCGTTCTGCCGGGCGCTGCCGATGGTGGTGGAGACGGTATTAATCTGGCCGGCCAGGGTCTGCGCCGCGCCCACGACCGCCTGCGCCTGCGTCTGGCTGGCCGGATTGCCGTCCAGCGCCATGAACTGGCTCTGCAGTGCGCCCAGCAGGCTCGGCAGATCGGTGCCGGCATCCGGCGCGCCCATCACAGCATCCAGGCCCGCGAGCGCGGAAGCGGTGGTGCCGGCATTGGCGACCGCGGCGCCCTGCGCGAAAACCTGGCTCTGCACGGCGGTATTGACGGTCAGGGTGGCGGCGTCGCTCTGCACCCCAAAACCGAGGCTACCGGCGCTGACCGCCTGCAGCGCCGCCGCCTCATTGGTGTAGTTGGTGCTGTTCGCGTTCGAGACATTCTGCGAAATGACCGCGAATTGCCGGCTGATCGCGGCCAGCCCGCTATTGGCAATCGATAGCGAGACATCCAGTCCCATGTTACTGCTTCATGTTGATCGTCGTGGTGGCCAGCTGATCGGCGGTGGTGACCACCTTGGCATTCGCCGAATAGGCTTCCTGAGCGGTGATCAGCTTGGTGAATTCGGTGGCGATATCAACATTCGAGCCTTCGGTGGAGCCGACGATCAGCGAGCCGGCGCCATTGCTGCCGATGGCATTGGTCAGCGGCTGGCCGGAAGCGGTGGCGGCGGTAAACGCCTGCCCGTTCTGATTCTGCAACGCATCCGGCGCGTTGAAGGTGGTCAACGGCACCTGCGCAATATCTGCGACTGTCCATTGGTGTAATTCACCACCACATCGCCCTGGGCATTGAAGGTGACATTACTGAAACTGCCCTGCGGCACCCCGTTTTGGGTAATGCCGAGCAGGTTGAAGGCGGTTCCCGCATATTGCGTGAGCCCGGTGGAGCCTCCAAAGGTGCCGAGGTTGAGCGTGATGGGTTGTGCGCCCTGGCCGAGGTTAGGCGACAATGTCAGCGTGGCGGGACCACCCGCCGTATAGGTGCTGCCGGCCAGCGCACCGGTGGCGTTGGTGATGCTGCCGATAGTGCCGGCCGGGACGTTATTGCCGCTGCTGGTGCCGAAGGTGATATTCGCGGAGCCGATGGTGGTGGTGGGCGTATTATCCGGCGAGGTCACCGTGACGGTCCAGTTATTCGCGGTATTTTGCGTGTAATTGAATGTTAGCGTGTGCTGGGTGCCGAGGGAATCATAAACATTGATTTGTGATGTCACCGGCGTATTCGCCGCCGGTGTCGCCGGCAGATCCGCCGACAGGTTGATGGTGCTGGTAGCAACCGGCTGAAACGTATTTTGTGAAATCTGAATCGGCGCCAAGGCGGTTTGATTGACGACACCAGTCGTCGGATTGACCGACCAGCCATCAAGGTAATTACCGGATGCATTGACGAGATAGCCATTGGCATTGGCCGAGAACTCGCCGGCCCTGGTATAAAATTGCTGGGCCTCGAAGCTGGTCGTGGTGCTGCCGGCATTGGCGGAGCCGGTCGCCTGGCTAACCGCAAAAAAGCCCTGGCCGCTGATTGCAAGCGCCAGCGGGTCGGTGCTTTGCGTGATCGCGCCTTGCACACTATTGGTATATTCCGGCAAGGCGACGACCGAGCCGCTTTCATTGATGGTCGGCGTACTCTCGGTGAGGTAATTGATGAAGTCGGTGTCGACGCCCTTATATCCGGTGGTCTGGCTGTTGGCGATATTGTCGCTGATATTTGAGAAGGCTGCCGATTGCGAGCTGAGGCCGCTGACCGCCGTTGTTAGGGCACCGAATAATGACATCAAACTCTCCTGTATCGCGCCATGCGTGTCGACCGATGCTGGCAGCTTAAGCAGATTGCGTGCCAAGGGATTTTCTGAATAATACAGGGTCGGAAAGCGGTTCGCGCAAGAATGGACCGGCAATAATTGCCTGCCCCCGGCAAGTTGCGCCGGGGCGAGACGGCAGACGGCACCAAATCTTCGCGAAGTCTCTGGCCCGGAACTTGCTTTTCACCGTCGCGATGGACATCACGCCAACCGCGCCGAACGCGCTTATCGCCCAGCCGCCGCAACCGCAGCCGTCTGGCCCGATCGCGATGAGGGACGCGGCGGAAAAATCCACCGCAACGGATTTCCGGCAAATATTGGCCGCCGCGAAACCCGTGGGCACAGATGCCGCCGCCGCGGCAACCGGAGACACCACCTTGATCCCCGCCATGCCGGTTGCCGCGGCCACGGCCGGCAAACTCCCAATGACCGCGAAAATTTCGGCGACCTTTGCCGCCGCGGGCGCCGGCGCCGGGCCGCTCCTTTCCGATGCCACAGACCCGATGCCGTCGGAGGCCGCAAAATCTCCTCCTAACGCCGCTACGCTGCCGTCATCCGGCGGAACAGACATTCTCGACGAAGGAAAACTTTTGCCGCCTGACACAGCAAAAGCCGTTCCACCCGACGCCGCAAAACCGCTCGCATCAGCCGACACCAAGCGCGCTCGGAAGCCAGTCGCGCCCAGGGCAGCTACCGCATCCAACGTCGCGGCCGCGGCGCCACTAAGCCTGGCGCCGGCGGCGCAAGCTACGGTATTGGTACCGGCTCCAGCTCCAGCCAATATAGCGGCGCCAGTCCCAGCGCCGCACGCCATGGGGGTATCCGGTGCAATCGCGCCGCAGGCGGCGCAGCAGGCGGCGCCGTCGGACGCCGGCCCAGCCAAGCGCAATCCGGCGTTATCCGCCAATATCGCGACTCGCGCCGCGCCGGCGGCGCCAGCGGCACTGCCGGCCGGGCCGGCGGTGGCGGCAAACAGCGCGCCCGGCGCCGCGCCGTCGGCCGCGCCCCAAACCGTCCCGGCAACGCACGCATTGGCAAAAGCTGCCGATGTTGCCCAGCAGATCGCCGCCGCCCTGGCGCGGGGCAATACCGCAAATCCGGCGCACGGCGGTCTGTCGAATGCGACCCCGAATCCGGCCTTGCATATTTCGCTTACACCGGAAACGCTTGGCACCATCACCATCAAGGTCGCGCAGCACGCATCGGGAGACACAACGGTCACATTAACGGCGAGCCAACCGGAAACACTTGCGGCGTTAAAGCATGACGCTGCCAACCTTAACCAAATTCTAACCAATGCAGGCGTCCCGGAAGCGAACCGGCAAGTGAATTTTCAATCGATGCCGGTTGTTGCGACGCAAACCAGCGCCGGATTGGGCAACGCCGGCGGTCAGCCTGCAGGCGGCCAGCCCGCGGGCGGCCAGACCCTTGGACAAGCCGGGCAAGGCAATCCCAACGCCCAGCAGCAGCAACAAAATGGCACAGCGTTTGCTAGTTCCACCTTGAGACCATCAGCAGCATCCGTTGCAACAACCGTTACACGCTTGGGGTCAAACCACCCACGCAACGGCGTTGATGTTATCGCGTAATGAAAGGCCGGCCATGATCACTTCCTCCACACCCAGCACCACGGCGCTGACCGCGGCCCAGCTTGCCGCCAGCAACGGCACGAGCACCACGGGCACCGGCAGCTCGGCTAATGACAGCTCCACCGCAACCTCCGCTCTGGGTTCGCTCACCTCCAACTACAGCGATTTTCTCTCGCTGCTGACAACGCAATTGCAGAACCAGGATCCCACCAGCCCGATGGATTCCAGCCAGTTCACCACGGAACTGGTGCAATTCTCCGGCGTAGAACAGCAGATCAACACCAATTCAAATCTGGCGCAGCTGGTGTCGCTGACACAGGCCGGAAATATCAGCCAGGCGAGTTCGATGCTGGGTGCAACCGTGAAGGCGACGTCAACGCAACTGCCGCTGCAGAACGGCAGCGCCGCGCTGGCATTCACGGCGCCCGCCGCGGAGCCGGTAAACATCGCGATCACCAACGCCAATGGCGAAAATCTCTATGACGCCTCGGTCAATGCAACCGCCGGCGCCAATAACTGGACCTGGAACGGCACGGATTCGAGCGGCGAGACTCTGCCCGACGGCGCCTATAATGTTGCAGTAACCAGTACCGCGGCCAACGGCAGCGCCACCGCCGTACCCTTCACCATCAGCGGCACAGCCACCAGCGTTGATTCCGAATCCAACAATCTGACTTTGAACCTTGGCGCGGTAAGCGTCCCCTTCACCGCCATCACCAGCGTCGACCGTTCAACCCCGAGCAGTTAAACCCGCCCGGCAAAATCTGCCGCAGGCGTTAACCGATCTTTAAGGCTGTTCGCAATATCCTGCACGCCGGCGTCGATTTTACGAACGGGTGCATTTCATGGCGGAAGATTCTAGCGAACCGAAGGCCGTCCCGCGTAATCCCGCCGCCGGCCGGCCTCCGCAAAAATGAAGGCCTTCCTTAACGGGTTGCTTGGGTTGGGCACGACGCGCCTGGCGCTTATGGGCGCGACCGGCCTGCTGTTGCTCGGCAGCGTGCTGGGCTTAAGTTTCTTTACGGGCGGTCCGCCTCCGGTCGCTTTGTACAGCAATCTGAGCCTAACCGATTCCGCCGCCGCCGTTGCCGTGCTCGCCGCCGATCATATCGCCTACACACTGAGTGACGGCGGCCAGACCATTCTCGTTCCAACCGGTTCTCTGGACAGCGCCAGGCTGGCCTTGGCGGCAAAAAACCTGCCGAGCGGCGGCTCCTCGAGCTATTCGCTGTTCGACAGTTCAACCGCCCTCACCGATTCCGATTTCCTGGATAACATCAACGAGACCCGGGCGCTGAACGGCGAACTGGAACAGACGATTGATCAGATCCAGGGCGTCAAGCTGGCGCGCGTCAACATCGTGCTGCCGCACCAGCAGCCCTTCGCGCAAAACCCGGACCCCGCGCAGGCCAGCGTGTTGCTGACTCTGAATGGACCGGTGACGCTGGACCAGACCAGTGTTAATGCAATCTTAAACCTCGTCGCCTCCGCAGTGCCCGGCTTGAAGCCGAACAACATCTCAATTGCCGATGATCGCGGCGATTTGCTGGCGGCCGCCGGCGGCCCCGCAAGCGGCAGCCAGAATGCCAACAATACCGATCTGCAGAAACTGACCGGACTGCAGATGGGCGCCGCGGTCGAGTCGATGCTGAATGATGCGATCGGCCCCAGGCATGTGCATGTGGTCGCGACGGTTGCAATGAATTTTGATCATGTCGACCAGACGCAAACGACCTATGATCCAAACGGCCAGGTCGCCATCAGCCAGCAGAATTCTTCCAACAAAACCACCTCGGCGAGCCCGCCGCCGTCGGTTTCGGTGCAGAATAATCTACCCAATCCGACATCTAAAACGCCTACCCCCGGCAATAGTTCCGACAACCAGACCCAGACCACCAATTACGATGTATCCGCCACCATCCGGCATCTGGTGCAAACTGCGCCGCAGATTTCCAAAATCAGTGTCGCCGTGCTGCTAGACGGTATTTCCACGACCGATGCCAAGGGCAATACGCAATGGGCGCCGCGCAAGCCCGATCAGATTGCCGCCATCACCGCTCTGGTGAAAAGCGCTGTCGGGTTCGACGCGCAGCGCGGCGATGTCGTGCAGGTGGAAACCATCCCCTTTGCGGAAGATCAGGCCATGGCCCCCGCAAAACCGCTCTCTCTTCTCCAGCGCATGCTCGGCGGCAGCGCCGGGCTGTTCCTGATCAAACTGGCGGTGGTGAGCTTGGCGACACTCATCGGACTGTTGGTTGTAGCCAAACCGGTGATGATGCGAATCGCCGAAGGCGGCGCCAGCCTTCCCGGCAACGACAGCATGCGCTCCCTCAGCCTTGAACGCGCAAAAGCAATCGCCGCCAGCAATGCGGCGGGCAATCCGGCGGCGCTGACAAACGAGGCGGAGCTTTATGCGGCGCCCAGCTATGCGGATCCGGCGGTGATCGCAGCGAATTCCCCGGCCGGCCAAATCGCCGCTTTGGTTCGCAATAATCCGAGGGAATCCATTGCTACCATCCGTTCATGGCTGTCGCAGGGGCAAGAAGCATGAACATGTTGAACAGTTCCGCCTCAATGACCGGGGCACAAAAGGTCGCGGTCCTGATGCTGGCGATGAGCGAGGAAGAGGGCTCGGCATTGATGGGGATGCTCACGGAGTCCGAAATCAAGGATGTTTCCACTGCAATGTCGCAGCTGGGCGCCGTTCGCGCCGAAACCGTGGACGCCCTATGCCGCGAATTCATCACCAACGTCGGCAGCAACGGCGCATTGATCGGCTCGATGGACAGTACCGAGCGGCTGTTGCAGGCCAGCCTGCCTTTGGACCGGGTGCGCCAGATCATGGAGGAAATCCGTGGCCCCGCCGGCCGGACGATGTGGGATAAGCTAAGCAATATCAATGAAACCTTGCTAACCAACTATTTAAAGAACGAATATCCGCAGACCGTGGCACTGGTTCTGTCCAAGCTGAAGCCCGACCACGCGGCCAGGGTAATGGCGGCGATGCCGTTCGACGTTATTCCGGAAATCATCCGGCGCATGCTGACGATTGAGACCGTTCAGAAAGATGTCCTCGACGGCATCGAGCACGTGCTGCGATCGGAATTCATGGTCAGCTCCGTGCATACCAGCACGGTCGATCCGCATCAGTTCATGGCCGATATTTTCAATAATCTTGACCGCCAAACCGAAAATAAATTCATCACCTCGCTGGATGAGCGCGATCATGCAGCGGCAGAGCGCATCAAATCGCTGATGTTCACCTTCGAGGATCTCGCCAAGCTGATGCCGTCCGCGATCCAGGCCATCCTGCGCGATGCGGAGAAAGACAAATTGCCGATCGCGCTAAAAGGTGCCACCGAATCCGTAAAGGAGATCTTCTTCAAAAACCTCTCCGAACGCGCCGGCAAAATGCTGCGCGAGGATATCGCGGGCCTGGGGCCGATCCGGCTGCGCGATGTCGAAGAGGCGCAGGTCGGCATGGTCAAGCTCGCCAAAGAGCTTGCCGCCAATGGCCAGATCGAAATCACCGAAGGCAGCGCCGATGAGATGGTACTGTGACGCCAATCCATCAAACACCGTCATTGCGAGGACAGCGAAGCAATCCATCTGCTTCGCTGGCTATACAAAAATGGATTGCGCTGCGCTCACAATGACGACGAAAGGGAACAGGCCGAATGGCGCAGGATGAACTACAGATCGACCCTTTCACCGCGCCCGCGGCATCAGCCATGGATGTGGAGCAATCGGCGCCGCGCGGCCCCCGGGATCTGGAAGCAGTTTACGATATTCCCGTGGTGGTGAGCGCCGTTTTGGGACGCGTATCGATGCCGATCAACCAATTACTGAAGCTCGGGCGTGGCGCGGTGGTTGAGCTTGACCGGCGTCTTGGCGAGCCCATCGAGATCTACGTCAATAACCGGCTGGTGGCGCGCGGCGAGGTGGTGATGGTCGATGAGGAACGCCTAGGGGTGACCATGACGGAAATCGTCAAATCGGACCGGGCGAGTTAGGCGATGCGGCTCCTCGTCATCGGCTCGCTCGGCGGAGAATTGGGCGCTGCCGCCAAAATGGCGGCGGCGCGCGGGGCAACGTTGCATCATGCGGAAACCGTCAGGCAGGCAATTGATCAGCTTCGGGCGCTGCCTGGGATCGACCTCGTCATCTGTGAGTTGAGCCATGACATCGCCTGGCTTTTGAAGAGCCTTAGGGATGAGCGCATTTCCATCGCCGTGGTCGCCGCCGGCGCGGTTGCCACCGAATCGCAGGTGCTGGAAGCGATTCGCGCCGGCGCCCAGGAGTTTCTGCCGCTGCCGCCGGACCCTGATCTCATCGCCGCCATTCTCGAAGCTGCTACCGCCAGTGATCATGCGATGATTTCGCGCGACCCCGCCATGCGCCAAACGGTTCACAGGGCCGACCAGGTTTCGATTTCTGACGCCTCGGTGTTGATCAATGGCGAATCAGGCACCGGCAAGGAAGTGCTTGCCCATTACATCCACAGAAAATCAAAGCGCGCCAATGGGCCCTTCATCGCGCTCAATTGCGCGGCCATACCGGAGAACCTGCTGGAATCCGAATTATTCGGCCATGAAAAAGGTGCTTTCTCCGGCGCCGTCGCCCGGCGCATCGGTAAGTTCGAAGCGGCTAACGGCGGCAGTCTGCTGCTTGATGAAATCAGTGAAATGGATGTCCGGCTGCAGGCGAAGCTGCTGCGCGCCCTGCAGGAACGCGCAATCGACCGCGTCGGCGGCAGCCACCCGGTCAAAATCGATGTTCGTATTATCGCGACGACAAATCGTGATTTGAAAGCTGAAATAAAAGCCGGACGCTTCCGGGAAGATTTGTATTTCCGGCTTAATGTCGTGACAATAACGGTACCGGCCTTGCGCCAACGTCCCGGCGATATTCCAGTGCTCGCCAATCATTTCGCGCTCCGCTACGCCGAATTGAACGGGCTGCCGAACCGGCCCCTGGCGCCGGCAGCACTTGCCAAACTGGTTCGCAACGACTGGGCCGGAAATATCCGGGAACTCGAAAATACCATTCACCGGGCGGTACTTTTCGGCAATGGCGAGCAGTTGGAAGCCGAAGTGATCGAAACCGGGCCGGCAGAAGCCGCAAGCTCATCCTACCCCTCTGCGCCGTCGCTGGAGGGCCGCAGCGTGCATGATGTCGAGCGCGAGCATATCCTGCGCACGCTGCAGCATTGCTTCGGCAACCGCACCCACGCCGCAACCATTCTCGGTATTTCCATCCGCGCACTCCGCAATAAGCTCAACGAATACGCAGCGCAGGGAATGAGCGTCCCCCGGCCAAATGCCGGAATTGCGGCTTAAGTGAAGGAAAGCAACAGCGGTTCTTTTTTAAAAAAAAGAACCAAAAAATTTCTGCTACTTTGGGACATGGGCGTCGGCACATTCAACGCCCATGCCCCAGAGTCAAAAAAATTTTTTGCTTCTTTTTTTCAAAAAAGAAGTTCTAACCCTTAATGGGTGCCTTCGCGTCCATGCCCGATATTATCGCTTCACTTCGACGAATGCGGGTTGGTACCGATATTGGTCTGGCGCTGGGCGTCGTGTTTATTCTGGCGATGCTCATTCTGCCGCTGCCGCCGTTCCTTCTGGATGTCGGCTTGTCGCTCTCGTTCACCTCCGGCGTTCTGGTGCTGATGGTGGCTCTGTTCGTCGTCAAGCCGCTTGATTTTACCAGCTTCCCGACGATCCTACTGTTGACCACGCTGCTGCGGCTCGCTTTGGACGTCGCCGCCACACGGCAGATTTTGGCGCATGGCAATGAAGGCATGCTGGCGGCCGGTCATGTGATCGCAGCCTTCGGCGGATTCCTCATGGGTGGCGACATCGTCATCGGCCTTATCGTATTCGCGATTTTGCTGGTGGTGAATTTCATCGTCATCACCAAGGGCTCCACCCGCATCGCCGAAGTTGCGGCGCGGTTCGCGCTCGATGCGATTCCTGGCAAGCAGATGGCGATCGACGCCGATCTGAATTCCGGCACCATCGACGAGAAAACCGCGCGCCGGCGCCGCTCCGAGCTTGAGCAGGAGAGCAGTTTTTACGGCGCCATGGATGGAGCCGCCAAATTCGTCCGCGGCGACGCCGTCGCAGCACTCATCATCACCTCCATCAATATCATCGGCGGCCTCGCCATCGGCGTTGGGCAACACGGCATGGCGTTCGGCGATGCCGCCGCGGATTTCTCCACGCTTTCGATCGGTGAAGGCCTGGTCAGCCAAATTCCCGCACTGCTTGTATCCGTGGCCGCCGGTATGGTGGTGGCCAAGGGCGGGATGGAGGGCAGCGCGGATGCAGCTTTGGTGTTGCAACTCGGCCGCAACCCAAAGCCGCTGGGATTGGTCGCCGGTGTGGCCGGCATATTGGCGCTAACACCCGGATTGCCGTTTATCCCCTTTGCCGCGCTATCGGCACTTGCGGGAACAGCCGCGTATTTTCGTCATAAGTTTCCGCCCGCCGGAAATGTGGAAGATGTACCCGCCCCCGCGATAACACTACTTGAACCGCCGATAACCGATGCCCTGAAAATGGACCAGATCCGGCTGGAGCTGGGCTACGGGTTATTGGCACTGGCCGGCGGCGACACGCCGCGGCTGACCGAGCAGGTCAAAGCATTACGGCGCGCCATCGCCACCGAGATGGGGTTTATTCTGCCGCCGGTTCGCATTCAGGATAACATGCAGCTGCCGGCGGAAATCTATAGCGTCCGCATCAAGGAAATCGAAGCCGGGCGGGGCGAATTACGCGCCAATAAACTGCTGGTGATGAGCCCCAACGGCAAGCTTGACGGGCTACAGGGCGAACGCACGCAGGAGCCGGCCTTCGGGCTTCCCGCGCTCTGGATCGAGCAGGACCAAAAGGCCAATTTTCTTGCCAAGGGCTGCACCGTTGTCGACCCCGCAAGCGTGCTTACCACGCATCTCACGGAACTGGTGAAGGAGAGCATGGCGGATTTGCTGTCTTATGCCGAGACGCAAAAACTGCTCGATGAACTGCCGCGCGAACAGCAGAAGCTGCTGACCGATATGGTGCCGGGCCAAATCTCGGTCGGCGGCATCCAACGCGTTCTACAGGCCTTGCTAAGCGAGCGCATCTCCATCCGCGACCTGCCGACGATTTTGGAAAGTATCCAGGAGGCCTGCGCCAATCAGGCGAAAACGATTCCGGCCATCGCGGCACATGTGCGCACCAAGCTGGCGCGCCAGATCAGCGATTCGCTGATGGGCGCCAACGGCTACCTGCCGCTGATCGTACTTTCAAACGAATGGGAGACGGAATTCACCGAAGCTTTGGTCGGCCCGCCGGAAGCCCGGCAGTTGGCCCTTTCACCCGCCCGCATGCAGGATTTTATGCGCCGCTTCGGCCAGGCCTATGAAGAAGCCGCGGCCAGCGGCGACGCGCCGGCATTGCTGACAGGCGGAGCCATCCGCCAGCACGTGCGCGCGGTCATCGAACGCGTACGGCCATCGGTTCCAGTGCTGGCGCAAACAGAAATCTTCGCCCGCGCCCGGATCCGGACGCTGAGCACGATCTGATGCGGATTAAACTGATCTCGGCCAGCACAATGGCCGAAGCGATGCGCAGGGTGCGCGCCGAACTCGGTGAAGAGGCGCTGATCCTCGGCAACCGGCGCGTGGCCGGCGGCGTTGAAATAACGGCGGCACTGGAGCCCGTCATCGCACCGCCAATTACCCCCGAGCCGAAACCCGAGCAGCGCGCCGAAAATAGTCTGGCAGCCCGCGTAAGCCGCATACAGTTCGACACCCTGGATTGGACAAGGCCGATCATGCTGGTGGGAACGCCAGGCGCCGGGAAAACCCTCACCGCCGCCAAGCTGGCAACCAGGCTGGTGCAAATGGGCGACCAGCCAATGGTGATCACCGCCGATGGCGACCGTGCGGGCGCTGCAGAACAGCTGGCGGCATTCACCCGCATCCTCAACCTCGAGCTGATCGTGGCGGACAACCCCTTGATGATGTCTCGCGCCCTGGCATGCCGTTCCGGCCATAAAGCCATTATCGACATGGCCGGATTCAACCCGTTTGAGACCGGGCAAAGGGAAATTCTGATCAATCACGCCGTGGCGGCGGACGCCGCTTTGGTCTGGGTACTGCCAGCCGGCCTCGACTCCGAGGATGCGGCGGAATTCTCCGAGACATTCGCGCAGCTGGGCGCTCGCCACATGATCCCAACCAAACTCGACATCACCCGGCGTTTCGAGAGCGTGCTGCGCGCAGCCGAGGCCGGCGGCTTTATCCTGACCGATGCCGGCATCGGCCCCGGAATCGCCGATGGGCTGGTCCCGCTCGACTGCAAAATTCTCCTCTCCCTCATCCAACACGAAGCAAAAACGAGGCAGTTCGCATGACGCCATCCCAACATTCGCACCGGCTTGTCGCCATCGCATCCGGCAAGGGCGGGGTCGGCAAAACCTGGTTCGCCATTACCCTCGCGCATGCGCTGGCCATGCAGCGGGCAAAAATCCTTTTACTAGACGGCGACCTCGGACTTGCCAATGCCGACATCCTGCTCGGCGTCATGCCGAAGCTCGATCTCGGCCACGTGCTCTCCGGCGCGCATCCGGCCACCGTGATCGTGAAAATCGCCGGCGGTTTCGACTTGCTGCCCGGCCGCTCAGGCTCCGGGGCCTTGGCAAATCTCAACGCCGCTACCCTCGATAAATTGAGCGACATCCTGAGCGACATCAAACTCGGATACGACACGGTGCTGTTGGATTGCGGCGCCGGCGTCGACCAGGCGGCGCAGCTGATGGTGGAGATGGCGGACACGCTGCTGTTGGTGATCACCGAAGATCCTTCCAGCCTTACCGACGCCTATGCCGTATTGAAATTACTGTTGATCGCCCGTTCGCCGCTGCAACTCGACGTCCGGGTGATCGTCAACATGGCCGGCAGCGTCGCCGCCGGTTTGCGCGCCTATGAAACACTCGCGGGCGCCGCCTCAGGATTTCTGAATTTCCGGCCAGCCCTCGGCGGCATTATCCGCCGGGACGAGCGGGTCAGAGACGCCATCCGCCGCCAAAGCCTGCTGCTCTCCCGCACCCCACAATCCATCGCCGGGCAAGATGTGGAGCAAATTGCCAGCAAGTTACTAGTAAGGCGAAGTGAAGAGGTCGCTTTTTGAAAAAAGCGACGCAAAAACTTTTGTTGATTCTGAGCCGAGATTTTGAAACACCCCAGACCCAGTATAAAAAAGTCTTTTTGCTTCTTTTTCTTCAGAAAAAGAAGTCCTTACTTCCCTTACCTCGGCATCGCCGGCAATAAACGGCCGCCTGCGCGGATCGGTTCGATGCGGATTGCGATGCCCTTGTCATCGGTCTCGATAAAGGCGCCGCAGATGGTGGCCGGGCCCTCGGCGGGGGCCAGGCGCTCGCCGGGCATTTTGCGGAAAAAGCGCGTGACGGAGGGCTCCTTGGTCATGCCTATGACGCTGTCGTAATCACCGCACATGCCGAGATCGGCGCAAAAACCAGTGCCGCCGGGCAAGATCTGGTGGTCGGCGGTGGGAACATGCGTATGGGTGCCGACAACGGCGGAGACGCGGCCGTCGAAGGCATGCGCGAACGCCATTTTTTCCGAGGTCGCTTCGGCGTGGAAGTCGATCAGCGCCGCCTGCACGGTGATGCCGAGCTTGTGGCGGGTAAGCAGCTCTTCCACCGCGCGGAACGGGTCATCGAGCGCTTCCATGAACAGCCGGCCCATGGCCTGGGCGATAAGCACCTTGCGGTGATCGGGCAGCGTGATCACCGCGGCGCCGGCGCCGGGGGTGCCGGGCGGAAAATTCAGCGGCCGTAGCAAACGCGGTTCGCGGGCGATGTAGGGGATTATCTCCCGGCGGTCCCAGGCATGGTTGCCCAGGGTGACGACATCGGCGCCGGCGGCGAACAAAGCCTCCGCCATTTCCGGCGCCAGGCCAAAACCATGCGAGGCGTTTTCCGCGTTTACCGCGACAAAATCGGCGCCGAGCTGCGCCCGCAGGCCCGGCAAGGCGGCAATCACCGCATCCCGGCCGGAGCGGCCGACAAGGTCGCCAAATATCAAAAGGCGCATGAAAATCCATCTTTCATGCGGGCCCTATACGGCTATCCCGCACGCTATAATAGGCCGCGGCAAGCGGCCTGAAGGGCTCGGCATCGGTTCCGGTGAGGAAGGCATGCAGGCCGCGCCCGGTCAATGCCGCGAATAATGCCTGCCGTTTGGCCTCGTCCAGATGCACCAGCGGCTCGTCCAGCAGCAGCAAGGGCGGCGCGCCGCGGGCGGCGGCGATCAGCGCCGCATGGCCGAGGATGATGCCGATGAGCATGGATTTCTGCTGCCCGGTCGAAGAGAGGCCGGCGGCCCTGCCGGTTGCAGCGTCGGCGATCGCCAGATCCGCGCGTTGAGGACCAAAACTGGCGGCGCCGCGGGCGGCATCGGCGGCGCGCGCATCCTGCAGCGCCGCGCGCAGCCAATCCTCCACTGCCAGCGCCGGGGCGTCGGCCAGGCGCTGGGCGATGGCGCAATCCAGCGATAGAGAGACGGTTGGGAAAGGGTCGGCGGCGCCGGATTGCAGTGCCCCGTTCAGGCGCGAGATGAGGACTATGCGGGCGGCGGTAGCCGCTACCGCATGCCGGGCCATGCTGTCCTCCAGCCCCGCCAGCCAATCCGCATCGCTCCGCGGTTCTGCCAGCAGCCGGTTGCGCTGGGCGGAAGCGGCTTCGAATGCCGCCACCTCGCGCGCATGCGCGGGCTCCAGCGCCACCACCAGCCGGTCCAGGAATTTCCGCCGGCCGCCTGCGGCATCGGTGAACAGCCGGTCCATCTGCGGGGTCAGCCAGACGGCGGCGAGACGGGCGGAAATTTCCGCCTGCGCGCGCGGGGTGGCGCCATCCAGCTGAAACACCCGGCGTTCCGGATTGGCTTCTGCCGTTCCGGTGCCGATTTCAAATCCATCGCCCGCAAGATTGAAAGTAGCCGCCACGGCCCAGCCGCCCGAGCTCTCCTCACCTTGCCGAACCAGCTCCGAGAATTTGGCGCCCCGCAACCCCCGGCCCGGCACCAGCATGGAGATCGCTTCCAGCAGATTGGTCTTGCCGCTGCCATTCGGCCCGGTGAACACGCAGATCGGCGCCCCCGGCGTAAACCGGAGCGCCGCATAGGAGCGAAAATCGCTAAGCGTCAGCCTTCGTAAGGCAGGTGCAACGCACACCCCATTCTATACCCGCATGGGCATCAGGACATAAACTGCGCGAAGATCGCTCGGATCGCGAACCAATGTCGGCGCCGCGCCATCAGCAAACACGAACTCGACATCGCCCTCGATCTGCTCGGTGACATCATTCAGGTAGCGCGCCTGGAAGCCGATCTCGAGTGGGCCGGCATCATATTTGATTCGGTCGGCATCCAGCTCCTCGGTCGCCGTTCCCTGTTCCGGGCTTGCCGCCGAAATCACCAGCAGGTCGCGGGCGAGGGAGAGCTTAACCGGCCGGTGCCGTTCGGATGAAATGGCGGAAACCCGGGCCACCGCGGCCGAGAAATCCTTCTGGTTCACGCGAAGCACCTTGTCGTTATTGCGCGGGATCACCCGGTCGTAATCCGGGAAGGTGCCGTCGATCAGCTTGCTGGTCAGCCGCATGGTGCCAATGGTGAACTGAATGCGGGTCTCGGACAGCGCAATCTCGATATCGCCGCTCACCTCATCCAAAAGTTTCCGCAATTCATTGACCGTCTTGCGCGGGATGATCACGCCCGGAATGCCGGCGGCACCTTCCGGAAGCGTCTCCTCGACCCGGGCCAGGCGATGGCCGTCGGTTGCCACCGCGCGCAGCACCGCGCCGCCGTCGGTCTCGGCCGCATGCAGATAGATGCCGTTCAAATAGTAGCGCGTCTCTTCCGTGCTGATCGCGAATTTGGTCCGGTCGATCAGCCCGCGCAGGTCCAGCGCCGACAGATTGAAGCTATGCGATAGCTTGCCGGCATCGAGTTTCGGAAATTCGTCGACGCCCAGCGCCACCAGGCTGGTGGAGTAGCGGCCGGCGCGCAGGCCCAGCTGGGCATCGCCACCCGGGTGGTCCAGTTCGATCTCGGCATTTTCCGGTTGCCGGCGGACAATCTCGTAAAGGGTCGCGGCCGGAACGGTAATCGCCCCGTCGCGCGTCGCCTGCGCTGGGACCTCCTCAACCAAGGCAATCTCAAGATCGGTCGCCGCGATCGTCAGTCTACCGTCCCGCACCGCCAATAACACATTGGCAAGAATAGGAATTGTGTTGCGCTTCTCCACCACGTTCTGCACGTGAGCCAGCGACTTCATCAGCGTGGCGCGATCAGCCTTGAACTTCATGATACCCTTCCAGACGCCGGACCCGATTCTTGGAGCCCCTGCGCAAGCCGCCACAATGGCCACCGATTCGCATTATACTAGCAACCCGGACCCTTGCAGGAAAGTGCCGCGTTTGCCAGCAGTTTAGGCCCTGGCCGACGTCGCGCCTGCGGGGGCCGATTATTTTAAACCTTCAATTTCTCCATTTCCCGCAGTTTGTTAACTTCGGCTTAGCCAGACAGCGGCAATCCTGAAGGGCGCGTACGCGCGAGACGGGGAATATGCGGCGCGCCATGACGGAATGCGGAAATCAGGACGGCAAAGCATTGGCCTGCGAGCCAGCCTCGGCGCAAACGGCCGGGGCGGCTAAGCGGCCGCAAGCTGCCGGGGCGGGTAACCGGCGGATGGCGAGGATCATGGTATGAAGTGCAACCTTAAGCGGCGATTCGCAGATATTCCGATGCTGTACAAAATCGGCGCGGCGCCGTTGTTTGCCCTGGTCATTTTGTTCGCGGTAGTGGCGAGCGCGGCCATTCTGCAGGAACGCCAGACCCTGGTCATGCATGGGATACTTTCTGACAATGCACTGGAAAACGCGTTGGCCGCCAACGCGCAAAAAATAACCGCGGATAACGGCGCGCTGTTTCTGATCATGGCCAAGCAGGCCGCCGGCGGGTCGCTCTCGGAGAGTCAGCTGGCGCTCACGAAGCTGTTGACGCAGCTTGATGCGGTCAAGACCAATCTGCTGGCGCTGCGGCCGCATTTGCCGGTTGCGCAGCGCGCCGATTTTGATGTGGTCGTGGAGGAGCTTGGCAATTTCCATGGCGCCATCGCGGTTGTGGGATCGATGCTTGGCGCCGATTTTAGCGCCGCCGCGGATTTCATTCAGCCTTATGAAAAAATTTACTTGCAGATGACGGCCTCACTCAACGAATCCTCGCAGCGGCTCGCCGCGACCGCGGCGGCGGAAGCGGCCCAGAGTGCCGCGCAGACCGCACTGATCCGCAGACTGATGTTCGCTTTTGCCGTCCTGACGGTACTGCTGGTGACGATGGTGGAGTGGCTGATCGTCAGCGCGCTGCGGCGGACGATGACAGATATCTGCGAAGCGACCGAAAGTCTGGCGGCGGGCCAGAATGACCTGGACCTGGAGGGATTGGCGCGGGGGGACGAATTCGGCGCCATCGTCCGCTCACTGACCATATTCCGGGAGAACCAGTTCCGGATTATCGCAATGCGGAAAGAGCAGGAGGAAATGGAAGCGCGCGAAGATGCTTCGCGCATGCACAGAGCGCGTTTGATGCGGATGATCTCGGTCCTCAGTGAAACCAACGAGGCAATATTGCGCGCCGAAACGCCCGAAAAGCTTTTCTCTCTCGTATGCGAGGCCGCGGCATCCGGCGGCAAGTTCACCTTCACGAACGTCCTTTTCGCAGATTCGGCAAGCCCCTATCTGAAAGTGATCGCGGCGGCCGGTCCCAGCGCCGTCGTATCAAAATATGCGCAGCCGGCCGTGCAGCCTTTTGTCCGTGCAGCCCAGGATGAACTGGCAGAGGCTGCCTTTCGTACCGGCGAGCCCAGCATCAGCAATGATTATCTGGTCGAACAACGGCACAGCGCATTCTATGAAATGAGCCGTGCGGCCGGAACAAAATCCGCGGCGGCACTGCCCGTGTTCAGCAGTGGCAAAACGATTGGTTGCCTGCTTCTGATGTCGGAGGAACCGAATACCTTTACGCCGGACTTCGTCGAGCTGCTGGAGCGGCTCGCTGGAAATGTCTCATTCGCGCTGGAGAATTTCGAAAAAGCGGCGGAGCGCGAGCAGGCAGAAGCCAGGATCAAATACCTCGCCACGCATGACAGCCTCACCGGTCTTCCCAATCGGGCAATGTTCAACCAGCTGTTAACTTTCTCAATCGCGAATGCGCGCCGCTATCAACGTCAATGCGCGGTTCTGTTCATTGACCTCGATCGATTCAAGCTTATCAATGATTCGCTCGGCCATGCCGCCGGCGATAAGTTACTGATCGAAATGGCGGCAAGGCTGAACGGCGTTATCCGCGCCAGTGATGTCGTGGCCCGGCTGGGCGGCGATGAATTCGTTGTCCTGTTGAACGAAATCTCCGGTTCCGAACAGGCCGTTTCAGTCGCCCATACGCTGCTAAGTTCATTCAGCAAGCCGATGGATTTAAGCGGCCATGAATGCCGCGTTACCGGGAGCATCGGCATCGCAATGTTCCCCGATGACGGGACAGACGAGCAGACGCTGATGAAGAATGCCGATATCGCCATGTACCTTGCCAAGGCCGAGGGTAAGAACGACGTTCGGTTGTTCTCCACCGAGATCGAAACCCAGTCCGTCGATCGGTTGGAGATAGAGACCAGCCTGCGGTTGGCTGTCGAGCGCGGCGAGCTTTGCTTGCATTATCAACCCAAGGTGGACGTGTTAAGCGGAAAAATAGCCGGTGTGGAGGCATTACTGCGCTGGATGCATCCACAGCTCGGAATGCTCCCCCCGATCAAGTTCATTCCGCTGGCCGAGGAAACCGGACTGATCGTGATGATCGGACGTTGGGTATTAAACACTGCCTGCGCGCAGAACATGGAATGGCAGCGTGCCGGGCTGCCACCCATTTCAATGGCTGTTAATGTCTCGCCTCGGCAATTCTCCGACGACAATCTACTGAAC
The DNA here is from genome assembly GCA_026225115.1 of Rhodovastum atsumiense. Taxonomy (GTDB): domain Bacteria; phylum Pseudomonadota; class Alphaproteobacteria; order Acetobacterales; family Acetobacteraceae; genus Acidocella; species Acidocella atsumiense_A. The sequence goes on from JAMFSE010000122.1 coordinate 77,250, forward strand.
TATATCGACAGCGCGTTGGCCAGCAGCGGTCTGGATCCGAAACTTCTGCAGATCGAAATAACCGAAAGCATGGTGATGCTCAATGTTGACCGTGCAATCAAAATATTAGACGCCATTCAAGGACGCGGCGTGCGCCTTGCCATTGACGATTTTGGTACCGGCTATTCTTCCATGTCGGTATTAAAACGGTTTCCAATTGATACGATAAAAATTGACCGCTCTTTTGTTCGCGACCTGCCGGACAGCTCCGAGGACAAGGCCATATCGGAGGCAATTATCAATATGGGCAAGGCGCTCGGGCTTACGATCGTTGCTGAGGGTGTGGAAACCATCGAACAGGACAAATTCCTCCGCGACCATTCCTGCGACGAGATTCAAGGCTTTCTATTCAGCAAGCCGGTTTTGCCGGAAAGGATTGTCGAGCTCCTGCTATCCACCCCAACGGCTGCGGCCAGCATCCCTTCACCAGGCGGCAACCTAATGACCGTTGAATGATTACTTGCAGCTGGCCTGCGGAATATCCAAATGTTCGAGCTTGCCGAGCAGCACGAAGTCGCCGAAATCCATCATGATGTTATTGGCGACGCCATTGTCATAGTAGATCATTTGACTCCGGAAATCCGGATTTTGGTCGGAATTCTTGCGCTCGTAGAAGGCAATATCGACATCGGTGCTGGAGAATTTTGTCAAAGTCGAAAACGGCGGCTTGCCGCGGTCGCCGCGTCCGAGAATTACCACGAACGTATGCTGCGCGCCGTCATCGGTGGTGCCGTCGAACAGCGGCACCGAAATGAATTTCTTTCCCTTGGCACCCGCATCGAGGATCGCCTGCGTATGCGCCATGGGAAACAAGGTTCCGGGCGGCATGGTCATCACGCGGTTGGCGGGCGTGGAATAGGTAATCGTACCGGAACCATCCGTGCCCGCATGGATGGCGGTGCCGGCGTCATCGACGATTGGCTTGCCGTCATTATCGCGCTCGCTGAGATTAAAGGTAAGGACGCTGCCATTCTTGCTCTCCCAGGTCACATAATCGGTCACGGTCTTGGTCAGCGACCCATCGGCGTTGCGGATCAGCAGCACCATATGCTGGGTCGTCCCCCATCCAGTGCAGCCGTCCGCCACCGCGAAGCGCATCTGGCCGGTCGCACCCGTCACATCATGGGTGCGCACCTTCGCCAGGCTGAGATCGTAAACCGCCACCTGGGCGGTCAGATTTGGCACCGTGCTTGCCTGCGCCCAATCCAGCACGCCCGATAAACCCAGCCCCAGCAGGCCCGCGCCGCGTAGGCCCGCGACAACAAATTTGTAAGCCTTCAAATCAGGGTCCTCTTCGCTTCGGGCCGCCCGCGCGGCGGCCGCCGCCACGGCGCATAGCAGGATCATACCCGCCCCCGCCAGGGCCAAGCGGTTGCGGGGTACGGTCCTTCGGCCGGCGCGGCGCCGGCGGCGGCGCCAGGCCCAGCTCCAGCGCTTCCAGCCGCTTGATCTCATCGCGCAACCGCGCGGCCTCCTCGAATTCCAGATCCGCCGCGGCATTGCGCATCCGCGTCTCCAACGTCGCGATGCTGGCCTTCAGATCCTTGCCGACGAATTCATCCAGGCTGGAATCCTTGATCGGCGAAATCGTGACGTAATCCTGCTCGAAGACCGAGTGGATCACCTCACCGATATTCTTGCGGATGCTTTGCGGCGTAATCCCCTGGCTCAAATTCCAGGCCGTCTGCCGGTTGCGGCGGCGATCGGTTTCCTCCAGCGCCTGCTTCAAGGAACGCGTCATCACATCGGCATAAAGAATCACCCGTCCGTCGACATTACGCGCGGCGCGGCCGATGGTCTGCACCAGCGAGGTGACGGAGCGCAGAAACCCTTCCTTATCCGCATCCAGAATCGCGACCAGCATGCATTCGGGAATATCCAGCCCTTCGCGCAACAGATTGATGCCGACCAGCACGTCATAGGCGCCAAGCCGCAGGTCGCGAATAATCTCGATCCGCTCCAGCGTATCCACATCCGAATGCAGATAGCGCACCCGCACCCCCTGCTCGGTAAGATATTCGGTCAAATCCTCGGCCATGCGCTTGGTCAGCGTCGTCACCAGCACCCGCCCGCCTTGCGAGGAAACCAACCGGCATTCGGCCAGCAGATCATCGACCTGATGCTCGACCGGACGGATTTCGGTCACCGGATCCACAAGCCCGGTCGGGCGGATGATCTGCTCGGCAAAACTCCCGCCGGTGCGCTCGAGCTCCCACGGTCCCGGAGTGGCGGACACAAACACCGTCTGCGGCCGGAAATTCTCCCATTCCTCGAATTTCAGCGGCCGGTTATCGATGCAGCTCGGTAGCCTGAATCCATAATCCGCCAGCACCGATTTGCGCGAATAGTCGCCCTTATACATCCCGCCGATCTGCGGCACGGTCACATGGCTTTCATCAACCACCAGCAGCGCATTGGCCGGCAGATATTCAAACAGGGTCGGCGGTGGTTCGCCGGCATTGCGGCCGGAAAGATACCGGGAATAATTCTCAATTCCCTTGCAGGCGCCGGTGGTTTCCATCATTTCGATGTCGAATGTGGTACGCTGCTGCAGCCGCTCGGCCTCCAGCAATTTTCCCTCCGACACGAAACTATCCAGCGTATCCTTCAACTCAACTTTTATCTTTGCGATCGCCTGCGTCAGTGTCGGGCGCGGCGTCACATAATGGCTGTTCGCATAAATGCTGATATTCTCGAGCGTCGCCGTCTGCTCGCCGGTCAGCGGATCGAATTCCGAAATCTTCTCGATCTCATCGCCAAACAAAGTCACCCGCCAGGCGCGATCCTCGAACTGGCTCGGAAAAATATCGACCACCTCGCCGCGCAGCCGGAAGGAGCCGCGGACAAACGCCGTGTCATTGCGGCGGTACTGCAAATCCACCAGCGCCTTGGCCAAGGTATCACGGTCGATCCGGCCGCCTGTCTCCAGCCGCACCACCATCTTCGAATAGGTCTCAACCGAGCCGATGCCGTAAATACAGGAGACCGAGGCTACGATGATCACATCGGACCGCTCCAGCAGCGCCTGCGTCGCCGCATGCCGCATCCGGTCGATCGTCTCATTAATCGCGGAATCTTTCTCGATATAGGTGTCCGAACGCGGAACATAGGCTTCCGGCTGATAATAATCGTAATACGAAACGAAGTACTCAACCGCATTATCCGGGAAAAACGCCTTCATCTCGGAATACAGCTGGGCGGCCAGCGTTTTATTGGGCGCCAGCACCAAGGTTGGCCGCTGAATATGCTCGATTACCTTAGCCATCGTAAACGTCTTGCCGGAGCCGGTGACCCCCAGCAGCACCTGATCGCGCTCCCCGGCGGCAATGCCGGAAAGCAGCTGGCGGATCGCCGCCGGCTGATCCCCGGCCGGCTCGAACTCCGATACCACCCGCAACGGCCGCAACGCCGCGCGCGGCTCCGGCTTTTCCGGAATAAAGGTCAGCGGTAGACTAGGGGCCAGGGCGTGCGACATGCCCCCTATATGGTGACAATCAGCCCTTCTTGAACAGGGTCTTAATTTCCGTCATCGCCTCGGAAAATCTGCCGTTCAGCTTCTGCATCGCCTCGGCGTTGGATTTCTGGATCAGATCCCCCAGCTCGCGCGTGTTGGAAACCGCATTCTCATAGGCATGTTTCAGCAAATCCGCCTGCTTGGCGGCACGGTTGGCCGGCGCCTCGGTGACCGAGAGCGTTTTCAGGCTTTCGGTCATCTCCGCCATGGTCGCCTGCATGATTTCAAAATGCCGTTTGGCGACCGCCTGCGCGCCTTCCAGCGCCAGCCGGTTGGCTTCGGATAACGCTTCAAGATTGCGCTTATGCGTGGCCAGAACCGCTTCCATATCCGGCATGGCGGGAATCTTCATTTCGCTGAACATCTTGGAGAAATCGAAATCTCCCAGAAAACCGGGCATCTTCGGAAATTTCGGCGGTGCGGCCTGGGATATTGTTGCAGTCAGTTTTTCCGTCTTTTTCTCAACCATGGATCGCATCCTCACAGGTTAGAGCCAGCATTTGGCCCGATATTCGGCAAAACATTCGACTATTTTCTATTCCCCCAGCGTGTCAGGCGCGGGCACAATCAGGAAGTCGGCATCGCCCGGCCCCGGCTCCGCCTCGGCGGGTTCGGTCTCCGGAACAAAGCCATCCCGGTTGAGTTTGGAGGCGATCTGATCCGCCCGCGCGAGCGCCACATCGATCGCCGCCATGGTCGCGGATAAATCCTCGGACGCATCGCGCAACCAGGTCCGCATGCCCCAGGCCCAAACCACGGTCAGACCGCGCTTGGCCAATTCGCCCCGCACGCCCCGCGATGAGACCCCAGCCCCTTCAAGCATCCAGCCCATGGAGCCCAAAGTCTCTTTAGCAAGCCAGGCGCCCCACACAGGTTCCAGCGGCAGTACGCGCATCAACGCGACCACCCCCTGCCGGTGGGTCTGCAAAAAATCGAACCGGCGCAGCAGAATATCGAAAAGACGATCTTTGACGCTGCCTTCCTGCAGCGCACCCTTCAGCGCATGCGCATCCGCAAATTCGCCGAAGCGCTTCAATACCGAACCCCGTTCGGGAAACCGCGCCCGCGCTTGCGCCAGATCCAGCCCGGCATCGCGGGCAGCAGCAGCCGCGTTCACCTTTCGCCAACCCTCATCAGCGCCTAGCGCAAAGGCGGCGCCGATCAAAGCCAGGTCGAAATCATCATCCGTCATCAATGCAATGTAGGACGGCGACTCAAGGTTGCCAACCGTTCAAGGTGGTCCGGTAACGATCGGTCAAACCCATATAATGCGGCACGGTTTCATCCCATTTGGCGCGTTCCGCATCGCTCATCACCCGCAAAAGCTTTGCCGGCGCGCCGATCCATAGCTCATTGGCGCCAATCCGCTTGCCCGGGCCAAGCAACCCCTTCGCGCTCAGCATACCGCCTTCTTCAACCACGGCGCCGTCCATTACCGTGGCCCCCATGCCGATAAACGCCCGATTACGAAGCTTGCAGGCATGGATAATGGCGGCATGACCGATGGTCACGTCATCGCCGATCTCGGTGAAATTCTCGCCGTGATCGACATGGATGACGGTGCCGTCCTGAACATTGCTGCGGGCACCGACGATAATCGGGTTGGTATCGCCGCGCAGCACGCAGTTGAACCAGATGTTCGCGCCCGGCCCCAGACGCACATCGCCGATCAGCACCGCCGTCGGCGCCACCCAGGCGGTCGGATGAATCTGCGGCGACTTGCCTTCAAACGCATAAAGCAGGCCGGTGGACTGCGGCGTCACGCCGCCGCTGTCAGGCACTGGCAAGCTCCAGCTTCGAGGCAAGCGGGTCCGGCAGCCCCAGCATCAATGCAATATTCTGCACCGCAGCGCCCGAAGCCCCTTTGCCAAGGTTGTCCAGCCGCGCGATCAAAACCGCCTGGTCGCTCTGGCCCGCACACACGAATATTTCCATCCGGTCAGTATCATTCAGCCCCTCAGGATCGAGATCGCCCGCAAAAATCCCCGGATATGCTCGAATGCGCAACGACTTATTGAACCGTTCCTGATAGGCCTCGGTAATCTCATAGGCGCTCGGCTGGCCGGGCAACCGGTCGAGAAACAAGGGAATGCTGACCAGCATGCCCTGCCGAAAATGTCCCACCGAGGGCACGAACAACGGCCGCCGCTCCAGCCCGCCATGCCGCATGATCTCGGGAACATGCTTGTGGGTCAGCGCCAGGCTGTAAAGCTCAAAGGCGGGTCCGCCCTTCGCCTCATGCGCCGCAATCATCACCTTGCCGCCGCCCGAATAACCCGAAACAGCGTTGATCGTAACGTCGCTCTCCGGGTTCAGCATGCCGGCATCGATCAGCGGCCGGATCAGCGCCACCGCCCCGGTGGCATAGCAGCCAGGGTTCGAAACCCGCCGGCTCTGCGCAATTTCCGCCAGCTGCCCGGCGCCGATCTCAGGAAACCCGTAACTCCAGCCGCGCGACACCCGATGCGCGGTGCTGGCATCCAGCAACCGGGGCCCGGCCTCGCCCAAACTTTCCACCATCGCCACAGCCTGCCGCGCGGCGTCATCCGGCAGGCAAAGCACCACAAGATCTGCCGCCCGCATGGCCTGCAGCCTGGCCGCATCCTCCTTGCGCTCGGCGGCGCCCAGGCTGATCAGCGCAATCCCGCCAACCCCCTTCAGGCGCTCCCGGATTCCCAGACCGGTCGTTCCCGCTTCACCATCGATAAATATCTTTGCCGCCATCATCCTGTCCTTGGCCGTGCTGGCAACCCTAATCCCACCGTGCTAGGCGATCCCCGAACTTGAAAGCAGGGAGAATCCCAATGTCCGAAGCCGCCCCGGCCCAGCCGCTCGTCCTCAATATTCAGTACACGAAAGACCTGTCTTTCGAAGTCCCCAATGCGCCTTCCATATATACCATCCTCCGCTCGGCGCCACAGGTGAACATCAACCTCGACGTCCAGGTCCGCAAAATCGAGGAGAACCAGGCGGTGTTCGAGGTCATCCTGGCCGCCCGCGCCGAAGCCACCCTGCCGAAGCCCGAAGGCACTCCCAACGGCGCCGAAGAAAAGCCGACGGTCGTGTTCATCGCCGACCTCTCCTACGCCGGCATCTTCACCCTGAACGGCGTGCCGGAAAACCAGCAGGAACCCATCCTCCTCGTCGAATGCCCCCGCCTGCTTTTCCCCTTCGCCCGCAACATCCTGGCCGACATCACCCGCGACGGCGGCTTCCCCCCCGTCATGCTGGCCCCGGTGGACTTCGTAAGCCTATGGCAATCCCGCCGCGCCCAGTTGGCGACCCCGGCCGCGAACGCTTGAGGCAAGCGCTTCTTTTTCTGAAGAAAAAGAAGCGGGCCGCCGGAGCGGCAAAAAGACTTCTTATGCTGGGGCATGGGCGTTGGGACCGCCGCTGCCCATGCCCCAGAATCAAAGAAGTTTTTTGGTTCTTTTTTTCAAAAAAGAACCGCTTTCCTTTGCCTTAAACCACGCGGAAGTTTTTAAACTGCCACGGGTCTGCGTCCAGATCCTCATCGAACAACACGGCCCGTTCAAACAACGGCGTCCAGTCCGAATACGCGCCTTCCATGTGACCCAGATACGGCAGCGCAATTTCGAGCACGCGCGCATGGCTGATCTGGTCGGCCTCGACCACGCCGGCGCGCGGGTTTTCCATTGCCCAGATCACGCCGGCCAGCACCGCAGCCGTCACCTGCAGGCTGGTGGCATTATTATGCGGGCAAAGCGCGCGCGCATCCTCGATCGACAGCTGCGAACCAAACCAATAAGCGCCGCGTTCATGCCCCATCAGCAGAACCCCGAGCTCATCCACGCCGCTGACAATCTCATCCTGGATCAGGCGCTGGGTTGTCTGCGCCTCCCAGTTCTTGCCCGCCAGCTCATGGATGGAGAGCACGGCATCGTCGCAGGGATGATAGGCGTAATGGACGGTCGGCCGGTAGGCGACGGTGCCACCCTCGCTCAGGGTGAGGTAGTCGGCGATGGAAATGGCTTCGTTATGGGTGATCAGAAAGCCGTGGAACGGGCCTTCCATCGGTGTCCAGGTCCGCACCCGCGTTGAGGCGCCCGGGCGCTGCAGATAAATCGCGGCGTCGCAGCCGAATTCATGGTGCTTGCCGTCCGGCGGCAGCGCGGTCTCATGCGTGCCCCAGCCAAGCTCCGCCGGCTGGCAGCCCTCGCCGATGAAACCGTCGATCGACCAGGTGTTGACGAACTCGCCGCGTTGCTTGGGCGTATTCGCAATCTGGGTATCGCGCTCGGCAATGTGAATCACCTTCACGCCAAGGCTCTGCGCAAGTCTGCCCCAGCCGTCCCGCGAATTCGGCACATCCGTGACGACGCCGGTATCGGCGGCAAGGTTCAGCAACGCCTGCTTGACGAAATGCGAAACCAGGCCGGGATTTGCGCCATGCGCGATCACCGCCGTGGATGCACCCGGATCATCCATCAGCGCCAAAGCGGTTTCCCGCAGCGCGTAGTTGGAGCGCTGCGACGGGCTCAGCGACAAATCCGTATAGCCGCCGGCCCAGGGCTCGATGCAGGTGTCGAGATAAAGCACCCCGAGTTCCCGGCACAATTTCACCAACGCCACCGAGGAGATGTCGACAGACAGGTTCAGCAGAAAATCGCCCCGCTTCAGCCGCGCGCTCAGCACGTCGCGGTAGTTGTTGCGCGTGATGCTCAGAATTTCCTCGGCAATACCGAAAGACTTGGCAACCGCACTGCCGCGGGTGTCGGAGGTCAGGATCGAAATATTCTCCTTCGGCATGTCGATATGACGGAGCAACAAGGGCAGCACGCCCTGCCCGATGCTGCCTGCCCCCAGCATCAGCAGCCGGCCGGAGAATGAGACGTGTTTTTTCGCGATGTCGTTTGCCATCGTTTAATTCCTTACTGTGAGAGCGACAATTTCCCGGCCGCCGCTGAACCCTCAATGGTTCAGCGGCGCCGGTCAGCGTGTGCGAGGTGTTTCAGGCCGCGCGGGGATAAGCAAACGGCAGTTTTGTGACAGCAGCCGGCGCCGCTTGCGCATCGGCCTCATAGCCGGAGGTTTCCAGCATTGCCGCATCCCGCACCTCGGCCAGGATTGCCTGGTCGAAACCGTTGAACGCAGTGCGCAGGCTAGACCCATAGGCGCCAAGCTGGCCGATCTCGATCCAATCGCCTTCGCGCACATTGTTCGGCAGCATGAACGGCCCGTGCATCACGTCGGTGGAATCGCAGGTCGGTCCGAACAGCGAGAACGCCATATCGGGCGCATCGGCATAGGCATCCGCCGCGCGGATCGCGCGCACCGGAAAACGGAAGCCGAGCGCGCCGGCATCGGCAAGCGAGCCATACACGCCGTCATTGACGTACAGCATGTTCCCCTTACGAAGCTGCACCTGTACCACCACCGAACCGCCGCCGGCAACCAGCGCGCGGCCTGGCTCTGCCCAAAGCTTGGTGTTCGGCAGATGCAAAAGGTCGAACGCCGCATCGATTTCCGCCATAAAGGCGCCGAGCGGCGGCGGCGTGATATCCGGATATGCCACCGGAAAACCGCCCCCGACATCGATGATGTCCACTTGCACGCCGGCGCGGCGGATAACCGCACCTGCCAGCGCCATGGCTTCGCGCCAGGCCAGCGGGTCCATGCATTGCGAACCGACATGGAAGGCAAGACCCAATTTGCCCGCCTGCGGCCGCGCCGCGCGCAGCAATGCCACGGCGGTTTCAAAATCAGCGCCGAATTTCGAGGACAGATCGATCACCGCACCGGATTTCGGCAGCGCGAGGCGCACAAACAATCCGGGCAGCGCGTCCAGTTCAGCCGCTTCCGGTTTGCCGATTTCGGCCAGGATTTTCGCCAGCTCATCTTCCGAGTCGAACACGAAGTCGCGCACGCCGTTAAGGATCCAGGCGTCACGAATGGCGGCGCGGGATTTCACCGGATGCATGAAATGGATCGCAGCACCCGCAAACAGCCGCCGCACCAGCGTGACCTCGGCAATCGACGCGCAGTCAAAATGCCGCACGCCGCCGGCCCAGATGGCGCGCAGCACCGCTGGCTCCGGATTACATTTAACGGCATACAGAACCTCGCCATTGAAGGACTGCACAAAAGCGCTGGCGGCGGCGGTGATCACCGCCGGGCGGACGCAATGCAGCGGCACTTCCGGGCGCAGCTTGGCCACCATATCGGCAACCGAGGGCACGCCATCTGGCGCCGGATCGGCGCTGTAGGAAAAGTAACGCTGCAGGGGAGCGACAGCAGCACGATTCTGAATCAGGCTCATGGTAAAATCCTCGCAAACGCAAGCGCTTTTGAGCGCGCGGCGCCCAAAAGCTAAAGGTTCAAACAAACGAAAACATCAGCGCACGACGGGTGCCGCGGCGGTTTAGGTGTTGATGCGCGGACTTCGCATCGCAACTGTGCTCTCAGCTAACATAGCCGTCTCCCAATTGATCCCGGTCTTGCGACCGACTCTCGACCTACCAGGATGCGTCTCGTCGTTGCTGTACCCAAAACCAGGTTCGCGGCACGTGCGAATGCATCTTGCTCTCCCCTCCCGGGCAAAGCGGAGTGCTACGTAGAATATTTTTGTCACGGACAGTTATGTTGATTGGGAATGCTGGGGTACCCGCAGCGCATAGCCTGCGCTAAAGTCTCTTATCATCACCGCAAAGGACATGAACAATGTATATCGCGATGAACCGGTTCAAAGTGTCCAACGGCTCGGAGGCCGATTTCGAAACCGTCTGGAGCACCCGCGACAGCCATCTCCAGGAAGTCCCTGGTTTCGTGGAATTCCATCTGCTGAAGGGCCCGCAAAGGGAAGACCACGTTCTCTATGCCAGTCACACAATCTGGTCGGACTACACCGCCTTCGAGGCCTGGACAAAATCGGAGGCCTTCCGCGCCGCGCACCGAAATGCCGGTGGGAACAAACCACTGTATCTTGGCCATCCGGAGTTCGAAGGATTTGAGGCCGTGCAGACGGTGAAGTAACCAACAGACCCGCGTCATTGCGAGCGTCACGCGAAGGCGTGCGTTCGCACGACGCGAAGCAATCCATCGTTTCGTCCATTCCATAAAGGATGGATTGCCACGCCGGCTCCGCCGCCTCGCAATGACGAACGGGCGTCGATCTTCTTTCTTTAAGTGATTAAAGCCTGCACAGCTTCCAACTGATCGGCCTCGGCCGCCGGTTTATCGGTCCGAATCCGCAATATCCTCGGAAACCTTAACGCGACGCCGGATTTATGGCGGCTGGAACGCTGAGCCGCATCAAAGCCAACCTCAAACACAATTTCCTTCTCAACCTCGCGCACCGGTCCGAAGCGCGCGGTAGTATGGTTACGAATCCATTTGTCCAGATAAGCTAGTTCCGTATCGGTATAGCCCGAATAGGCTTTGCCAATGGGCACAAGTTCACCGGCTTCGTTCCAGACTCCGAATGTATAATCGGAGTAATAGGACGAACGTTTGCCATGCCCGCGCTGTGCATACATCAGCACTGCATCGACCGAGAGCGGTTCGCGCTTCCATTTCCACCACATTCCCTTGGGCCGGCCTGAGAGGTATGGGCTGTCACCGCGCTTGATCATCAGCCCTTCGATCGCCGCCTCCCGAGCGCCGTCCCGCAGCAGCCCCAGTTCGTGGTGGACCTCGAATTTTATCAGCGGCGACAGATCCATGCGCTGCGGCTGTTCGCGCTCGAAAAATGCTTCCAAATGCTGGCGGCGCGCATCGAAATTCTGCGTGCGCAAATCTTCATCGCTATCGAAGAGAATATCGTACAGCCGGATGCCGGCCGGAAAATTCTGCAGCATGGCGGCGGAGACGGTTTTGCGGTTAAGGCGCTGCTGCAAATCGCTAAACGGGGCAACGATATTGTCGCGAATCACAAGCAGTTCGCCGTCCAGCACCGCATGGAAATGCATCGCATCGATGATTTCCGGAAAAGCATGGGAGATATCATCGGCATTGCGGGTGTAAAGCCGTTTGCCATGCGGCGTCGCGACAAGCTGCACGCGAATACCGTCCCATTTCCATTCGGCCCGATGCGCGGACCAGTCGAGTGCGGCCAGGTCCTTGGCCTCGATCGGATGCGCCAGCATGACCGGCCGAAAAACCGGTTTTTCGTCCGGATGTGGCCGCGGCGCCCGATGCTCCAGCCAGGCAAACAAAGATTCATAAGGCGGTTCCAGGCTGTGCCAGACCTCCTCGATCTCGTTCACATCCACGCCGCCCAGCTCCGCCAGCGCCAGCTTGGCAAGCCGCAGCGAGGCGCCAACGCGCAACCCGCCGGTAATGAGCTTAATCAGCGCGATGCGCGTGGAAGAATCCGCGGCATCGAGCCATGTGGCGACCAGCCCGGGAATGGCATCGCGTTTGGCGGCGCGCAGCGCGCTGATAATCTCGGGAAGTTCCGGCGAGGCGTCGGCATGCGCATTCGGCCAGATCAGCGCGATGGTCTCGGCAAGATCGCCAACAAAATCGTAGGATAGAGCGAACAGCTCGGGGTCGGTCCGGGCTTCCGCCATGGCGCGCAAAGCGGCCGGTTTGGCGCCGGGAAAATCCAGCGCACCGGCGATGGCCGCCAACGCGTAGCCGCGTTCCGGGTCCGGGCGGCTGGTGAAATAAGCGTGCAGGAGAGAAATTTTGGTGTTGCGGCCAGGCGAGAACAGCAATCGCTCCAGCAACTCCGAAAAATCCTTCATTCGGCATCCTCATCGCCATAGCCGATGAGGCGCAGCGCACGGGCGCGGATTTGCAGGCGGGAGAGCGCGTGAATAAGACCTTCCTCACCGCCATGGGTGACCCAGATCTCCGGCGCGCCGACCTCGCGGATGGTGCTCAGCAACGCGTTCCAATCCGCATGGTCGGAGATGATGAGCGGCAATTCGATGCCACCGGCCTTGGCACGCTGGCGGATGCGCATCCAGCCCGAGGCCATGCAAATCACCGGATCCTCCATGCGGCGCGCCCAACGATCGGCAATCGCAGAAGGTGGCGCCAGAACAATCGCACCTTTGAGCGCAGCCTTGGCGGCAACCGTTGCTGGGCGAAGCTCGCCCAATACCACCCCTTCGGCGCGGTAGGTTTCACAGACCGGCATATGCGCGCCGTGCAGATAGATCGGCGCGTCGTAGCCGGCCAGCCGAAGCTCGCCGATCAGCCGCTGGCATTTCCCGAGCGCGTAGCAGCCGACCACATGCGTGCGTTCCGGAAACAGCGCAACGGAGGCGAGCAGCTTGGCAATTTCATCGGCGGCGTCAGGATGCTGGAACACCGGCAGGCCGAAGGTCGCCTCGGTAACAAACACATCACAGGGAACCACCTCGAACGGCGCGCAGGTCGGATCCGGCTGGCGCTTGTAATCGCCCGAGACAATCGCTTTCGCCCCCTGATATTCCATGGCGACCTGCGCCGAGCCGAGGACATGGCCGGCCGGATGCAAGGTAACGGTGACGTCCCCGAGCTTGATCTTCTCATTATAGGCCAGCGCCTGCATTGCGCCGCCCGCCCGCTCTGCCCCCATGCGGGTGCGCATCACCGCCAGCGTGCCTTGGGTCGCCAGCACCGCCTCGTGCCCCGGCCGGGCATGGTCGGCGTGGGCATGGCTGATCACCGCGCGTGCCACCGGCCGCAGCGGGTCGATGTAAAAATCGCCAGGCTCGCAATACAGGCCGGCGGGCGTGGTTTTTAACCAGGTTTGCGGGTGCGGCCCCATGATTCCCATATAGAACAAATAGTGAATACCCCATATAAGGCGGCATGGCCGAACTGCCACAAATTTTTGCCGATTGGTTCGAGCGCCAGGGCTGGGCGCTGCGGCCGCACCAGCGCGCCATGCTGGACGCGGCAGCGCAGGGCGAAGATACGCTGCTCATCGCACCCACCGGCGGCGGCAAAACGCTGGCGGGGTTTTTACCCAGCCTGGTGGAGCTTGCAGCCGGCAAAAGCACCGGGCTGCACACGCTCTACGTCAGCCCGCTAAAGGCGCTGGCAACGGATATCGCGCGCAACCTGCTGGCGCCGATCGAGGCAATGGCGCTGCCGATCCGGGTAGAAACCCGCACCGGCGACACCCCGGGCGACCGCCGCGCGCGCCAGCGCGCCAACCCGCCGGACATCCTGCTGACCACCCCGGAGAGCCTGGCGCTGCTGGTAAGCCTTGAGGACTCCGGTGCATTCTTCGGCAGCCTCAAATGCGTGGTGATCGACGAGGTGCATGCTTTGGCCGGCACCAAGCGCGGCGACCAGCTTGCACTTTGCCTGGCGCGGCTGAAAATCCTATCGCCTGCGGTTCGCCGCGTGGGCTTGTCCGCGACGGTGGCACATCCGCAAGCCATTCTGGATTACGTCGGCAAGGGCTCGGGATTGATCGAGGCCAAGGACGGCACGCCACCAGAAGTAAAATTACTCCTGCCGCCGGGGCAAATTCCCTGGTCCGGCCATATGGGACTGGCCGCCGCATTGCCGGTGTTGGAAAAAATCAAAGCCGCGGCAATGACCATCGTCTTCGTCAACACCCGCGCCCAGGCGGAGCTGATGTTCCAGGCGATCTGGAAACATAATGAGGAAAACCTGCCGATCGCCTTGCATCACGGCAGTCTGGACATCGCGCAGCGCCGGCGCGTGGAGGCCGCCATGGCCGCCGGGTCCTTACGCGCCGTCATCGCCACCTCCTCGCTCGATCTTGGCATCGACTGGGGCGGGGTGGACCAGGTGCTTCAAGTGGGCGCGCCAAAAGGCGTGTCGCGCCTGCTGCAGCGGATCGGGCGCTCCAACCACCGGCTGGATGAAGCCTCGAAAGCAATTCTGGTGCCGGCGAACCGGTTCGAGGTGCTGGAATGCGAAGCGGCCATCGCCGGCGTCGCCGCCAATGCGCTGGACGGCGACCCGCCGCGCCCCGGCGGGCTGGACGTGCTGGCGCAGCACCTTTTGGGCCTCGCCTGCGCGCAAGAATTCAAGCCGGATGACGTCTTCGCCGAGGTCACCTCGGCCGGCCCCTACGCCGCGCTCACCCGGAAAGATTTCGACGACGTGCTGCAATTCGTCGAAGACGGCGGCTACGCCTTGGCCGGCTACGAGCGCTACCGAAAATTGTTCCGCGATTCCGAGGGCTATGTCTATGTCGCTAACAGCCGCATCGCCCGCCAGCACCGCATGAACATCGGCACCATCGTCGAGGCGCCGACGCTGAAAGTCCGGCTTGTTGGGAAAAGAGGCGGTTTCGGCAAGGGACTTGGCGAGGTCGAGGAATATTTCGTCAACATGCTCACCCCGGGCGACACCTTCATGTTTGCCGGCCGGCTGCTAAAATTTTTACGCCTGCGCGAAACCGTTGTGGAAGTGATGGAGGGCGGCGCCGGTGAACCGAAAGTGCCCGCCTATGAAGGCGGCCGGATGCCGATGACGACGCATCTGGCAGACCGCGTGCGCGAAATGCTGCACGACCCAAAATGCTGGAATTCATTCCCCGAGGACGTGCAGGAATGGCTGCGCCTGCAAAAATACCGCTCGCGCCTGCCGGGGCCGAACAATTTGCTAGTGGAAACATTCCCGCGCGGCGGGCGCTGGTACATGGTCGCCTATTGCTTTGAAGGCCGGCAGGCGCACCAGACCCTCGGCATGCTGCTGACCAAAAGGCTGGAGCGTTTCGGCTTCGGCCCGCTGGGTTTCGTTGCAACGGATTACGTGCTGGCCACCTGGTCGGTGCATCAGCCGACCAACATCCCGCAATTATTCGAGCAGGATATGCTGGGCGATGACCTGGAAGCCTGGATGGCGGAAAGCTCAATGCTGCGCAGGACTTTTCGAAATGTCGCGGTGATCTCCGGCCTGATCCAACGCCACCAGCCAAATGCCGACAAGAACCGCCGGCAGGTAACGGTGAGCTCCGATCTGATCTATGACGTGCTGCGAAAACACCAGCCAGATCACATCCTGCTGCGCGCCACCCGTGCCGATGCGGCAAGCGGCCTCACCGATATCAACCGCATCGTGCTGCTGCTGGAGCGCGCGCACGGGGCTATTGTGCATATGGCGCTCTCCCGTGTATCGCCGCTCGCAGTGCCGGTGCTCCTGGAGATCGGCCGCGAGCGCGTCGCGGCCGGGGTGACGGAAGAACAATTACTGTTGGAGGCGGAAGAATTGGTAGCTGAAGCAATGAACCCGGACGAACCGCCGCCCTCCGCAAAACCCCGCCCAAAATCCAAAACCGTGCCGGGCCAGGCAGTATTCGCGGGCATCAGATGAGCGCCGCACCGCTACATTTTCACGGCGAACGGCTAATGCTCGATCCGGACGGTGCGGCCTACTGGCCGGCCAAACGCGTGCTCATCGTCTCCGACCTGCATCTGGAAAAAGCCTCCGCCGCGGCCATGCGGGGCAGCCTGCTGCCGCCGTTCGACACCAAAACAACGCTGGAAAAATTGCATCGGCTGATCCGGCTTTATCATCCGGCCTGCGTCGTTGCCCTAGGTGATACATTCCACGACATGAAGGGCGTCGAGCGCATGAACGCGAATGACCGCGCGCGCTTGCTGCAAATGACGAAAGACGTGCATTTCATCTGGATCACCGGCAACCATGATGCAGCAGCCACCGGCTTGCCCGGCGAGAGCGTCGCCGAATGGCGAGACGGGGTTTTTCTGCTGCGTCACCAGGCCGAACCCCGCACCGGCATGCGCAGCGTGGATGTTGAAATCTCCGGCCATTACCATCCGAAAGCCAGTGTGAATACCGCCGCACTACGGATCAGCCGGCCTTGCTTCGTCACCGACTCCGCCCGTCTGATTCTGCCGGCTTTCGGCGCCTATACCGGCGGTCTGGATGTTCGCGACCCGGCGATCACCAGGCTTTTCCCGCGCGGCCTGCGGGTATTTCTGTTGGGCCAGGCGAAGCTGTTCAGCTTTCCGCTAGGACAGTTGATCTAATTCGACACAAACGCAACGATTTTATTTTGCCAGCAAACCGGAATCGTTCTGCCTGGTCTTGTTTGCCAAAGCCTCAAGCCGCGGCAGCAGTTCAGCCATGGATACCGGTTTGACGAGATAATCATCGCCGCCCGCCTGCAACCCCTCCACCCAGTCAGAGAGCTCGCCGAGGCCAGATAGGAACAATGCCGGCGTATTTACGCCGCTCGCGCGCAAGGCGGTCAGAATCGTCGCGCCGTCGTTGCCGCCTGGCAGCATCCGGTCCAACATGATCACGTCAAAATGCTTTTTAAGCGCAATCGCCAACCCGTCCGCGGCATTGCTTGCGTATTCCACAATATGCCCGGCTTCACGCAGGCCAAGGACGAGAAATGTAGCAACCTCCGCGTCATCTTCAACGACGAGTAAATACACCGGAATGTCTCCCAATCAGGAACAGCAGCTACGCCACCCCATTTCAGCGTTGAAGGCGGTGCGCAACCAATCCCCTTTAGCGAGCCATCCGGTGATATTCAAGTGTGGCGCTAGCCCAGCATGGGCGTGCCCTCATGCGCGACCAGAAGATCATGCATGTCGGTTGCATGGTCCTCTTCATTCGCCAAAATCCCTTCCAGCATAATCCGCGTCGTCGGATCCTTATCGGCGAAAAATCGAATGAGATCGCGATAATGTTCAATGGCGATCCGCTCGGCGATAAGGTTTTGCTTCACCATCTCAACCAGCGTACCGCCGCCATATTCGGAGGCTGAGCGCGAGTCCAGGCCCTTCGGATCGAAGTTCGGCTCACCGCCCAATTGGTCGATGCGCTCGGCCAGCATCGTCATATGCCGCGTCTCATCGGCGGCGTGTTCCTGGAATTCGGCAGCCACGCTTTTGCTGTTGATCCCCTGAACGGAAATGGCATTCATCGTGTACCGCAAAACGCAAACGATTTCGGTTGCAAGCGCCGTCTGCAAAAGCTCGATCGCCTTTTCGGAATCGCCGCCGTAATTTTTCGTGACGGCCCCCTCATTAAGCGACCGCTTCGCGGCGTCCCGCAGCTGCTGAATATCTCGTGCAAAATTATTAGTGTCTGAAACATCCGCCATTTAAGAACTCCGCTATTCGTGAAAAAAACATAGTATCCTGCACGGAATTTGGCTTTGACCCGTCAAGGTCAAAGCCAAATCGTTTCGTCGCAACGCCTATTAGTAAGCGTCGCGCAACCGGCCGCCGATCGCACCCGCAACACTGGCGATGAACGCGCCGATGAGCAGAGAAACGAAGGTGAAAATCGCCGCCTTGGCAGAGGTTTTACGCGCCGCATCGGCAACCTGCTTGGCCTTGACCATGTCAGCCTGCTGTTGCGCCAGTACCTGGTTTACGCGGGTTTGCGCATCCGCCGGAGCAAGCCCGGTACGGCCGGAAACAAGCTGCGTCAGATAGGCATTATCCGCCGGCGCCACGCTGCCGGAAACCGCCGTCTGCGCCAGGATAACCGAAGCCTGGGCGCGCACGTCATTATCGGAAAGACCCGTTACCATCGCAGCGGAACCGTTATTGGCGACCGCCGGGGTGGTAACATCCTGCCGGAACAACTCGTTGACATAGTAGTTGTCAGACGCGCTGCTCGACACGGTATTTGCCGCCAATTGCGCGCCGGTCGAAACCGCCGTGCCGGAGCCCAACGTCAACAGTCCGGCGACCAGAACCGTCGCCAGACCCCAGGCAAGAAAGCCGTGGGCGGTATCACGAAAAAACACCTCATCGGTATGCACGGCAGTCCATTTGGTCCGCAGCCGGCCGGCAATATAGCCGCCGAGCGCGGAGGAGACCCATTGCACGATCACTAGCCAGATGGCGGCCAGAACAGTAAAGGTGGTAACCGAGACACCGTTATGCGGCCAGGGTGAAACCGAACTCAGACCAAGTCCGGCGCCGAAGATCAGCAGCATGACGGAAACAGCGGTCGCAGCGACAGCGCCGGCGAAGATCGCAGGCCATGAAACGCCGGATGCGGATGATAGTGCCGCGGGGACCGCAGGCTCAACCAAGCCTCCCGTCCGGTACGGGCTCTCTGTTGGATATGTGGCTGACATTATTATTATTCCTTTTTGCTAGCGTTTTAATGCCAGAGCAGAATGAGAAGAATAATGATGGGGATGGGGATGCCAAGCAGCCAAAGTAGAATCGCGGGCATTTAATTGTCCTCCTGAACGAGTTTATGAAGCCTTTAACTCAACGGAGGTCGTGGGTAAGTTTAGAAAATCAAGATTTCTTGAGTTAACATAAATGGAATGTCATCAGATGGTTAGCGCTCAGGCCACCCGCTAGAATGGCCCGAGCCGCCAACCTCTAGGCCGCCGCTATCTTTTCGCTCTGGCAATCAGCGCGCAGAATATATCCCACATTGCGGATCGTATGCAGCATCGGCGTCTTGAACGGCTGGTCGATCTTCTGCCGCAACCGCGAAATATGCACTTCGATCAAATTGGTTTGCGGATCAAAATGATATGCCCAGATGGCTTCCAGCAGCATCGGCCGCGTCAGAACCTGGCCGGCATTGCGCATCAAATATTCCAGCAGCTTCAATTCGCGCGGTTGTAAAATCATCACCCGCCCCTCGCGCCGGACGACCCGGGACAATAGATCAAGCTCGAGATCGCCCACCTTCAACTGCGTCTCCGGCGGCGTCGACCGGCGCTGCCGAGTCACCGCTTCGATTCGCGCCAATAGCTCGGAAATCGCGAACGGCTTGACCAGATAGTCATTGCCGCCGGCCCGCAGACCATGCACCTTGTCCTCAACCTCGCCCAGACCGGAGAGAACCAGCACCGGGGTCTTGTTGTTCTGCTGCCGCAATGTCTCAATGATCCTGATCCCGTCAACCCCTCCCGGCAACATCCGGTCAAGGATGATAACATCGAAATTGCTCGAGGCCGCAACGAACAGACCATCGCGGGCAGTCGTGACATGTTCGACTTTATGCTCAAGGTCCGTCAGCGCGTCTTTGACGAGCTCGGCGACGTCTGGGTCGTCCTCGATGAGCAAAACATCCATGAAATTCCATCCCTTTGGTACGATTGAAACGAATCAGTTCCGATTTCGGAAAATCCTAGCCTAACAGAATCGTTTAACCGTATGTTCGGCACGAAATTAAATTTTTGCTAGAATAATACCCTTTTTGGACAGCTCTGCTGGCATTCCACCTCGGCCTTACGGCGTAGCCGGCGCCGGCAATGCCGCACCCGAACCATCGCCGGGCGCGTCCACCGGCGGCGGCGGCGGATTCTCCAGCGCATCCCAATCTAGCGGCGGCATGGCCGCGACCTTCTGCCCATTAATGCTGACATTGCCTGCACCGTAGACCACATGCATGCCCAGCGTCTGGCCGCCTTGCTCGGTATTGCTGATATACGGGCTGAGCTCGGCCTCAGCCTGGGCAATATCGTCCTGCAGCGCCGGGTAGGAATTGGTCAGCGCCGTGGTCAACGCACCCAGCCGCGTGGCCCCGACATCCGCCGTGCCTTGCGGCTGCAGATTCGCATCGAAACTCAAATTACCGCCGGCATTGATGGTGCTGGGACCGAGGAGAAGGTTCAGCGCCACATTGCCGTGGCCGCCCTGGCTCGCCCATTTGCGCACAATCGGCACAACCAGTTTTTGTTCCGCATCACGATCATGCGGCAGGGCGTCCAGCTTGTCCGCCAGTTTGCCGATATCTTCCGGCAACGGACCCGAAAGCGTGGCAGCCAGTGACAAATGCGCAAGCTTGCCGTCGAACGGGACGGAGGCGATGCGGGTAAGCAAGGGCGAGAGCGCCAACCCGTCCAGCGTCGTGGTACTCGCGAAGGCGGTAGCGTTGGCGCCTGCCTTGAGGTTGACGTCTGCATGCGATGTGATTTGCGCGATCTGCAGCACCAGCAGGCTGGTCGCCAGGACCTGCACATTGGTCGCGGCAAAATCGCCGCCCCGGAACGGATAGGCATGCTTATCGAAAATACTGTTGGGGTCCAGGTTTTCGCTGGCCTCGATGCTGGCCGCATTCAGCACCAGGTCGACGCCATTGCCGACGGCGAAGGTGATCTGGTTCGGCAGGTCGGTATGAAAGACCAGCGGGTTAAGCGCTGCAATGCGCAGCACCACGCTCGGCAGCGAGATCGCAATCGTCTGGCCCGCCGGCCCGGGCGGCGGCGTCAGCACCAGGTGATTGATGGTAAGCTCAGCGTTGCCGGGCGAGGTGCCGCGCCGCATGGAGTCGTAAGAAACCTTCCAGCCATCGGCCGCCTGTTGTTCCGCCCAAGCCTGAAAACCGGATTGCAGGCGCGCCTGCGCATACCACCAGAAGCCGATCCAAATGATCGCGATGCCGATCATCAGGCTTAACAAAAACTTCAGCACACCGCGCATAGACGTCTCCCGTGATGCGTCCGGATTTAGCGGCTGGACTGGCGGCCCGCCGCCGGACGCTTCGCCATCATGCGCTCCTATTGACCGGGGGCCAAGGCTTGGCGTTTGTGGCGGAAGTTGAGTTTTGCGGCGTTTGAGGACTTTATGCAGATTTTTCGAGACTGGCGCGGACTGCCGGACGCAGCCCAAGGCGCCACCATTGCGTTGGGCAATTTCGACGGCGTGCATCTCGGCCATGCCAGCGTCATCCGGGCCGCGCATACGGCCCGGCCGGACCGGCCGCTGGCCGTCCTCACCTTCGAGCCGCATCCGCGCGAGTTTTTCCGGCCGCAGGACCCGCCCTTTCGGCTGACTCTCTCGCCGGAGCGGGCCTCGGCTTTGGCGGCGCTGGGCGTGGCCATCGTCTATGAATTGCCGTTCGACCAGGCTTTCTCGCATCTCACGGCCGAGCAATTCGTCTCGGAAGTGCTGCACCAGGGCCTGAAGGCTGCGCATCTGACCTGCGGGGCGGATTTCGCCTTCGGGCACCGGCGCGGCGGCAGTACGGCTTATCTCGCCACCCAGGCGGAAGCCTTCGGGATCGGCCTCACGCTGGCGCCGGCGGTGACCGATGCGCAGGGGCCGATCTCGGCAACCCGCATCCGCCGCCTGCTGCAGGATGGCTATCCGGAGCGGGCGGCGGCCCTGCTGGGCCGGCCGTTCTCCATCCGCGGCGAAGTGTCGCATGGCGACAAACGCGGCCGCACCATCGGTTTTCCCACCGCCAACGTCCCGCTCGGCCGGCATCTGGAGCCGGACCGGGGCGTCTACGCCGTAACCGCCCGGCTGCCGGACGGCGCACCGCTGAAAGGGGTCGCCAATATCGGCCAGCGGCCCACTGTCGGCGGCCAGGAATCCCGGCTAGAGGCCCATTTGTTCGATTTCGACAAGGATATCTACGGCGCGGAATTGACCGTAGAATTGCGGTATTTCCTGCGCGAGGAGCTGAAATTTCCTGACCTCGAGGCCTTGACCACCCAGATCGCCCAGGATGCTGCGCAGGCACGCGCCCTGCTTGACGCTGCTCCACCCGCGGCCGCATAATCGCGGCCATGTCCGGCCAGTATCTTTCCCGAATTATCGCGCCGACCCTGGCTTAACGGGGCTGTTGCGCCTTTTTTGGCTTTTCCCACCGGATTTTAAATTCATGAACGACGCCGCATCGGACTATAAGGCCAGTGTTTTTCTGCCACGCACGGAATTTCCGATGCGCGGCGATCTGCCGAAGCGCGAGCCCGCGCATCTTGTCCGCTGGGAGGCCATGGGGCTCTGGGCGCGCCTGCGTGAAGCCGCCTCCGGCCGCCCCAGCTTCATTCTCCATGACGGCCCACCCTATGCGAACGGCAATCTGCACATCGGCCACGCGCTCAACAAAATCCACAAGGACGTCATCAACCGCGCCCAGGCCATGGCCGGCTTTGACGCCAACTACATCCCCGGCTGGGACTGCCACGGCCTGCCGATCGAATGGAAGGTCGAGGAACAGTACCGCGCTAAAAAGAAGAACAAGGATGAAGTGCCGGTGCTCGAATTCCGGCGCGAATGCCGGGAATACGCGCAAGCTTGGCTGGATGTGCAGGCGGAGGAGTTCAAGCGCCTCGGCGTCGCCGGCGACTGGGCCAACCGTTACGCCACC
>JAMFSE010000123.1 GCA_026225115.1 Rhodovastum atsumiense
AACCAGCATCATCTGGGGCGGTGCGCTATTCGGCTCCAAAAACTTCACAATCGGCGAAGGCGTGCTTATCAATAAGCGGTTCTATTTCGATGGAAGCGCCCGGCTGACCATTGGCAAGAATGTTCAAATAGGCGCGTTCGTTCGTGTAATAACCGGCTCGCATGAAATTGATGCGAACCCATTATATCGATGCGGACAGCATATCACGGGCCCGGTTTCGATCGAGGAAGGGTGTTGGATTGGTGCCGGCGCGACAATCCTGCCTGGCGTTACCATCGCCCACGGCTGCGTCATCGGCGCCGGCAGCATCGTGTCCAAGAGCACGCAGCCGGACGGGCTGTATCTGGGTATCCCGGCTCGGCGGGTCCGCGACCTACCGGTGTAGCGACAATCTTGGCGGCCGGCGCCTTGAACGCGCCGGCGCAATTCAGCCTTGTAGTTAGTTGGCCAAAAAGTCCATTTTTTAACTGGACGGTGCAGAGTATAGCAAATATTAGATTTTCGTCGTGGCTTTGCCGCGAGAGATTCAATTCCCCGCGTCTAGGATGTTCTCTTATGTTGATGAGCTGCAAACGATCGCGCCTTGACCAGCTAGTCTGTTAGCAATGGCCGATGGCGGCCTGACCATGGAAAGCGTTCGTAGGGCCACAGCCGGCAATCGCGGCAACGCGCGACCCATCGCAATTAACGGGATGTTTGGCTGGATCCACGCGGAGCCAATGCGCGCCAATAGGGATGTCGCGGTTCTCATATGCGGGGCACTGAGCCGGGAGGCGCTGGACTCGCATCATTCTTTGCGGGTCCTGGCGGATGCGTTCGCGCAAGCGGGATATCCGACCGTGCGCTTCGATTACACGGGATCGGGCGATTCTAGCGACTTTCCGCCAGCCGATGCGCCAGCCGAAGCCTGGGCAATTTGGCAGCGCAACGTTCACGACGCCGCCGACGAACTCTGCCGGATTACAGGCGCCAGCCGCCTGATTTTATGCGGCTTTCGGATCGGCGCCACGCTTGCGGCGCTGGCCGCGGAATCTCGCGCAGATGTAGCGGGGCTGGTGCTGTTGGCGCCGGTTCTGCGCGGCCGCCCCTATATTCGGCAGCTGCAGATCGAGGCCGATCTGGCGCATGGAAAAGTCGCCGCGAAAAACGCCGGGCTTGAATTCCATGACCTGGTTCTGTCCAGCGAAACGGTTGATCTTATCAGCGCGGTCGACCTGCGACGCGCCAGACTTGGCTCGGGGTTCAAGATCGCCGTTTATTCTCAGACACCGAGCCGCCCGCTTGGCGAATGCATTTCCAGCTGGACCGAGCAGGGGGCAGCTGTCGAAGCCTATGGATTCGACGGGCTGGAGCCGCTTCTATGCGCCGATACGCAGGGCTTAAGGCAACCGGCCGCGTCTGTCGGCATTATCGACTGGATGAACAAAACAATTCCAACTCAGCCGCATCCGCTCGAGCTGCGGATGGACGGTGTTGCGCAAGATTTGCAGCTGCCCGGCAGCGTTGAGATGCCGATGCGCTTCGGCCCGGAGCAAAGACTTTTCGGAACCCTCAGCCGGCCCGATGGACCGTTGAACGAAACTGCCGTTATTATCGTTAACACGGGCCGTAACCCGCGTGCCGGCGTTGGCCGGTTCGGCGTTGAGTTTGCGCGGCGGCTCGCGGCGGAGGGTATAACGGTGTTGCGGTTCGACTTTACCGGACTTGGCGACAGCATAGGCGCCGCCGGTGAAGAAGACATGCGAAGCGACGTTTTCGAGGATGAACGTGGCGGCGACATCAGTGCCGCAATCGACATCCTCGAACAACTAGGTTGCCGCCGTTTCATGGTCCACGGCATTTGCTCGGGCGCCTACCACGCGCTACACGCGGCCGCAAAGGAGGCCAGGATCGAGGCCATAATGATGGCCAATCTTCCGCTGTTTCTGTGGAAAGAGGGCGATTCAATCGCCGAGGCCAAAAAACGGACCTATGACTTCAGCCATTACAGAACAAAACTGATGGAACGTGCATATTGGCATAGGCTGCTGCGCGGCGAGAGCGACGTGTTCGGTATCTTGAAAGGCCAGCTATTGCGATTGGAAAAGCTCGCGCGCCGGCGCGGAAAGGCTGGAACCGCAACGCAAGCGCAGGATCCGGCGGGTTTTGCGCGCCAGCTAATGGCGGGTCTTTCCCGGCGCCGTAAGCGGACGCTTTTTCTCTTCGATCCGGGCCATGCCGGCGCCTATGAAATTCAGAACCTGTTTGGCAAAGGCGGCGCTGGTCTGAAGTCGTTCGCCGGCGCCGAAATACAAATGGTCCCTGGCCTGGGTGAAGCTGTCGGCGCGCCGGCTGCGCGGAGAATTGCCGCCGATATCATGATCGATTTCATCGCCGCGGCCTGAAAAACGCGTTACGGGATTCCTGGTTTTGCCGCCCGGCCGCGGAGGCGCAGCCAGAACTGCGGGATGATTCGCATGGCGGTCGCTTCAACGCCCGGCGGCTTTCCTGCCGCCATCCATAGCAACATCAACGTGGCGCAATACACCGCGGCGCCAACGATGCCCGTTACTGCCAGGCTGATTGCCAGCATGATTGAGCCGGTTCCAAAATCGGCTAACGGCGCGCCCAGGTACAGAATAACCGTCATCAGGCAAGTTGACACTATGCAGCGCCAGCAACTTACAATCTGGCGAAGGATCGGCACGCCGACCAGCCGGCGCGCAATCATCATGCAGTATATTGCGCCGGCGGTCTCGGACAGAAGGCGAGCCGCGACCACGCCCGCAAAGCCGAACAGCAGCGCGCCCACAATAATGGTGGGAAGCTTGAAACAGAATTGGACAAAATTTCGCCAGGCCAGTTCCTTGGTCTGATCCAGCGCCATGCTGAGCGGGACGATGGCGATGCCGAAAAATGTCGGCATAAGACTTATCGCCAGCCAATGCAGCATGAATATGGCGCCCAGCCACTTCGCGCCGAGCAAAAGCCGTACCAGCGGTCCGGCTTCCATGCTCTCCCAAACCATCAAGGGTAGTCCAACGGCAACAATCGCGGTCGAGGCATCCAGATAGACGCGCGCCAACCGCGCGGATTCCTGCTTGACCATCGCAAAGGCCGATAACAGCGGCCGCATAATTGGCGAAAAAAGTGCCAATTGCGGAATATTCGAAACATTATTGGCGTTGCTGAACAGGCCGAGCTGCGTTGGCGACATCAGTCTGCCGAGCAATAACTGGTCGGACTGCCAGTTCATCGCCATGATGATTTGCGACACGCTGATCCAGCCCAGGAAATCCGCGAACACCCGCCAATCGGACAATGTGAGCCGGGGCTTGAAGGGCATCACGCAATAGGAAAGCAGTGTGGTGACCAGTGGTGCCGCGATGGTGCAGATCGCAATCGACCAGTAGCTATGGGTGATGAACGCGGTTGCGGTCCCGAAGATGAAGGCGCTGGATTTGCCGGCGAGTTCGAAGAAAAACTCGTATTTGAAATTCAGGTCCTTGGCGAATTGAGCCATCCGCGGGTTGAGGAGCCCCCTGGCCGCGGGCGCCAGGCTTAAGGCGCAGATCAGCGGCGCCAGCCCGGGATGTTTGTAAAAATGCGCGAAGGGAAAGGCGCAGCCGCAGACGATGATGCAAAGAATCACGCCGCGCAGGAGGCTGAGCGTAAACGCCGTATCGTAGAATGAAGGTTGAATGACCGGCAGACGAACCAGGGCCTGGCTTAACGGAAGTTCCAGCGCCGCTTCGGTGATCAACACCACGATCATCGCGATGGCGACAAGCCCGAAGTCAGCCGGCGAAAGCAGCCGCGCCAGAACGAGCATGAGCGCCAGATCGATAACGCGGCTGATCAGACGGGCAACGACCATCAAGCTGCCGCTTATCGCGGTTCTATGGCCTAGCATGCGACTGTAACAAAGACGGCTCCCGCAAAATGATTACTGTGCCGCATACCCTGATTTAGTAAACGCGCGGTTCTACCGGCGCAATATCAGCTCCCTCATCCGCCGCCGGCGCGTTTTATACGGGACGGGTTGGGCTGCCTGGTTAATAATCACGCCATGGATCCGGTCCAGCACGGACAGAAGCTGGATATGCGTTGCAAAGCTGCGGCGCCAGGTTTTCGACAGGCTTATCACCGACAGAATCATATTCGCGAATCCGCCCAGAGTCATGCCGTCGGCAACGCCCGGGAGCGGCGGGGAATCAAGCACGATATAATCGAACTTCGTGGACAGGACCGAAAAGACCGCCTTCAGCACCTGCTCGTTCGGCGCGGTCGGGCGATCGGCGTTCAGGCTCTGGCCGACGGCCAGCAGGTCCAGCAGAGCCATTTTCATGTATTGCGGCGCCGTGGGCGCTTGCTGGCCGTTTATTTCGGGATCGATCGCCAGATGATCGTATTGCGAGGGATACAAGTCCGCGGCGACAAGCGCGGTACGATAGCCATCCTCGGCGAGCGCCCGGGCGAGATTCAAAGCCATTGTGCTGGTGCCATCGCCTTCGGCGGATGCAATGAGCAGCACAACCATCGAACGGCCCAAATTTTGTGTCCGGTACAGGCTGCCGCGTAACAGGCGGAACGCCTCTGAAAACGGTTCGCCGCGTTCCTGGCCCGGCAGTCTGAGGCCCGACTTCAGCCGCGCACGCGTCGGCACGACCGCGAATATGGGCAGTGGAACCGATTTGCGGACCTGATCTTCGCTCTCATAACGGCCGGAAAATGCATGCTGACCGAAGACCAGCGCAATACCCACGACCAATCCGGCAAATGCGCCGAAGATGACGCTGATGGCGGCCTTGGGCGAGGTGGCGGAATTCGGCGGCGCCGAAGGGGTCACGATCCGCGTATTGACGATGGTCTCGGCCTTCGAGACCTCGGCTTCCTGTTCCTTTTCCATCAGCAACACATAAAGTTTGCCAAGTACGTCGACGGAACGCTGTAGGGATATGACCTTGAGTGAGTCCGCCGGCATGGATGCGATCTGCTGTTGAAATCCGGCGATTTGGCTGTCGAGTTGCTTGAGGTTGCGTTGGGCGGCGGCCAGATCGTTTTCGGCAATCGTCCGGATTGCCGATTCCTGGCGGGCGATCTGCGCTTCCTGGGTTTGGATTTCGACCGCATTGTTGAAGAACTGGGTCTGTAACGCCGCCAATTTAACGTAGGAGGCGGCCAGCCCGCTCGTCAAAGACGCGAGCACGGAGTCGTTCGCCTGGCTGGCCAGATAGGGGTTCAGCGGTCCGGAGGATTGCTTGAGATCGTTGTTCAATTCCTGCAATGCAAAAACCTGCAGCAGCATCGCCGAGCGCTGGGTTTGATATTGCGACATTGTTTGAACGACCGACTGCGCGTTCAGCGGCACCTCCATGATGCCGGTCTTGGCCTGATACTCGGCGAGATTCTGGTCGGCGCTGGATAGCGACTCATTGACCTTCTGCAGCTGGGTGGCGACGAAATTCTCGGTGGTGGACGCCGATTGCGTTTTCCATTCGAGCTGTGTCGCGATAAAATTCTGCATGATCTGATTGAGCAGCGCTTCGGCCTGATACGGATCGAACCAGCGGAACTGCAGAAAGGCGATTTTGGTGGGCTGCTCAACCGAGCCGCCGGCGTTCACCGTAATCGGGCCGCCGAGCAGACTCTCGGCCAGCGCGCCCGGTTCGGTCACGGATAGATTGTACACCCTGCCTGGAACATCCTGAAAATTCGCGCCCGCCGGCTTGATTAGCAATTGAATGCCGCCGCCGGAAGCCGGTTCACCCAGAACGCCATTGAGGATCAGCTTTTTGCGGCCACTTTTCGGATAGATGCTGTAGGTCGAATTCTTGCCGAGCACGACGGTGTAGGCGCCGCCCACTGTGGCGTATTGCGCCTGCAAGGCGTCCGGCCCCGGCTGAAAAGCCGCCACATCGCCATGATCTCTGACTCGCCAGCGCCAGAATCGAAGCTTGGTCGCGTATGCTGGAACGATTCTCGCATTCACGCCGGTTTCCAGCAAAGCTTGCTGAACAATCGCCTTCGAGGTGATCAACTCGATCTGCGTTTCGATATCGCTTTGCGACGCAAAATTCTGGCTGAAGAGGCCCGATGAATCCGTCGTGGCGCCGGCCGCACTTTGCGCATCCCCCAGATACAGCGCGCCGGTCGCGGTGAACTGCGGGACTGCCGTGAAAACGCTGAACAGAGCGACGATTGTCCCGGCCATGGCGAACAGCACAATCACCCAGAAACGCCGGCGGAGCAGACCTCCGATCTCGGCGAAATCCACGGTGTCGCTCGATGATTTGAGCGATTGCGGGGGCACTCCTGAAGGCAAAAGCTTTCGAACTCCTTGGGCTAGTTGTGCTGGGAGAGGTATTTGATCGAGACGAACGGATTGAGCAGGCCGGAAATTGTGTTGAGCGAGGGGATCAGCAGGTTGAGGACCTGATTCCACGAACCGATTGCGGTGGGCGGCACAAAGACGATGTCGCCAGGCTCCAGCGCAAAGTTCGGCGCGGTGCCGTCGAGAATCGCTCTCGCGTCGATGACCATGAGATCCGCGGAGGCGCCGTGCGACCTGATCAAATGTATCTGTGACAGCTCAGCCTGCGTATAATTCGGTAGATCGAGCCCCGCGGAAGAAAGTGCCTGCAATAATGTTAGCGCGCCGGATTTGAACTGTATGGCGCCTGGCTTGCCGACGGAGCCGAATACGA
>JAMFSE010000019.1 GCA_026225115.1 Rhodovastum atsumiense
GCTCCATTCGATACTCGGAGCCCGACCGGCGGTAGCAAAATAAAGGAGACTATACATGAGCTACGCAATCATCGGCTTCGGCAATATCGGCAAGGCCTTGGCCAAGGCGTTTGCCCGCAAGGGAATCGAAGTAGCCGTCGCAACCACGCGCGACCCGGAAAGCTTTGCGTCTGTTGCGGCCGCGATCGGGCCCAAGGTCATTGCCAAAACACTGGCGGACGCGGTCAAGGCGGACATCATCTTTTTGGCCGTCCGTTTCGAGGCGCACCCGGATGTCGCGAAGGCGCTGCCCACCTGGGAGGGGAAGACGATCGTCGATGTGACCAATGCCTACGGCGTGCCCCCTGCGGAGCTGGGCGGACAGCCTTCTTCCAAGTTCGTCGCCCAGGCCTTCACTGGTGCAAGATTGGTCAAGGGCTTCAACCATTTGGGCGCTGCCGTGCTTGACCAAGATCCGGCCGTGCATGGCGGCAGGAGAGTGGTGTTCCTGGCGAGCGACGATGACGCTGCCGCAGAGGAGATTAGTGAGCTCGCGGAAAATCTCGGTTTCTCGCCGATCAAACTTGGCGGCCTTTCGGAAGGTGGACTGCTTGTGCAGGCGCGCGGAAAGAGCTGGGGCCAGCTGATCTTCAAGGACCTGGTGAAGTTCGGTTGACGAATCGTGATCGCAAATTTCGATACGATTCTGCCTCGTGAACCACAACATGTCCCATGAGATCGGACACAATCCTACTTAAAGAAAATGGAGAGATTGATGAGCATCGAAGCGAATATTCAGATTGTGAAGGATTTCATTGCAGCAATGGGCAGCTACGATAAGCAAAATCTGCTGGCGTTAGTTGCTGAAGACGTTGAATGGATCGTTCCGGGTGAGGATTGGCCGCTGGCCGGCACGCATCGCGGGCACGTGGGATTGGCGGCTGTGCTTCAGAAGGCGTCCGAAGAAGTAGAGATGACATACCCAAAGCCGCCCGAATTCGTGGCGGCGCGAGACCGGGTTCTGGTCGTCGGCGTCGCTACCGGGAAAATCAAAGCCACGAATAAACCGTTCAAGGACGACTGGGTCTTCGACATCACTGTCCGAGACGGCAAGGTCACGAGGATCCGGGAGTATATCGATACGCAAGCTTTGGCGCGGGCCTCTCGTTAGTCCAGAATACTGCCCATCACTCCCACTCAATCGTACCCGGCGGCTTGCTGGTAATATCGTAAGTCACCCGATTAATGCCGCGGACTTCGTTGACGATGCGGTTGGAGACGCGCGACAAAAAGCTCATGTCAAAGGGGTAGACATCGGCGGTCATGCCGTCGGTGCTGGTGACGGCGCGGAGCGCGCAGACCTGGTCATAGGTGCGGCCGTCGCCCATCACGCCGACGGATTTTACCGGCAGCAGAACGGCGAAGGCCTGCCAGATGGCGTCGTAAAGCCCGGCGTTGCGGATTTCTTCCAAGTAGATTGCATCCGCCTTCTGCAGAATCTCGACCGCCTCGCGCGTGACCGGGCCGAGGATGCGGATAGCGAGCCCGGGGCCTGGGAACGGATGGCGGCCGACGATGGCCTCCGGCAGGCCGAGTTCACGGCCAAGCTCGCGCACCTCGTCCTTAAAAAGTTCGCGCAGCGGCTCGACCAGTTTCATTTTCATATGGGCCGGCAGGCCGCCGACATTATGATGTGATTTGATGGTGACACTCGGGCCGCCCAACGCGCTGACGGATTCGATGACATCCGGATACAGCGTGCCCTGCGCCAGGAATTCGGCGCCGCCGATTTTCGCGGCTTCCTCGTCAAACACATCAATGAACAACCCGCCGATGATTTTGCGTTTCCGTTCGGGGTCCGAAATGCCGTCGAGTTTCGAGAGAAACAGATCCGAAGCGTCGCGATGGATCAGCTTGATGTTGAAACGGTTGCGGAAGACATCGACCACCTGCTCGGCCTCGCCGGCGCGCAGCACGCCGTGATCGACGAAAATGCAGGTCAGCTGATCGCCGATCGCCTCATGGATCAGCGCCGCGGCAACTGAGCTATCCACACCGCCGGAGAGGCCGCAGACGACGCGCCCCTTCCCCACCTGGGCGCGGATTTTGGCCTTTTGCTCCTCGCGGAAACCGGCCATCGTCCAGTCGCCGCTGCAGCCGCAGACCTTGTGGGTGAAGTTACGCAGTAACTGGGCACCATGCGGGGTGTGCGCCACTTCCGGGTGGAACATCAGGCCGTAGAAATGCCTGGTATCGTCGGCGATCACCGCAAAAGGTGCGCCTTCGGAAACGGCGATGGTGCGAAAGCCGGGTGGCGGGGCGGAAATATGGTCGCCATGGCTCATCCAGACCTGCTCGCGGGCACCGACCGCCCAGGTACCTTCCAGCAAGGCGCTATCTTCGGTGATATCGACATAGGCACGGCCGAATTCGCGGATGTCGGCGCCGCGCACATCGCCGCCAAGCTGGGCGCAAAGCACCATCTGGCCGTAGCAGATCCCAAGGATCGGGAGGCCGGCGGTGAATATCTGCTCGGGCGCCCGCGGCGAGCCTTCGTCCCCAACGCTGGCAGGGCCACCGGAAAGAATAATCCCCTTGGGCGCAAAGGCAGCAATTTTGGCAGGATCAACGTTAAACGGCCAGATCTCGCAATAAACACCGGATTCTCGCACCCGCCGGGCGATCAGCTGGGTCACCTGACTGCCGAAATCCAGAATCAGAATTTTTTCACTATGCATCCGTGGCTTGCAGCATAGGGAGCCGTCTAGAACAAGCGGTAAAAGCGAGCAGCCGCTTTTTGAAAATATAATGCGCGGCCCGATTCAGACCTCGCGGCTTGCCGCTCAGTCATCGGGACGCGAGGCGCAAAAACTTTTGTTATTCTGGAGCCGGGAGTTTCGAAGGCCAGTGGCGAACGATAAAAGTTTTTTTTGCTTCTTTTTCTTCAGAAAAAGAAGTGCTTAGCTAAACAGTCTCGTTGATGAGCCGATCGATCGGGTCCCAAGCGTACGCCGTCTGCGCCAGATCCGAGCCGCCCACGCGCGTGATACTGGTCGCAACACGTTTGCCACCCAGGCGTTCGTAGAAGAAGGTGGAGGGGTTATCGCGCAGTACCCAGGCAAAGGCCGATTTGCAGCCCATGGCCGCCAAATGCTGGCCGGAGGCACGCAGCAATTGGCGGCCGAGGCCGTATTCCTTCCAATCGTCCAGCACGTATAATGTTTCAACCTCGCCTTCTGCCACTGCAGCGCCGCGAATGCGCCGAGCGGTTGAGAAGCCGATGACGCGCGAGCCGGCCGACGATTCGGGATCCGCATACACCGCCACATGAACACCAAGACCGATGCGGATCGAACGGTCGTAATAGGAGGTCTGGCGGGCGACCGAGAGATTGGCGAGGTAGTCGTCCGGCAAAACACCCGCATAGGCGCTCCGCCAGGTCGACACATGCACAGCGCCGATGCCGGCTGCGTCGGCAGGCCGGGCGCGGCGCACCGAAATCAAGGGATTTTTTCCAGGATGGCGCCGTAGAACCCGTCGGTACCGTGGGTGCGCGGAGTCAAGCGTAGCGCGTGCCCGTGCAAGGCGGCGGGCAGCGGGTCGCTCAGCTCAATGCGTCTGAAGTTCCGGTAGCGAGCCAAAAATGCCTCCATTTGTGCCTCATTCTCCTCATCCAACAACGAACATGTGGCATAAATAAGCCGTCCGCCGGGCTTCACCAGACGCTGCGCCTGATCGAGAATCATCGCCTGTTTCGGCATGATCTCGCGCAAATCGTTTTCCTTCAAGCGCAATCTTGCATCCGGGTTGCGGCGCCAGGTGCCGGTGCCGGTACAGGGCGCATCCACCAGCACGCGATCGAATTTTTTCTCCTGCCGCTTGGTCCATTTATCGCCGGCTTCCAGCAGATGCCGCTCCGCGTTGTGCACCCCGGCGCGGCGCAATCTTTTGATGGCGCCTTCAAGGCGGGGGGCGGAAACGTCGCAGGCGACGATGTGGCCCTTGTTTTCCATCGTCATTGCAATGGCCAAGGTTTTGCCCCCTGCCCCCGCGCAGTAATCGGCAACACGCATACCAGGTTTGGCATCGACCAGAAGGGCGATCAGCTGGCTGCCCTCATCCTGAATTTCGATTGCGCCGGACAGGAAGATTTTGCTTCCCGTCACGGATTGCCGAGAGGCCAGGCGCAGCCCCCAGGGGCTGAACTGGGTCGGCCGTGATTCCAGGTTCTCGGCACGCAATCCAACCATCGCGTCTTCGCGGGTGGATTTCAGGGCATTAACCCGCAGGTCGAGCGGCGCCGTTTCCGCAAGCGCCGCCATTTCCGCAGGCAGTGCGTCGCCAAACTGCGCGGCCAGGCGCGGCATGATCCAATCCGGCACCTCATATTTGACGGCATCCGGCATGTTCGGATGTTCCAGCGTGTGGCCGGCAAATTTTTCGAGGATGATGGTCTCGGCATCGGTGAGTGCCGGCGGTCCGTAGCGGCCGGAGGTGAAGGCCATGGCAATTTTATGCGGAGTCATGCCGGAGAAAATGGCCTGAGCCGCGAGCAGCAGCCGCGGCGTGGGTTCGGCGCCGAATTTTTCTAGCCACCAGCCAAGGTGACGGCGCGCGCGTAGGACTCCCCATACAAGGGTGCTGACTTCGCGCCGATCGCCCGCGCCGATAAAGCGACGGTTGCGGAAGAATGAGTTGGCAACCGCATCCCCCGGCCGCGCGTCGGCTTCGATTTCAGCAAGAAGATCAATCGCTGCCGCAAGCTGCCCAGCCGGCGTCATAGCCCGGTTGCCGCCAGCGCCCATGCCCCAGAACAAAAAAGTTTTTTTGCTTCTTTTTGTTCACCAAAAGAAGTGCTTAGCCGGTTCTTTTTCATGCTTAGTCTTGGCGATAATTCGGCGCTTCGCGGGTGATGGCGACGTCGTGGACGTGGCTTTCGCGCAGGCCGGCGCCGGTGATTCGGCGGAATTTGGCCTCCGTCTGCAGCGCGGCGACGCTGGGGGAGCCGGTATAGCCCATGCCGGCGCGCAGGCCACCGACGAGTTGGTGTACGACGGCAGCCATCGGGCCTTTGTAGCCGACACGGCCTTCGATGCCTTCCGGGACGAGTTTCAGCGTGTCCTTGATCTCCTGTTGGAAGTAGCGATCGGCTGAGCCGCGGGCCATGGCGCCCAGGCTTCCCATCCCACGGTAGGATTTGTAGCTACGGCCTTGATACAGAAACACTTCGCCAGGCGCTTCATCGGTGCCGGCCAGCATGGAGCCGACCATGACGGCGTCGGCGCCGGCGGCGAGCGCCTTGACCATGTCGCCGGAGGCGCGGATGCCGCCATCGGCGATGGCGGGGACGCCGGCCGCGCGGCAGGCAGCGGCGGTTTCCAGCACGGCGGAGAATTGCGGCACGCCGACGCCAGCGACGACGCGGGTGGTGCAGATGCTGCCAGGTCCGATGCCGATTTTGATTGCGTCGGCGCCAGCGTCGATCAGGGCTTTGGCGCCCTCGGGTGTTGCGACATTGCCGGCAATGATCTGCACGGCATTGGAGGCTTTCTTGATACGGGTGACCGCCTTCAGCACCCCATCGGAATGGCCGTGGGCGGTATCGACCACGACGACATCGACGCCTGCATCGACCAAGGCTGCGGCGCGTTGGGCGCCGTCATCGCCAACGCCGGTTGCCGCGGCAACGCGGAGGCGTCCCAGTTCGTCCTTGTTCGCCAGCGGATGCGCTTCGGCCTTGTCCATATCTTTTACCGTGATGAGGCCGATGCAGCGATAGGCTTCATCGACCACCAGCAGTTTTTCCAACCGGCGGCGGTGCAGCAGCGCGCGGGCTTCCTCAGCGGTGGCGCCGGCGGTGACGGTGACCAGGTTTTCGCGGGTCATCAGTTCGTAGACCTTGGTATTCGGGTCTGTGGCGAAGCGGACATCGCGGTGGGTGAGAATGCCGACCAGTTTTCCGGTATCGCGCTCAACCACCGGAAAGCCGCTGATGTTATGATTCGCCATCAATGTGCGGGCATCTGCCAGGGTCTGGTCTGGGTGAATGGTCAGCGGGTCGACGACCATGCCGCTTTCGAATTTTTTGACGCGCCTGACCTGAGCCGCCTGTTCTTCGATGGTGAAGTTTTTATGGATGACGCCGATACCGCCCTGTTGCGCCATCGCAATCGCCATCGCCGCTTCGGTCACCGTATCCATGGCGGCCGAAATGAGCGGGATGTTCAGGTTGATGGTGCGGGTGAGCCGCGTGCTGGTGGTGACCAGCGTGGGGAGGACCTGGGAATAGGCCGGGACCAGAAGCACGTCGTCAAAAGCAAGCGCTTCAATGACGCGCGCATTATAATCGGGATGGGAGATGATGCCGGAAGTCATGCCGCTGCTTTCATTGGTGACCTTGGCGGCTCGGTGTAATCTTTGCCCCGCCAAAAGTCTACTCTGGCGGCCGCATGACGGCGATGTTCTGCGCTCCGGTGCTCGAAAAGCACCGCCATGCGACTCACCAGAGCGACTTCGAGAGCGCCTGCTAACGATCGATCGTCGTCATCAAAGTTTTGGCATAGCGCGGGCCGGCAATTTTGTCCGGCGCCAAAGCGTCGTCCAATGACTGCAGCTGCGCCGGGGTTAGTTTAATGTCGGCGGCGGCGATGTTTTCTTCCAGATATTTGCGGCGCTTGGTGCCGGGGATCGGGACAATATCATTGCCCTTATGCAGCAGCCAGGCGAGCGCGATCTGACCGGGCTTGGCGTTCAGCGACGCCGCGATGTCACGGACAATTTGCGCAGCCGCAACGTTGGCGTCGTAATTCTCGCCCTGATAGCGCGGGTCGTTCCGGCGGAAATCATTTTCCGGATATTCCTCGGCGCGCTTCACTTCACCGGTCAGAAACCCCCGCCCGAGCGGCGAGAACGCCACCAGCCCGATGCCGAGTTCGCGCAGGACCGGAATGATGTCCTGCTCCAGATTACGCTCCCACAGGGAATACTCGCTCTGCAAGGCGGTGACCGGCAGGACCGCATGGGCGCGGCGGATGTTTGCAACGCCGGCTTCCGACATGCCGAAGTACCGCACCTTGCCCGCTTTGATGAGTTCGGCCACGGCCACGGCCACATCCTCGATCGGCACGTCGCGGTCGATCCGGTGCTGGAACAGCAGGTCGATATGATCGGTGTTCAGCCGGGCAAGCGATCCCTCGACTGCTTTGCGGATGTTATCCGGATGGCTGTTGGTGCCGGACATTTTGCCGTTTTCGATCCGAAAGCCGAATTTGGTGGCAATCGTCACCTGGTTGCGTTTGCCCGCCAGCGCCCGGCCCAGCAGCTCCTCGTTCTTATAAGGCCCGTAGACCTCCGCGGTATCCAGAAACGTGCAACCCAGTTCAATGGACCGATGAAGCGTGGCGATCGATTCGGCCTCATCGGCCGGGCCATAGGACTGGCTCATCCCCATGCAGCCCAGGCCGATGGCGGATACTTCCAGGCCTTGGGTGCCGAGTTTGCGGGTGCTTAATACCATCGGATTGATCCTTAAAGTTGAAGTTGAAAGCAAAATGGCGACGTGCTCAGGCGAATACCAGCCCCAGCGCGGCGCCGGCGCCAAGCAGCCAAAGCGGGTGAAGTTTTGTCCCAAATGTCAGCCCGGTAGCAGCGATTGTAATAATAGCGAAGAGAACCGTGGTATCGGCGGCGCGTACGAGTACAAAACCTGCAGCCAGCACCAGCCCCGCGGTAATCGGCAGAATTGCCGCCTGCACGATCCGCCGCCAGCGTTGTTCGCGAAAGCGGTCCCAGAGGCGGGAGACCGCCATGACCAGAATGCCGGCGGGCAGGATCATCGCCAGGCTGGCGACGACGCCGCCGGCTATGCCGGCAACATGGGCGCCGATCAGCGCCACGATCAGCATGTTCGGCCCGGGCGCCGACTGCGCCAAAGCGAAGAGCTGGGAGAATTGCGCCGCGGTGGTCCAATGATGCACCCAGACTACCTGCTGCGCGATCTCCGGCACGGTGCTGTTGACGCCGCCGACCGCCAGCAGCGAGAGCTTGCCGAACATCGCGGCCAAAATCAGCAGTTTAGCGGTCATTGCCGCCATGCCAGCGCAATGGACAGCGGCAATACCAGCAGCATGGTCAATGGCAGAGAGAAATGCGCCAGGATCACCAGGCCAAAGGCCAAACCCGCAACAACCATCTGGCGGCGGCCGCGGAAAATCGGCGCTGCAATCTTCATTGCCGTGCCCATGACCAGGCCGCAAGCCGCCGCGGCCAGGCCGCCCAGCCCGTGTTGGACGACGTGGATGGCACCGAAGCGGTGATAAAGGCTGGAAATACAGAGTACGATGACGAGCGGCGCGGTCAGCAGCCCGGCAATTGCCGCCGCCGCCCCGGCCAGCCCACGGTTGCGGGCGCCGAAGGCAAAAGCGAAATTGACGATATTGGCGCCGGGAAGAAATTGGCAAAGGCTGAACAGGTCGTTGAAACCCTCGGCGGTCATCCATTGCCGCTGATCGACGATAATCCGGCGGGCGACCGGCAAAACGCCGCCGAAACCAAGGATGCCGGCCTGGAAAAACCCGGAAAAAAGCGTGGTTATGGTGAGTTGTTTAGCGATTAGGCCAGGTTTGTGCGGGCTTTCGTCCATCGCCCGTTTTTATGAGCGGTTCCGGCGGATGCGGCCAGCGCCCCCAAAACAGGCTTGCCATGCCGTGCCGCCCACCGCTCGGGGATCACAGGCGGAATTCAAATGTCATTAAACTGCAATCGAAACCCTGTCGCCTTTGAAACATTGTTGAATTAGAGCGGCGTGGATGTGAGGCATTGCGCGCGCTGGCGCCATTGGTGCTCACCCAACAGGGATTTACGCGAAAAGGATTTAATCGTGCACCTTAACAATAAGCTCCGCCGCTCCACGCTGCTGCGCGCAGGCGTTGCAGCGCTCGCCCTCTCCGGCCTGACCAGCTTTGCCGCCCCCGCCAAGGCGCAAACCATCGTGTCGCTGGTCGAAAGCGGTTCCAGCCTGCTCTACCCGCTGTTCAACATCTGGGTTGAGGATTTTGCCACCAACAACCCCGGCATCCAGATCACCACGACCTCGACCGGCTCGGGCGCCGGCATCGCGCAGGCCATTAAGGGCCTGGTCCAGATCGGCGCTTCGGACGCCTATGTCTCCGACGCTATGACCAAGATGCACCCGACGATTTTGAGCATTCCGCTGGCGATTTCCGCGCAGTCGATCAATTACAACCTGCCGGGCGTCACCGGGCTGAAGCTTTCGGGCCCAATCCTGGCTGGCATCTACAGCGGCACCATCACCCATTGGAATGACCCGCAGATCGCCGCCGCCAACCCGGGCGTCGCTTTGCCGGCCAATGCCATCGTGCCGGTCCACCGCCTGGACGGCTCCGGCGACACCTTTATCTTCAGCCAGTTCCTCTCGGCCTCGACCCCGTCCTGGAAGAGCAGCACCGGCTTCGGCACCACCTTGTCGTGGCCGCCGATCACCGGTGAAATCGGCGCCAAGGGCAATGCCGGCATGCTCGCCGCCGCCAAGGCCAACCCGTATTCGGTGGCGTATATCGGCGTCAGCTATGCCTCCAAGGTCAAGGCCGCCGGTCTTGGCACCGCTGCTCTGCAGAACGCCGCCGGTGCCTATGTACTGCCGACGCCCGACACTATTGGCGCCGCCGCGGATAGCGTTTCCGCCACCACGCCGCCGGATGAGCGCGTCAGCATGATCTTCACCAGCGGCCCGACCGCCTACCCGATCGTCAACTACGAATATGCGGTGGTCGACAGCAACCAGCCGGCTTCGGCCTATGCCGACGCCATCCGTACCTTCCTGACCTGGGCGATCAACGAAGGTAACAGCCCGACCTATCTGAACCAGGTCAACTTCCTGCCGCTGCCGCCGGCCGTAAAAGCGCTTTCGGCCGCGCAGATCGCTAAAATACAATAGCCCTGAAACACCCTCCCGGTTACGGCCGGGAGGGTGTTTTCGTACCGGACCTGAAATATGCAAATTAAGCCCTTCCGCCTGACCCTGCTGGCGCTGAGCCTGTTGATCCCCGCCGCGCTTTGCGCGGTTATTTTATTTCTCCTGATCTTCTCGGCGCAGGCCATCGGCTTTAACGGATTTGGGTTCGTTACCCGCATCATCTGGGATCTGGGCGACCTTTACGGCGACCCGGTGACCGTTCGCGGCGTGCTGGTGCCCGCCGGCGCCAATTACGGCATCCTAGTATTTATTGTTGGCACATTGCTGAGCTCCGCCATCGCCATTCTCATCGCCGTCCCGCTCAGCGTCGGCGCCGCAATCTTCCTGTCCGAAGCGGTGCCATCGAAAATCCGCCCGGTCCTGTCGATGCTGGTGGAACTGGTGGCGGTGGTGCCGAGCGTGGTCTTCGGACTCTGGGGCATCGCGGTGCTGGTGCCCTTCATCGGCACGATGCTGGGCCCGGTGATGTCGAAATATCTCGGCTTTATCCCCTTCTTCGCCGGCGGCGACAGCGGCGGCGGCTACGGCTTGTTGGCAGCCTCGGTGGTGCTGGCGCTGATGATTACGCCGATCATCGCCACCACCTTGCTGGACGCGCTGCTGCAGGTGCCGAAAGAAAACCGCGAATCCGCCTTTGCTCTGGGGGCGACGCATTTCGAGGTGGTTTCCAAAGCCATGATGCCGATGGTGCGCACCACGCTGATCGGCGGCATCGTGCTGGCGCTCGGCCGTGCGCTTGGGGAGACCATGGCGGTGCTGATGGTCTCCGGCGGCGGGTTGAACATCCTGCCGCACTCGATCTTCAGCCCGATCTCGACCATTGCCTCCTTCATCGTCAGCCCGCTCGACAGCGCCGAGGGCGATCCCACCAACATGGCGGTGCGCTCATTGGCGGAAATCGCGCTGGTGCTGTTCATCATCACCTTGCTGACCAACGCGGCCGCAAAACTTCTAACCTCCGGGGGCTTACATGTCGGCAAGCGCAAGTAACGCAGTCGCGCGGCCGGTCAAGCCGGGCCGCACCACGCAGGAGCTTAGGCGCGTCATCTCCAGCAAGATCGGCTGGATCGCCTGCGGCGTGGCGTTGGTGCTGGTTATCGGCCCACTGCTCGATATCGTCTGGGTGGTCGCCTATAACGGCGCCGCGGCGTTCTCGCCAAAACTTTTCACCACCTCCACGCCGCCTGCCGGCGTCGGGCTTCTGAACGCCATCGAAGGCACCGCCGTCATCTCCATCATGGCGATGGCGATTGCCGTGCCGATCGGCGTCGGGGCCGGGATTTATTTGTCCGAATACGGCAACAACAAGCTCGGCAACAGCATCCGCTTCCTCTCGGACGTGCTGACCGGCACGCCTTCGATCGTGCTGGGCTATTTCTCCTATATCGTGCTGGTCGGCGGCCTGGGCTGGGGCCTGGCAGCCCCTGCCGGTGCCGTCACCATCGCCATCCTCATCGTGCCCTACCTCGCACGCATCACAGAACTGGCGCTCCGCCAAGTACCGGTGGCAATGCGCGAGGCCGGCTTTGCCTTGGGCGCCACCGAACCAACGGTGGTGTTCAAAATCATCCTGCCGGGCGCTGCCTCGGGCGTCATGACCGGCGCCTTGCTGGCCCTGGCCATCTCGGTCGGCGAAACCGCGCCACTGATCTACACCGCCGGCTTCTCCAGCTACCCGCTGGATCTGGCGCATCCGGTCCATAGCATCCTGCACAGCCAGATCGGCTACCTGACCTATGTGATCTGGAGCTTTATCGAACAACCCGACGCCGCCTCCCACGCGCTGGCCTTCGCGGCGGCCTTCCTGGTGATGCTGTTCGTATTGGCCATTAATATCGGGGTAAGACTGGCAGTTAAGCGGAAGTAAGCGGTTCTTTTTTGAAAAAAGAACCAAAAAACTTCTTTGAATCTGTAACATGGGCGTGGGCTCCCCAGCGCCCAGGCCAGCAGAAAAAGTTTTTTTGCTTCTTTTTGTTCACAAAAAGAAGTGCTTACTTACCTAAACCTAACGTCCCTACCCTTTCGCCTACCAGCCTTGCGGCACTTGCGAGGCGCTGACGGTGGTGCCATTTCCGCTGCATGACGAATTTGACAAACTCCCCTGACTCTCACGACCCGGTCGGCTGGCATGGCACGACCATTTTATGCGTACGCCGCGACGGCAAAGTGACGATGGCCGGCGACGGCCAGGTCTCGCTCGGCAATACCGTGGTGAAGGGCAATGCCCGTAAGGTACGGCGAATCGGCAATGGCGCGGTGATCGTCGGCTTTGCTGGCGCCACCGCGGATGCGTTCACCTTGCTTGAACGTCTTGAGACCAAGCTGGAGCGGTTCCCAAACCAGCTGGAGCGCGCCTGCGTGGAACTGGCCAAGGATTGGCGGACCGAACGTTATCTGCGCCGGCTGGAGGCGATGCTGATCGTCGCCGATGTTGAACGCAGTTTTACGCTCACCGGCAATGGGGACGTGCTGGAACCGTCGGACGGAATCGTTGCCATCGGTTCGGGCGGCAATTTCGCGCTCTCGGCAGCGCGCGCTTTGATGACGGTGCCGGATTTGAGCGCTGAGGAAATCGCCCGCCGCGCAATGAAGATCGCCGCCGATATTTGTATCTACACCAATGAAAATCTGATTGTTGAATCCCTGTGATTGATGTTCCTGTCTACACCCCGCGTGAAATCGTATCCGAGCTGGACCGCTTCATTATCGGCCAGCATGACGCCAAGCGCGCCGTCGCCATCGCGCTCAGAAACCGCTGGCGCCGCCTGCAACTTCCCGAAGGCATGCGCGAAGAGGTGGTGCCGAAGAATATCCTGATGATCGGGCCGACCGGCTGCGGCAAAACCGAGATTGCGCGCCGTCTCGCAAAAATGGCGCAGGCGCCGTTCATCAAGGTCGAAGCGACCAAATTCACCGAAGTCGGCTATGTCGGCCGCGATGTGGAGAGCATCATCCGCGATCTGGTCGAAGCCTCGATCACCATGCTGCGCGAACAGAATCGCAAAGGCGTCGAGGCGAAAGCCGAGCTCGCCGCAGAAGAGCGGCTGGTCAACGCGCTGGTGGGTGAAGGGGCAAGCGCGGACACCAAGGTGAAATTCCGCCGCATGCTGCGCGGTGGCGAGCTTGAGGATAAGGAGATCGAGATCGCCGTCGGCGAAACCGGCGGCCAGGCCATCGGCATGATCGACATTCCTGGCGCGCCGCAGAACGGCGCCATCAACCTCGGCGATATGATGAAGGGCATGTTCGGCCGCCAGGCGCAGAAACGCAAAATGCTGGTGCCGGAAGCTCGCAAGGCCTTGGAGCGTGAGGAGGCCGACCGGCTGCTGGACACCGAAGCGCTGACCAAGGACGCCCTGCACCATGCCGAGAATAACGGCATCGTCTTCCTCGACGAGATCGATAAGATCTGCGCCAAGACCGAGAACGGTTTCCGTGGCGGGGATGTCTCGCGCGAAGGGGTGCAGCGCGATCTGCTGCCGTTGATCGAAGGCACCACCGTTTCAACCAAATACGGGCCAGTGAAGACCGACCATATCCTGTTCATCGCCTCCGGCGCCTTCCATGTCGCCAAGCCGGCCGACCTGCTGCCGGAACTGCAAGGCCGGCTGCCGATCCGGGTCGAACTGTCGTCGCTGTCGCGCGAGGATTTCCGCCGCATATTGAGCGAGCCGGAACATTCTTTGCTGAAGCAATACACCGCCTTGCTGAATACCGAAGGCGTGGCGCTATCCTTCTCGGAAGATGCGGTCGATGCGCTGGCGGGCTTGGCCTACGACATCAACGACCGGGTCGAGAATATCGGCGCGCGCCGGCTGGCAACGGTGCTGGAGCGGTTGCTGGAGGAGATCAGCTTCTCCGCCACCGACCGCGCCGGCGAGCAGGTGCTGGTGGATGCCGCCTATGTGAATGACAAGGTGGCGCCGTTGGCGGCGAAGGGCGATTTGAGCCGGTTCATTCTTTGAATTTTCGACTGGCCGGATTGGCGACAGCCCTGGCCGCTTTGGCCGCTTTGGGCGTCGCATATTACGTGCAGGATTTCATGCGGCTGTTCCCCTGCCCGCTTTGCCTGCTGGAGCGCTGGCCCTATCGGATGGTGATCGTGCTGGGGCTGCTCGCGGCCGCCTCACCTCGTACAGTGGGCCGAGCGATCCTGTTGCTTGCGGTGTTGGCATTGTTGGGTGATGCCGCGATTGCCTTCGTCCATGCCGGCGTGGAATTTCACTGGTGGCAAAGCCCGCTGCCCGAATGCAACGGCATCCTGACCCCCGGGGCCGCATTGCCGATGACACCGGCGAAACCGTGCGATCAGCCGACCTTCCTGATCCCCGGCCTGCCGGTCTCCATGGCGGCTATGAATCTTTTATATGCGGTGGTTTTCGCGCTCGTGCTATTGGCTTACATTGTTCGCAGACCAAGGCGGGTTTAATGACGGATCAGGTGAAAAAATTCATCCGGGTCGATCATGCCGGCGAGTACGGCGCGGCGCAGATTTATGCCGGGCAACTGGCGGTGCTAGGCCGTGGCCCGCATGCCGCCGAATTGCGGTACATGCAGGCGCAGGAGCAGGCGCATCTCGACAGCTTTTCCGATTTGATCCATCGCCGCCGGGTGCGCCCAACGGCGCTGCTGCCGGTATGGCAAGTCGCAGGATTCGCGCTCGGCGCAATTACGGCGGCGCTCGGGCCGCGCTCGGCGATGGCCTGCACCGTCGCGATCGAGGAGACGATCAACGACCATTACGCCGCCCAGGAAGCCGCGCTCGGCGATGACGACCCGGAACTGAAGGACGCCATCACGCGTTTCCGCGCCCAGGAACTCGACCACCGGGATACGGCGCTGGCGAACGGCGCGGAGAAAGCCCCCGGCTACCGCCTGCTGACCGCGGTCATCAAAATGGGGTGCAAAACCGCCATCCGGATCAGCGAGAATATCTAAGCTGATCATAACCCGGACAACGGATTAATCAGCGTTCAAATTACGCTTGCATTGCTTGTCTGCCTTCGCCTCCCGCCCGAACTGAGCTTGGTAAACATGCGAGTGGGGGCTCATGCCGAAATGTTCAGGGTGGAAACTTGCCTCAGGCCTCTTCTCGCGGCGCCGCTGCTGCTTGGCGGCTGTAGCTCGCTTTTAACCCAATCCGCCGGCGTACAAACATCACCAGCAAAAATCCGGCGGCGCCGCGCCCGGTCTACATCACGACTGCGTGCGAGCAGCTGGATCGAACCTGGAAATGGGCGGAGGCGGAACCTGCAGTCCAACGCTGGGGATTTTTACAATAGAAAAAAATCTCTACGGGTAACTCCGCTGCGATCTCCCACTCAATCGGCGCACGAAACTAGCTGTACACGACCTCCGCCATCATGCCCGACGCCATATGATAAAGGTTATGGCAATGGAACAGCCAACGGCCCGGGTTGTTTGCGTCGAAGGCGATCATCACCGTCGCCATCGGCGGCACCAGCACGGTATCGCGCATGGCGCCCGAAATTTCCGTGCCCTGCATCTCAACAACCTGAAAATGATGGCCATGCAAATGCATCGGGTGCGCCATCATGGTGTTATTCGTCATAGTGAAATGAACCCGCTCTCCTGATGTCACGGTGAGCGGGTGGTGGTTATTCCATTGCAGTCCGTTGATACCCCAGTTGTAGCCCATCATGCCACCGCTAAGACTGAGGCGGTGAATCCGGTCGGGCG
The DNA here is from genome assembly GCA_026225115.1 of Rhodovastum atsumiense. Lineage (GTDB taxonomy): Bacteria > Pseudomonadota > Alphaproteobacteria > Acetobacterales > Acetobacteraceae > Acidocella > Acidocella atsumiense_A. Next base: position 15,674 of record JAMFSE010000019.1, read on the forward strand.
CGCGCGCCGGTAAAGGCTGTACCGCAACCAGCTGCAACTCCAATTGCGATCCGCAAGCCGCCGCCAGGCTATCGGAAGTATCTTGCAGCCTGGCGATGGCGGCGCCCGGCGTGGCGATGATGATGCCTGTGCATTGCCGGGCCCCCTCGCGCTGCGCGATAATGGGATAGGCGCCCGAAGCGGGCAGGCGAAGCAGCACGTCTGCCCGCTGGGCGCCGGCCAGGGGAAAGTGCGAGACAACGACGGGATTCACCGCATTGCCGTCGACGGCGATAATCCGGCCCTGCAGCGCTCCCAGATCGATCCAGAAATTGGTGGCGGCGGCGCCGTTGATCAACCGCAGCCGGATACGACCTCCGGCACTGGCTGTGACGATTTCGGGATCGGCCAACGTGCGGTCATTGGCGAGATAAGCGTCGAACTCGATGTCATTGAGATCCATACCCATGCCGCCGGCGCCCGACATCATGCCCGCCGCATTGCCGTTGGTACCGGTAGGGCTGCCCGCGCCCATCATTCCGCCGCCCATCGTTCCGCCTGCGGCAGAGCCGGTGCCGCTCCGCCCGGTGAGGTCGGCGAGAATCTGCAGGGGATCACGAAAGGTGAAGTCGTGCAGGAGAACAACGACTTCCTGCGCATCGATCCGTGCATCATTGGCGCCGCGAACGATCAGCGGTGCGGCCATCAGGGATTGCTCCTGCAATCCCTGATGGGAATGCATCCAATGCGTGCCGGGCCGTGGCGCGAAATCATAGCCACGGACGGCGCCGGCGGCGATCGGGCCGACATAGCCGGTTTCGGTCACGCCATCCTGCGCCGCAGGCGGCGTCTGGCCATGCCAATGAATGATGGAGGCCGTTTCGCATTGGTTGTCGACCGAATAAGCGAAGCGTTCGCCGGCGGAAAGTTTAAGGCCAGGCTTGCCGTCGGGCCCCTGGATATGAAAGACCGAAGCCGCCTTGCCGTTGACCTCCAGCGTTCGCCGCGAAACCGTGAGTGCCGGTGCCGATACCGGTGTGGGTGCCGATGCCTCGGCGCGGGAACCCGCAAGCGCCGTGGCGAGCATCGCCGAACTGCTGGAAGCCAAGAGGCGGCGGCGGGAAATGCGTGGGTTCATTGGTCATCCAGTTGTGCTGTTGACATCTTATTCCAATGAAAAAGCCTAACGATGCATTGATCCCGCGCAAACGCCAACCGAGATTATTTTTTTATTGCCTTGGTAGAACAGCTTTCTGCGGTGTTTCGCCGTTTTGGGCGCGATGCCGCAATAGATGATCTGCCAGGACGCAGGCCAGCATCGCCTCGCCTACCGGGACCGCGCGGATGCCGACGCAGGGGTCGTGGCGGCCTTTGGTGGTGATATCCACTTCCTTGCCGGTGCGGTCGACGCCGCGCATCGGGGTGAGGATTGAGCTGGTGGGCTTTACCGCGAATCGCGCAATGATCGGCTGGCTGGTGGAGATGCCGCCGAGGATGCCGCCGGCGTGATTGGCCAGGAACTGGACCTCGCCCCTTTCCATCCGCATCTCGTCGCCATCCTCTTCCCCTCGGAGGGCTGCGGCAGCGAAACCATCGCCGATTTCCACGCCTTTTACAGCGTTGATGCTCATCAATGCGGCGGCAATATCGGCGTCGAGCTTACCGTAAATCGGCGCCCCTAGGCCGGGTTTGACACCGCTAGCAGTGATTTCAAGCACGGCGCCGAGCGAGGAACCTTCCTTGCGCACCAGCTCCAGGATACTCGCCCAGGCATCCGCTGCGACGGGGTCCGGGCAAAAGAACGGATTGTTATCGATCTCAGCCCAATCCCAGCGCGGCCGGCTGATCCAATGGCTGCCAAGGGCGACCATGGCGCCGCGAATTTGCACCTGCTCGCCAAGGATCTTGCGGGCAACAGCACCGGCGGCAACGCGCATAGCGGTTTCCCGGGCTGAGGACCGGCCACCGCCGCGCGGGTCGCGGATGCCGTATTTCAGCTCATAAGTGATGTCGGCGTGGCCCGGGCGGAACTGTGCCGCGATATTGCTGTAATCCTTGGAGCGTTGATCGACATTCTCAATCGTCAAGGCGATCGGCGTGCCTGTGGTGCGTCCTTCATAAACGCCGGAGAGGATTTTTACCTGATCCGGCTCCTGCCGCTGCGTGGTGTATTTCGATTGACCGGGGCGCCGCTTGTCCAGAAACGGTTGAATATCGGCTTCCGACAGCAAAATGCCCGGTGGTGTCCCGTCGATTACGCAGCCGGTCGCAGGCCCATGGCTTTCGCCCCAGGTGGTTACGCGAAACAGATGCCCGAAGCTGTTATGCGACATTGGCTCAACTAATCGGAAGAAACGGCAATATCCGGGGCGGCCGGATTTTTCATCCCAACCGTATGATAACCGCAATCGACATGGTGGACTTCGCCGGTAACGCCCTTGGAGAGATCGGAGAGCAGATACAGGCCGGAGCCACCGACTTCTTCGAGCTCTACATTGCGCTCCAACGGCGCGTTATATTTGTTCCACTTCATGATGTAGCTGAAATCACCGATGCCGGCGGCCGCCAGGGTCTTGATCGGCCCGGCGCTGATGGCGTTGACGCGCACCTGCTGACTGCCGAGATCGGCCGCCATATAGCGCACGGAGGATTCAAGCGCTGCCTTGGCGACGCCCATCACATTATAATGCGGCACCACGCGCTCGGCGCCGAGATATGAGAGGGTCAGCAAAGAGCCGCCATTGGGCATGAGGGCAGCGGCGCGGCGGCCGGCGGCGGCGAAGGAATAGCAGGAAATATCCATTGCCTGCAGGAACGCCGCCCGTGGTGTATCAAGAAAACGGCCGCGCAGATAATTTTTATCGGCGAAGCCGATGGCATGCACCAGGAAGTCGATCTTCGGCCAATTGGCGGCGACGGTTGCAAACGCCTCGTCCATCGCCACGTCGCTGCTGACATCGCAGGGGATGACCATGTCGGAATTGATTGAGGCGGCCAGAGGGCGGACGCGTTTCTCAAGCGCCTCGCCTTGATAAGTGAAGGCCACCTCGCCGCCCTGGGCCGAAATTGCCTGTGCGATCGCCCAGGCAATGGACCGATTATTGGCAACGCCCATGATAATCCCGCGCTTGCCTTGCATCAGCGTGCCTTTAGCAATCGTGGTCTGGGCGGCAGTGTCGGGCATTAATCTGTTCTCCGGGCGGGCATTCGTTAAAATCATGGTTGGTGACATAGAGTACAGGCTGCGATCAAGGCCCGCAAACAGGCGAGCATAAAATTCGCCGCTTTGACCCGTATCATGGAAAGCGAGGCCTATTTTGTTTAATAATTTGAAAAACCATCAGCGGAGGCTCAGCCTTGACCGAATTTTTTGACGACCCTTTTGAAACCTTCACCGCCTGGCTGGCGGAGGCGGCAAAAACCGAGCCGAGCGACCCGAATGCCATGACGCTCGCGACCTGCGGCAGCGATGGGCGCCCTTCCGCCCGGATTGTGCTGTTGAAGGAATGGGACGTGGACGGGTTTGTTTTCTACACCAACCTCGAATCCCGCAAATCCAATGAAATCGGCGAAAATCCTAAGGTCGCATTGCTGTTCCACTGGAAATCGCTAGCCCGGCAGATCCGAATCGAAGGGCAGGTTTCCGCTGTTTCCGACGCCCAGGCCGATGCCTATTTTGCCGGCAGGCCACGGCTTTCGCGCATCGGCGCCTGGGCTTCAGCCCAGTCCCGGCCGCTCGCCGACCGCGAAACATTCGAGGCGGATTTTGCCGCTGCCGACGCGCGTTTTCCCGGCGACGCGACGCCCCGGCCACCGTTCTGGTCAGGCTGGCGGGTGACCCCCGCCAGTTTCGAATTCTGGCAGGACCGGGAATTCCGCCTGCATGACCGCATTACCTTCACGCCATCAGCATCGGGCTGGCGCCAAAGCAGGCTGTATCCCTAGGCAGGCGAGACTGGTTTTTAGACCGGCGAGACCGCAACCTTTTTCTGGCTTGCCAGGATCGCGGCCTCGGCTTCGGCGCGGTCGCCCCAGCCGGTTATTTTAACCCATTTGCCCTTCTCGAGATCTTTATAATGCTCGAAGAAATGCTTGATGGTGTCGCGGGTGATGGCCGGCAGCTGCGCCACTTCGGTGATATCCGTGTATTGCGGATGCACCTTGTCATGCGGCACGCAGATGATTTTCTCATCCTGCCCGGCCTCGTCTTCCATTTTCAGCAGGCCGATCGGCCGGGCGCGGACAACCGCACCTGGAACCACTGCGGTCGGAAGCAGCACCAGCGCGTCGGCCGGGTCGCCGTCATCGGCCAGGGTGTTGGGAATGAAGCCATAGGCGGCCGGATAGGTCATCGCCGTGAAAACCACGCGGTCCACCACCAGGGCGCCACTTTCCTTGTCGACCTCGTATTTGACGCCGGATCCATGCGGGATCTCGATCACCACGTTGATGTCATGCGGCACATCCCGTCCGGCGGCAATTTTCGACACGTCCATGCAATAACTCTCCCGGTTTAAAAGCCCGCTCGGGGTATACATTTAGCCACCCGTCTTGCCAACGCATCGGCTGCGGTTATGTTGCGCCGGGCCGGCGATCCGGCGACCGGCGCGCCGGTAGCTCAACGGTTAGAGCGGACCGCTCATAACGGTTTGGTTGTGGGTTCGATTCCTACCCGGCGCACCAGGTTTCAGACTCAAATCTCCGCGGTCACCGGCGCGGCGCAGTACCGGCTAAATAAAGCGGCGCGAAGCATCAAAAAAATTTCAAATAAATCAGCCGGTAACGGCAAAAAACATCATTCTGTGTTTGACCTGTCCGCATCGCTGGGGCAGAGTCCGCAATAATGATCCGATTTGCATCCGTTCTGTCCGTTCTGGCCCTGGCCGCTTGCGCATCACCGCCGCCATTGACGGCTACCACTCAGGAAAGAAGTGACGCTGGGCAGGTCTACATGGATCTGCAGACTCGCGACGTCCAGACGCAGATGATGTATTACAACAATGTCCTCACTTACGGAAATGCCGTCGTTTCCTGCGGCCTTAGAACCCCGCAATGGTTCAAGCTGCTCGAAGGTGTCTATTCGCAGCAATATGCGCTGGTGCTGCAAAAGTTGCCATTGAACGTAACCCAGCAGGCACAAGCCCTTGCCTATGCCACGGCGCATGTCCAGAACCCCTCGCCGCCGCCGTATATCTGCTACCGCATCCAGCAGGATACGCTACTGCCGACATTGGACCAGGCGGTTGCCACGCACGCCTTTGAAGTCGCGGTAGCCAAACAGGCCTCCTGATACCGCGCTGCGTTTACGGCGTCGCGCACAAGGTTTACCAGCACCCCTGTGACTGAAACGCCGTTTTATGCGATGAGCAGGCGCATGTGGACCCGATCTTCAAATTTCCGCAGCCTCCGGCTGACTGCTGAGCCCTGGCAGCGCCGCGGGATTCAAGCGATACATCAAGGATTTCAATTAGATGGCCAGCTATCAATACGTTTATGTGATGAAAGACCTGACGAAAGCCTATCCAGGCGGGCGCGAGGTTTTCAAAGGCATTACATTGTCATTCCTGCCGGGCGTTAAGATCGGGGTGCTGGGGGTCAACGGCGCCGGTAAATCGACTCTGCTTAAAATCATCGCCGGGATCGAAAAGGAATATGGCGGCGAGGCCTTCGCCGCCGAGGGCGCCATGGTCGGATATCTGGCGCAGGAGCCGCAGCTCGATCCCACCAAAACCGTCGGCGAGAATGTCGGAGAAGCCTTTGCCGAGCTAAAAAAAACCCTGGCGCGCTTCAACGCCATTTCCGACGAATTCGCCGAGCCGATGGATGACACCAAAATGGACGCGTTGCTCAGCGAGCAGGCGAAATTGCAGGAAATCATCGACGCGCAGGAGGGTTGGGACCTCGACCGCCGGATTGAAATCGCTTTAGACGCCCTGCGCTGCCCGCCGCCGGAGGCCGATGTTGGCCCGCTTTCAGGCGGTGAGCGCCGCCGTGTCGCTCTTTGCCGGCTGCTGCTGGAAAAACCCGATCTGCTGCTGCTTGACGAACCGACCAACCATCTGGACGCAGAAAGTGTCGCCTGGCTGGAGCGGACCCTTGCCGACTATGCCGGCACGGTCATTCTGGTGACCCATGATCGCTACTTCCTGGATAATGTGACGAACTGGATTCTGGAGATCGAGCGCGGCCGCGGCTTCCCCTATGAGGGCAATTATTCCTCCTGGCTGGAACAGAAACGCAAGCGCCTGAAACAAGAAGAGAAGGAAGAGAGTTCCCGCCAGCGGGCGCTGGCCGAGGAGCAGGAATGGATCGCCTCCTCACCGAAAGCCCGGCAGACCAAAAGCCGTGCCCGTATTCAACGCTATGAGGAGATGCTGGCGAAATCTCAGGAACTGGTGGGCGGCATTGCCGAAATCGTTATTCCGCCCGGCCCACGGCTTGGTGGTACGGTCATCGAGGCGATCGAACTGCATAAAGGCTTCGGCGAGCGCGAGTTGATCGACGGATTGAATTTCAAGCTGCCGCCGGGCGGCATCGTCGGCGTCATCGGCCCCAACGGCGCCGGCAAGACCACCTTGTTTAAAATGATCACCGGCGTCGACAAACCCGATGCCGGCTCGCTTAAAATCGGCGAGACCGTCAAGCTCGGCTATGTCGACCAATCCCGCGACTCCCTCGATAATGACAAGAACGTCTGGGAGGAGATCTCCGGCGGCACTGATGTCATTCATCTCGGCAAGCGAACGGTGGCCTCGCGCGCCTATGTCGGCGCCTTTAACTTCAAAGGCTCGGATCAGCAGAAGAAAGTCGGGATCCTGTCAGGCGGTGAGCGCAACCGCGTGCATCTGGCGAAAATGCTGAAGACCGAAGCCAATGTGATCCTGCTCGATGAGCCCACCAATGATCTAGACGTCGATACCTTGCGGGCGCTCGAAGACGCGCTGATGGAATTTCCCGGCTGCGCCGTCATCATCTCCCATGATCGCTGGTTCCTGGACCGGCTGGCGACGCATATTCTGGCCTTCGAAGGCGACAGCCATGTCGAGTGGTTCGAGGGTAACTTCCAGGCCTATGAGGAAGACAAGCGCCGCCGCCTCGGCATCGATGCCACCGAGCCGCATCGCATCAAATACCGTCCCCTCACCCGCTAATCGCTAGCGCCCATGTTATCCCCGTGGCGTCTGGCGACGGCGCGGTTGATCTTAACGCCTGTCGCCCCGGCTGATCTCGACGATATCAGCAGACTGAAGGCCGATCCGCGCGCTTTTGCGCAGATGTTGGGCGGCGTGCGTTCGCGCCTGCGCTCGGCTGAGGAAATGGCCGAAGATATACGTTTCTGGGGCGAACATGGCTTCGGGATGTGGGCGGTCCGTGCCCGCTCCGGCAACGCCTTCATGGGCATCACCGGTTTGATGCACCGGCCGGATGGGCGCGGCGTCGCATTGCGCTTCGCCCTCTGGCCGCAGGCGCGCGGCGTCGGGCTGGCGAGCGAAGCCGCCAGCGCGGCTTTGGTATATGAGCATGAGACGGCCGGATTGCAGAAGGTGATCGCGGTCGCAAGGGAAGATAATTTCTCCTCCCGCATGGTCATCGGCGCCATCGGCATGACGGAGGTGGACCGCTTCATGCATGAGGGGGTGCAGCGTGTGCTTTATCAATCGAGCTGGAGGGCCAGCCGCTGATCGCCCGAACAACCCAAACCGCGCTCAAAACTCTCCGTAGCTTCAAGCTCGGGTGAATTCCAATCCATAACTGCCAGTATTCAGGATGGAAGCTTGCGCGATACGGCAAAACCCACACTATGGAAGTGCTGGGAGGATATCGTGACTCGCGACGAACAGAAGAGCATTATTGGCTTCATCGAATTGACCGTGAAGCCGGCTCCCATCGCGCAGACGGCGCCGCTCGATATCGAGGCCGATGCCATCATCCGGGCGTTGTTCGTCCGCAATCCTGAAGCTGCCTATCGCATGACCATGCTGGCAATGGCCCAGGCCGAGGAATTGGAACGGGTAAAAACCGAACTGGATCACGAGCGAAAAAGCTTCCGAGGCAGCTGGCTGTCGCGGCTGCTGAAAAAAGAGGACACGCTGCGCCGCAGTCCCCGTCGCGACCCCAGGCTGCCCATTTTCGGTCCGAACATTCGCTCTGGGAACAGCTAGCCGGCCGCGCCTAGCCGGCCGCGCACGGCCGCAAATGACTTTTCTTCCAAAACCGCCTATCAAACCGCATGATCACCCGCCGCTTTCCGTCGACGCGCATGCGCCGCAATCGCTTTGATGCCGCCACCCGCCGTCTGGTTGCTGAAAACGCCCTATCCGTTAGTGACCTGATCTGGCCTATTTTCATTAAGGGCGGCGATGGTCCTCCGGAGCCTATCGCTTCGATGCCGGGCGTATTCCGGAGCAGCGTCAGCGGGCTCGCCCGGCATGTGACGGATGCCGCCGAGCTTGGCATTCCCGCCATTGCCTTGTTTCCGGCAATCCCGGCCGCATTGAAAGATTCCGAAGCCAGCGAGGCATTGAACCCGGAAAACCTGATTTGCAGCGCCGCCCGCCTGCTAAAAGCAGAATTCCCGCAAATCGCGTTGATCGGCGATGCGGCGCTCGATCCCTATACCGATCACGGCCATGACGGCCTGATCCGCGAAGGCTATGTCGCCAATGACGAGACGCTTGCCATGCTGGTCAAGCAGTCCGTTAACCAGGCCGATGCCGGTATCGACATCATCGCCCCTTCCGACATGATGGATGGCCGCATTGGCGCCATCCGTGCCGGGCTCGATGCGGCCGGTCACATTCACACCCGTCTCATGAGCTACGCCGCCAAATACGCCTCGGCATTCTACGGCCCGTTCCGGGATGCGATCGGCTCCGGCTCCGCCCTGAGGGGCGACAAGAAAACCTATCAGATGGATCCCGCCAATGCCGAGGAAGCGCTACATGAAGTGGCGCAGGATCTAAGCGAGGGTGCGGATATGATCATGGTCAAGCCTGGCATGCCCTATCTCGACATCATCCGCCGGGTGAAGGAACGCTTCGAGGTGCCGGTTTTTGCGTATCAGGTGTCCGGCGAGTACGCGATGATCATGGCGGCCGTCCAGAACGGCTGGCTGGACCATGACCGCGCCATGCTGGAGAGTCTGATCGCCTTCAAACGCGCGGGATGCTCCGGCATCCTCACCTATTTCGCCATCGAAGCTGCCCGGGAGTTATATAAATGACCGCATGGACGACCGCAGAAATCCCCGTCCAGACCGGCAAGACCGCGATCGTCACCGGCGCCAATAGCGGGATCGGTTTTTATACCGCCTTCGAACTGGCCCGGGCCGGCGCCAAAGTGATTATTGCCGCGCGCAATGAGGCCAAGGGACTGACCGCCGCGGCCGCGATCAACGACAAAATCCCCGGATCGCCCGCCAGCTTCGAATGGCTCGACCTCGCCAGCCTCGCTTCAGTCGCGAGCTTCGCTGCCCGTGTCAGCGAAACCCTGCCCGCGCTCGATATGCTCATCAACAATGCCGGCGTGATGGCATTGCCCAGCCGGCAGGTGACGGAAGACGGGTTCGAGATGCAATTCGGCGTTAACTACCTTGGCCATTTTGCCCTGACCGCGCAGCTTCTGCCGCTGCTCCGCACGGCGGCCGCGCCGCGCACCGTCCAGCTCAGCAGCATCGCCCACCGCACCGGCAAAATCGATTTCGCGGATTTGCAGTCGGCGCGAAAATACGTCCCCTGGACCGCCTATAATCAATCGAAGCTGGCGATGCTGATTTTTGCGTTCGAACTGCAGCGCCGCAGTGACGCCAATGGCTGGAACCTGCTCTCGGTTGCCGCCCATCCAGGTGTTTCGGTGACCGAGCTGATGGCGAACGGGCCAGGCACCACGACCATTGTCGGGCGGCTCGGCGCATTCGCCGTTTCCATTATCGGACAATCCGCCGCCGCCGGCGCGCTGCCCACGCTGCTTGCGGCAACCGCGCCGGTGACGCCTGGCGGCTATTACGGCCCAACCGGCTTTCAGGAACTCCGCGGCGCGCCCGGCATTGCCGTTGCAAAACCGCAGGCGAAAGACCTCGGCACGGCAAAGCGGCTTTGGGAAATATCCGAGGAACTCACCAAAACCAGCTTTGCCTAAATTCTCCCGGTCATGGCCGCTTTCATCACCGCAAGCCGATCGGCAAGCCCCCTCGGACGGTAAGGCTTGCCTAGATCGCGCCTGGCAAACACCGCGGGCAGCACCGCCGGCAGTATCTTACGCGGCGGCTCTTCGCGCAGCAGCCTGCGTGCGGCCTGGATGATTCCGGCCGTTCCGGTCCCATCTGCCGGCAGCAGGCTTCTGCCGGCAGCCGCGAGATAAGGTGCAGCCCGCAGAACACCGGATATTCCGTAGGCGGTTCCCAGTGCCTCGGCCGCATCGGAGTCGGCACCCAGTACCTTCCCGGAAATGCGCGACAGTAAACCGGCGGTGCCGCGGACATATTTCATGAAAGCGTCTAAATCCGGTATTTCAGGCTCGGTCTCCATCTCCCGGCCGTCGATCAGCCTGGCCAGATCAACGCGCTCGAATATCCCGGCCGCCAATGCCTCGCTCAATGGCGTGGCGATGTCATGCTTTTTCTCCACCCCTTCCACCACTTCACGCCACCAAGTGAGACGGATCAGCGCCAGCATCGGCTCCGAAGCGACCTCGCGGGCGCGCGCCAGCTCATTGTTGAAGGCATAAAGGAGCCAAAGGGCTTCGCGCTTCTCCTGGGGCGCGAACACGCTACAGAAAAACCGGTCCGGGTCCGCCCGCCGTACATGTTCAATTAGCGCGCTTGACGTTGGCATTGGCAGTCCATAGCTAGTCACCATGGTGAGATAAACCCAACAGGAGATAGAAATGGCTTTTGAACTTCCCTCCCTTCCCTATTCTACCAGCGCCCTAGCCGATGTGGGCATGTGCCAGGAAACGCTCGAAATCCATCACGGCAAGCACCATCAGGCCTATGTCACCGCGCTGAACGGCTTCGTTGAGAAAGACAGCAACCTGCAGGGCAAGACGCTCGAGGAAATCATCCATTATTCCTATAACAAGCCGGATATCGCGCCGATCTTCAACAACTCCGGCCAGATACTGAACCATAATATCTTCTGGGAAAGCATGAGCCCGACCGGCGGCAAAATCCCCACCAAGCTGGAAGCCAAGCTGACCGAGGATTTCGGCGGCGTCGCACAGTTCAAGGAAGCCTTTAAAACCGCCGCCACCACCCAGTTTGGCTCCGGCTGGGCCTGGCTGGTGCTGGCCGCCGACGGCAAGTTGAAAGTTGTTAAAACCCCGAACGCCGGCAGCCCGCTTGCCAGCGGTGAAGGCAAAATCCTGTTCGTGATGGATGTTTGGGAACATGCTTATTATCTGGATTTCCGCAACCGCCGTCCGGATTTCACCACCAACTGGCTCGATAAAATTGCCAATTACGAATATGCCGAGGCGAATCTCGCCACTGCCTGAACCCCTGAAAATTAACCATTAACAAAACGGAGCAGCCATTCGCTGCTCCGTTTTTTTTGACCGGATTATCCGGCGCCGATCAGCACGCCGGTCGCGAATACCAGGCCGCCTCCAAGTGCGACCTGCAGGCTCGCGCGCAGCAGTGACGTATCCATATATTTCCACCGCACCCAGGAAATCACGGCCAGCTCCACCACCACGACGACAAAGGCGACGCTAAGCGCGGTCCATAAATTCGGGATCAAAAACGGCAGTGTATGCCCAAGCCCCCCCAAGGCCGTCATCACCCCGGTAATCACGCCGCGGTAAATCGGCGAGCCACGGCCGGTCAGACTGCCGTCATCGGAGAGCGCCTCGGCAAATCCCATCGAAATCCCGGCGCCGATGGCCGCCGCCAACCCGACGACAAACGCCGACCATGGCCGGCCGGTTGAAAACGCCGCCGCGAATATCGGCGCAAGCGTTGAGACCGAGCCATCCATCAAGCCCACCAGCCCGGGCTGGATATACTGCAGCAAAAACATTCGTTTCGCTGTCGCATCCTCGGACCCGCGGGCTTTCTGCGTCAGATTTTCTTCCGAAAGACTATCCACCCGCTGCTCATGGCTCTGTTCGACCTCCGCCAGATCGCCCAGCAATTTGCGGATCGACACATCGGTCGCCCGCGACGCCGCCAGCCGGTAGAACCGCTGCGTCTCGGTTTCCATGCCCTCCGCCAGCTTCCGCACGTCCTCAATGGAAGGTTTCGGCATCTGCCAGACCGGCTTGCGGTTCAGGAATCCGCGAATGTCCTGGCGCCGGATCAGGGGAATATGGTCGCCGAATTTCTCCCGGTAGAGGTCTAGCAGCTGGTGCCGGTGCTCGGTTTCCTCCTCCGCCATGGCGGAGAAAATTTTCGCCGTAGCCGGGTACTCTTCACGCATGCGCTCGACCAGATCGTTATAGATACGGCCATCTTCCTCCTCGGCCCCGATTGCCAACGCCAGAACCTCACGCTCCGAAAGCTCTGAAAAATCCCGCATGCGAACCCCTGCCTATGCCCGACATGTGGCCGCATGCTGCAAAATCGTCAAGCTATTCCTTGCAACTTTCAAAATGCTTGCGAATGCTTATCAAATGCAAAACCAATACACATCTACAGGTTGTATTCGTCCTCATAACGTTTATACTGAAATAACAATGCAATTGCATGGGAATGAACCCGATGCTGAAGACGGCTTTATGCGGCTGCGGCAGCGGTCTGCGCGAGACGCGCTGCTGCGATTCCAACGCCGCCGCATGGCCGGAAACGGGCAGCGCCGAGATCCTTGATCCGATGGCGGCTGAAGCCAGCAAGCTGTTTTCCGAGCAAAAAACCCGCGAGGCCGAAACGCTGCTGCTCAAGCTGCTGGACCTCGCCCCCAATCACCGGCTGGCGCTGCGGCTGCTGCTGGAATTGCGGAAAGCCGCAAATATAAACCCCGCCACGGAAGTGCTCGGCCGCAGGTTGGCCGCACTTCCCGGCACCGCAGTGCAGGCGACCGCCGCCAATCTGGCGCTGGCGCAATGGCTGATCGGCCAGAACCGTCATGCCGAAGCCGAGCCCGCTGCGCGAGAAGCGTTAAAGAATAGCCCTCGCGATCCAACTGCCCACCATGTAATGGGCGCGGTTTTCTCCGAAGCCGGACAGTTGCGCCAGGGCGAGCACCATTACCGCAGGGCGCTGGCGCTGCAGGCGCGCGAGGACGGCACGTTGCTCGGCAATCTAGCCTGGAATTTGAAGCTGCAGGGCAAGTTGGAAGAATCTGCCGCGAATTACCAACGCGCCTTGGCGATTCGGCCGGATAATCGCCGCGCCATCGGCGGCTTTGCCCAGCTGGAGGCCGCACGCGGCAATTATGATCATGCCGGGAAACTGCTGGATGCGGCCCTGGAGGAAACGCCGGCGGATCGCAGCTTGCGGCTATTGAGGGTTTTGCTGGATTTGATTCTGAAACGGCCGGAAGCGGTACTCGAGCGGCTGGATGACACCGTAGAGCTGCTGCCGCCGGAGCTGATCGCACGCGGCCAGGCCTGCCTCGCTCTGGACCGGACTGCGGACGCTATTGCCGCGTTCGCGATGGCAAAGCAGCTGCAGCGGGAGCGTTTCGGCCGGCAATATGCACCCAACACCTTTATTGCGAGAGCCGCGCAATACCGGGCATTTTTCACTGCCAACCGGCTTGCGGCGTTGCCGAAGTTGCCTGCCATGGAACCACCGCAGCCGGTCTTCCTTCTCGGCTTCCCCGGCTGCGGTACCTCCCTGCTGGAACAGCTGATGGCGAAAATCCCCGGCTTCATCGCCGGCGATGAGTTGATGCCCATCGCCGAATTGCTCTCCCTCCCGGCGTTTGAAAACTATCCAGACTGCCTTTTGGACTTTTTGATCGGCGACGGTCTGGATCGGCTTGCGGCGCTGCGTACCCAGGTCCTGGAGACGCTCGGCACAGCCTGCGACGCTTCGAAAGAACATCAATTTATAACATTGCGCGCCGCAGGCGATGTCTGGCATCTCGGTCTGATCAAAATGCTGTTTCCGGAGGCGCCGATTATCCATCTGCTGCGGCATCCGTTGGACGTCGCCGTCACCAATTTTTCCCGCGAGAAACAGCTCGAAGCCGATTGCGCCGTTTCTCTCAAAGCCCTGGCCCAGCATTTTGATCTGACAATGTCGATGATCCGGCATTACCGCGGCCAGCTCACGCTGCGCTATCTGCCGATCCGCTATGAGGCGCTGGTCGAAGACCCGGCAGCGGCGCTGCGGGAAATATTGGAATTCATCGGCTTCGATGCAGCCATACCCGCTGCGACGGAGCTTCGCGCCAACGGCGCCGCCGCCGCCGGCCGGGTTCCAAATCATGCCGTCGTCCAGCAACCCATCCACGACCGCGGCATCGGCCGCTTCCGAATTTTTGAAGCCGCCGCACCAAATTTGTTCAGCGAGATCCGCCCGATCCTGGCGCCCTGGATCGAGGCGCTGGGCTATGCCTCATGAGCGAAAGCAGCGAAAACCTGGCCCCGCTGAAGCCCGGGCAGCGCCGCGTGACCTTAAGTGACGCGCTGGCCGAGATCACTGCTTTCGAGCAGGAAAACCGGCTGGACGAAGCCGATGACCTCGCCAGCCGCGTTCTCATCGCAGCGCCCGAGCAGCCGCATGTGCTGCACATGGCCGGCATTATCGCCTACCGCAAAGGCCGCTTCGGCGAGGCCATTGACCGGATGGAAAAATCCATGCGGCTGGCGCCCGAAGTGGCACTCTACCCGCGCAATATGTGCGAAATCTACCGCGGCGCCGGCCGGCTGGACGAGGCGCTGCAATCCGGCCGCCACGCCGTCGAGCTCTCACCAGGCGACAGCCGCGCGCATTTCAACCTTGCCTTGATCCATTACGAAAGACTCGAACTCGATGCGGCGATGGCGGTCGCCGAACAAGCTCTCGCGCTCGACCCGGAATTCGCGGAAGCGCATTTCGAAAAAGCCGAGGCCCTGCTGCTCGGCGGACGGCTCCGCGAAGGGTGGGAAAGCTATGAATGGCGCTTCAAACTGAAGCAGGCCGAGGGCATGCTGCCGAAAACCGGCAAGCCGCAATGGAACGGAGAGGACCTTGCCCCAGGCCGGCTGCTGATCGTCGCCGACCAAGGCTTTGGTGACTGCATCCAGTTCGCCCGGCTGATCCCCTGGGCAACCGCCCACGCCCCGGCCGCCACCCTTGCCTGCAGCCATGATCTGGTGCCGATCCTGCGGCAAATCCCTGGTATTTCAACCATCATCAACAGCTGGGATGATGCCAAAGATTATGATTGCTACATCCCGCTATCCGGCCTGCCGCGCCTGGCCAGCATCACTACCGAGAACATCCCGGATAGCGGCGGATATTTGCAGGCCGATCCAGAACAAATCGAAAGCTGGGGCAAAAAACTGAACCGCCTCGCCGCACCCAACAAGCGCCGCATCGCGCTGGTCTGGGCCGGCCGCCCCAGCCATAAAAACGACCGCAAACGCACCCTGAAGCTCAGCCAGTTCTCGCCGCTTTTCACTATCCCCGGCATCACCCTGATCACGGTGCAAAAGGGCGACCAGATCGCTCAGGCCGGCGGCTATTTCGGCGCCGCCCCGCTGCTCAACCTCGGCCCCGAAATCGACGATTTTACCGACACCATGGCGATCCTGAAGAACGTCGAACATCTGGTCACCATCGACACCTCCGTCGCCCATATCGCCGGCGCCATCGGCGTGCCAACCAGCCTGGTCCTGCCCTACGCCCCCGACTGGCGCTGGCTGCTAAACCGTAACGACACACCCTGGTACCAGTCCATAAGACTCTACCGCCAGAAAAAACCCTATGACTGGTCGGGCGTTATTGAAAACGTCGCTAAGGACTTAGGGTAAGAAAAAGCAGTTTTTTTTAAAAAAAAGAACCAAAAAATTTTTCTGAATCTGAGGCATGGGCGTCGATGCCGATACAGCCCATGCCCCAGAGCAGCAGAAGTTTTTTGCGCCGCTTTTTTTCAAAAAAGCGGCTGCTTTCCTTAAGCGAAAATTTCTTCGAGAAAATCCACTAGTGAGTTCCAGGAACGGCGGTCGGCTTCAGCGCTGTAGCGTATGGCTTGCGGCATGCCGGCGCTATCCGCGGTTTTGTTGGTGAAGCTGTGCACCGTGTTGCCATAGAGATGCATTTGCCAATCGACTTTGGCGGCGGTCATCTCATCGGTGAATGTCTGCCTCAGCTCCGGGCCGATCATCGGGTCATCGGCGCCTATACACACAAGCACTTTGCCTTTGATGTTTTTGGCATCTTCCGGGCGGGTGGTGCCGAGGCCGCTATGGAAACCGGCGGCGCCTTTAATGTCGCAGCCGCTGCGCGCCAGTTCCAGGGAGACCGTGCCGCCGAAGCAATAGCCGATTGCGGCGATTTTCGAGCTGTCGACTTCCGGGCGCGCCAGCAAAGCTTTCAGCCCGGCTTCCGCGTAGAGGCGGGTTTGCAGCGGGTCCTGCATCATGGGGCCGACAAAACCCATCACCTCATCCATGGAGGAGACGGTTTTGCCCTCGCCGAACAGATCATTGGCAAGGGTGACGTAACCAAGTTCCGCCAGCCGTTGCGCCTTTTCCTTGGTGTGGTCACTGAGGCCAAAGGCTTCCGGAAAGACCAGTATCCCGGGCCGCTTTCCGGATTTTGCCGGGTCGAAAAACAGATGGCTCTCCATATGCCGGTGAATGGCGTCATATTTTAGAATCTCTGAATGCATTTGTTTTCTCCCATTTCCGGCGGCCATTTCAACCCATTGCCGGCTGCCCCGCAAGGCCCGGATTTGAGCTCGGGTAACTTGTGACGCAGGTGTCATGCGGTTATGTCTTGGCCATGAAAATCATCCTTGCCGCGCTGCTGTTTGTCGCCCCTTCTGCCGCCGCTTTTGCAGCTACGACAAATTCCGGCCCGCAGCCGCTTGGCGTCTTTGGGGATTGGACCGCGGCATCTTACGGCGCCGGCAGTGCGAAAGCCTGCTACGCCTTCACCACGGCGAAAACCTCCGATCCGGCGCTGGCCGGGCGCGGTGCCGTGCAGCTTACCGTGACCCAGCGCAAATCCGCGGCCGATGAAGTGACGATTGCTGCAGGCTATACCTATCCCAAAACGCCAACGGTCACGCTTACCGTCGGCACCACGGCGCTTGATTTTTACACCCAGGATCAGACGGCGTTTACCGCGAGTGGTGCCGCGGCCATCTCCGCCTTCCAGGCCGGCGCCACCGCGGTTGCCAAATCCTCAGCCCCGCATGGGAAGACGGTCACCGATACCTTCAGCCTTACTGGCTTTTCCGGTGCCTACGGCGCATTAAAGAAGGCATGCCCGTAAATTACGCCTCTAATGCCGAGCTGACCGCCGCCGACCGCGACCGCATCCTCGCCAAAGCCGCCGCTTTCGCGCCGCCGGACAATGTGCTGGCCGATGGCAGGCGGGATCTGGTGGGATTGTCGCGCGAGCAGCTGGCGGAAGAGGTTGCCGCCATCGGTGAAAAACCGTTTCGCGCCAAGCAGCTCTGGCATTGGATGTATCATCAAGGCGTCACCGATTTTGCGGCCATGAGCAGCATTGCGCGGCCGCTGCAGGAAAAGCTTGCCGAGCATTTCGTCGTCAGCCGGCCGGAAGTTTCGGTCGATCAGCGCTCAAAGGACCAGACCCGGAAATTCCTGTTCAAATTCCGTGATAATGAAGCGGTAGAGACCGTTTATATTCCGGACCCGGTGGAAGACCGCGGCGCCGTCTGCATCTCCAGCCAGGTGGGCTGCACGCTCTCCTGCCGCTTCTGCCACACCGGTACGCAGCGCCTGGCCCGTAATCTGTCCTCGGCCGAGATCGTCGGCCAGTTCATGGCTGCGCGCGACGCCTATGGCGAATGGCCAAGCCCGAAGGGCGAGACGCCGCGGCTGCTCTCCACCATCGTGCTGATGGGCATGGGCGAGCCGTTGTATAATTACGAAAATGTCGCCCAGGCCATGAAGATCGTCATGGATGGCGAGGGAATCGGGCTATCGCGCCGCCGCATCACGCTCTCCACCTCAGGCGTGGTGCCGATGATGGACCGCGCCGGCGAGGAGCTTGGCGTCAATCTGGCGGTGTCCCTGCATGCGGTGCGCGATGATTTGCGCGATGAGCTGGTCCCGCTGAACCGCAAATACCCGATCAAGGAGCTAATCGCCGCCTGCCGCCGCTATCCGGCGGCTTCCAACGCGCGGCGCATCACATTTGAATATGTCATGCTGGACGGCATCAACGATTCCGAAACCGACGCCCGTGCCCTGGTATACCTGATCGCCGGCCTGCCCGCGAAGGTGAACCTGATCCCGTTCAACCCCTGGCCCGGCAGCACGTATAAAACTTCTTCTCCAGCCGCGATCAAGAAATTCGCAGAGATTGTCATGGCCGCCGGGTATTCCTCGCCGATCCGCACCCCCAGGGGCCAGGATATTCTCGCGGCCTGCGGGCAGCTTAAGTCCAACGAGGAACCGCGCCGCCGGGCGGGCTAGGCGCTAAGCTTCTGGTCCGTAATCCTCGGGGACATAGCCCAGGGTCACCAGCCCCTCTTCCAGGAAATCGCCTAGATTGGGTTCGCCCAGCAGGTAATCCGCAACCGGCTGGCCGGTCCGTTCAGCCGCCAGGCTCCGCGCCTCATCTAATTCCTCCCGACCGTAATCGCCGCGGCCGATCCAGAACATCGCCACCAGATCAATCGCCGCCAAATCCGAAAGCCCCTCGATCGCATCCCGCAATTCCGTTTCGGTCTGGTCCGACGGATGGTCTTCCAGCACCGCCCGCTCGCCGTCATCTGCTGCGTTGGACCCCGGATCGGGCTCGACCGGCGCCACTTTCACATCGAAAGCCCGGGCTTTCAGGATCATGAATTCGACCAGCGCCGGATCGATCTCCAGGGGTAGCGCGCTATCGTCCTCGACGTCGATCACATGCCGCCTTACCGTTCGCTTTGTCATGTTCGTCTCCGCTTTTACCTATCCGAGGTAAGAAGGCGGTCCGGCCCCTGCAAGATGCGAGGTGCCACCCCATTTCCCATTCATCAGAAACGGACGGGACAACATGACAACACCAACCATCTTGATCACCGGCGGCGCCAGCGGAATCGGCGCCGGCTTCATGATCCGCAAGCCGATTGCCGCGCTCACCCTGGCGGAATGGAACCAAGTACTGGCCACCAATCTCACCAGCACTTTCCTGCTCGCCCGCACCGGCGCCGAACTGCTGCGCACCGGCAAAGGCAGCATCGTCACCATCGCCTCCACCCGCGCGCATATGTCGGAGCCGGATACCGAATCCTACAGCGCGTCTAAAGGTGGCTGCTCGCCTTGACCCACGCGCTCGCCATCAGCCTTGGCCCGGCTATCCGGGTGAATTGCATCTCCCCGGGCTGGATCAACGTCGGCCACGAGCAATTATCCGCGGCGCACCATGCGCAGCATCCGGCCAGCCGCGTCGGCACGGTCGAGGACATCGCCTCCCTCGCGGCTTATCTCCTAAGCGCCGATGCCGGCTTCATTACCGGCTCGGAATTCGTGGTGGACGGCGGCATGACCCGCAAGATGATTTATTCGGCGTAGTCCGCGCGAATTGACAGCCCACAGTCAGGTTGACAGTCAGCAGCCAATCGTACTCCATGGCTGAAACAAAAAATGGAGGAACAAATCATGCAGGATCTGGCGGACAAGCGCATCATCATCGGCGGCGGCGCTACCGGCATGGGGGCGGCGCTCGCCGTCCGCCTGGTGAAACTCGGCGCCAAGGTGATCGTCGGCGATCGCAATGCGGAAGGGCTGCAGAAATTGCAGCCCGAGTTGGAAGGCCAGGCCGGCAAGGCCATCCCCTTCGTCTTCGACCTTTCGGACGATGCATCGATCGAAGCGATTGTGCGGCGTTGCGTTGACGAATTCGGGGGCATCGATGGGCTCGCAATTCCGGCCGCCGACACCTCGCCCGCGACGATGGCGGCGGACGACACCGTATTGAAAATGGACCCGGCGATCTGGGAGCGGATTTTCCGCATCAACGTCATTGGCCCCGGCATGCTGATGAAGGCCGCGATTCCGCATATGGTCAAGGCCGGCGGCGGCAACATCGCGGTGGTTTCCTCCGGCGCCGCTTATCTCGGCATGCATTACGTGCCGGGCTACGCATCATCCAAGGCGGCATTGAACGCGCTGGTGCGGCACACCGCCCGGCTCTGCGGCCCGGACAAAATCCGCGTCAACGGCATCTACCCGGGCCGCGTCGTCAATGACCGCAAACCGAATGTTCCGGAAGCGCGGCCGGAAATCGTCAACATGCCGGCAACGAACGCGCTGCGGCGCCACGCCGTGCCGGACGAGGCGGCGCGCATTTTGTGCTTCCTGCTCTCCGATGAGAGCGGCTGGATGACCGGCCAGATCATCGCCGCCAACGGCGGCAGCGAAATGCGCGATTAGATGCCGTATGTGGCACATGCTTCCTTAAAATCGCGCTCTATTCGGCGCTTCTGACCCTGGCGATGAAATCGCGGATAAGCGCCGGGGATTTTTCGCCCGGCGCGGTCTCCACGCCTGAGGACACGTCCACCGCCGGCGCATGGCTTTGCAGCATCGCCTGCACCACATTCTCCGGCGTCAGCCCGCCGCCCAGCAGCCAGAATTTTGGCGCTCGCCAATCGGCCAGCAGACCCCACTCCATAGCCACCGCATTGCCCCCCGGCCGGGTGGCGCCGGCCGGGGGTTTCGCCTCGATGACAAACCCGTCCAGACCCTGGCCGTCCGCGGGCAGCTCGCTCTTTGCGGATACGCCAACGGCTCGCCATACCGGCAACCCGAAATGGACGCGCAGTGCCGCGCACATGTCGGGGCTGCCGTATAGCTGCAGGAAGTCCAACTGCACTTCGTCCAACACGCGCTGAATGGTCTCGGCACGGGGTTCTACAAACAAACCAACTCGCTTGGGCCCGCCTTCATGCCGCGCTGAAAGCAGGGACGCCTTCGCGGGCGTGACAAAGCGCGGCGAGCGTTCGAAGAAAACGAAACCAAGGTAATCGGCCGCAGACTCCACCACCGCATCGAATGCGGCGGCGCTGTTGACGCCGCAAATTTTAGCCTGAGTCTTGCCCAAAATCATGCGATCGCGGCGGCTATCCCGGCCGCGGCAAAGCCAGGGTCGCCGGCGCCGGTAATGGGGCGGCCAACGACAATATAATCCGCCCCTGCCTGCACCGCCGCCTGTGGGGTCATCACCCTCGCCTGATCGCCTACAGCGCTACCCTCAGGCCGAATACCGGGCACGACTAGGATCGGCCTGCCGCCAAAAGCGTCGCGCAGGGCGGCAATCTCATGCGCGGAACACACCAGCCCATCGGCGCCGGCATCCAGCGCCAGGCGCCCGAGCCGCAACACCTGCGCGCTGACCGCGCCGTCCACGCCTGTCGATTGCAGCGCCGCCGCATCGAGGCTGGTCAGCACCGTGACCGCCAGGACCAGAGGGCGCGTCGCGCCGGCGGGCTCAGCAGCCTCGCGCGCCGCTGCCACCATCGCCGCGCCGCCGCCGGCATGCACCGTCAGCATCCGCACCCCAAGCGGCAGCAACGCCCGAACGGCGCCGGCCACCGTATTCGGAATATCGTGCAGTTTCAGGTCGAGAAACACCGGCGCGCGGCCAGCCACGGTCAGACCCTGCGGACCGTTGCGCAGAAAGAATTCCAGCCCAAGCTTGATCAGGCCGGAATGCGGCGTCACCGCTGCCGCCAATTCGCGCGCGCTGGAAAAATCGGCGGTATCGATCGCCGTGATCAAACGTTTTTGAATGCCGCTCACGGCGCTATTGTGGGACGCCGGTCCTCAGCTTGCAATCTTTGGCTCGCTGTTGCCGCTGCAAGCCTGGTTTCCAGCTCGCCGGCCCGTTTCTCCGCCTTGTTCATCCGCCGGCGGGCGGCGAATCGCTTTGGCAGATGCGCGGCCAACCCGCCCAGAAATCCGATGACTAATGCCGCGATCACCACAGCTCCCAGCGGCAGCGTGACGAGAAAACCGAACGGCCAGAACCCCAGCATCGCCGGACCCCGGTTGGAGAGCAGGAAAACCACCAGTATCAGCAACAGCAGTAACCCGATCAGCGCCCGGAGAAATTTCAGCTTTTCGCTCCGCCGTTCTTTTTAACGGCTGCAACCGGAACCGGTTTGTTAATCCGCTCCCGCAGTTCCTTGCCGGCTTTAAAAAATGGCACGGATTTTTGTTCGACTTCCACGGTCTCACCGGTCCTTGGATTGCGGCCGGCGCGGGCATTGCGGTGTTTCACGGTAAAGGCGCCAAAGCCGCGGAGTTCCACGCGCTCATTGCGCGCCAGCGCGTTCGTCATCTCATCGAACAAAGCCGCCACGATCCGCTCGACATCGCCGATCGTGAGATGCGGATTATCTTCCGCCAACCCTGCAATCAATTCAGAACGCGTCATTCACTCTCTCCCAGCCGACGATGCCAGGACGTTCCGACTTGGTCAATAACTTATTGTGATAGCAGTGTTTTTTATTTTTTGCGTTTATCTTTGTTTTTTGAGCAAAACAGTCTCAACTTTAGCGCAACTGCTACTCTAGGGCGCGATAGGTGTAACGCGGCGTTAAAACGCATTGCGGGGAGGCGCCCTGCGCCTCCCCGCAAGCAGCTTAGATAAGCGTATTGCTTATTCGTCGGTCTGCGAGTTCCGGCGGCGAATTGCGGCCCCGAGAATATCGCCCAGCGAAGCGCCCGAATCCGAGGATCCGAATTCGCTAACTGCTTGTTTGTCCTCGTCGATCTCCTTGCCCTTGATCGTCAGCTGCAGCTTGCGCGCAGCCCGATCAACCGAGGTGATCTTGGCATCGACGGATTCACCAACGGCAAACCGCTCGGAGCGTTGCTCGGCCTTGTCGCGGGCAAGTTCGGCCCGGCGGATAAAGCCGGTCAGGACTTCGTCCACCTTCACTTCGATGCCGTTCGCCTGCACCGCGGTCACCACGCAGGTCACGATCTGACCTTTATGGATCTTGTCGAGCACGCCGGCGGCCGGATCGGCTTCCAGCTGCTTGATGCCGAGGCTGATGCGCTCTTTCTCGACATCGATATCGAGCACCTTTGCCTTGACGTTATCGCCCTTGTTGTATTTGGCGATCGCGAGCTCGCCGGAATCATCCCAGGACAGGTCCGACATATGGATCATGCCGTCGATTTCAGCGCCGATGGCAATGAACAGGCCGAATTCGGTGATGTTGCGAATCTCGCCTTCCAGCACGGAACCGATCGGGTGCTCATCCTGGAATTCTTCCCAGGGATTACGCATGACCTGTTTCAGCCCAAGCGAGATGCGGCGCTTGGAAGCATCCACATCCAGAACGATGACATCGACTTCCTGGCTGGTGGAAACAATCTTGCCGGGATGCGCGTTCTTCTTGGTCCAGGACATTTCGGAGACATGCACCAGGCCCTCGACGCCCGGTTCCAGTTCCACGAACGCACCGTAATCGGTGATATTCGTGACGCGTCCCGAGGCTTTGACGCCAGGCGGGTATTTCGCGTCGACCCCTTCCCAGGGATCGGCTTCCAGCTGCTTCATGCCAAGCGAGATCCGCTGGGTATCGGCATTGAAGCGGATAACCTGCACCTTGACCGGCTGGCCGATGACCAAAGCCTCGGCCGGGTGATTGATGCGCTTCCAGGCGATGTCGGTCACGTGCAGCAGACCATCGACGCCGCCGAGGTCCACGAACGCGCCGTAATCGGTGATGTTCTTGACCACGCCGTCCAGGATCTGACCCTCTTTAAGGCCGAGGATCAATTCGGAGCGCTGCTCGGCGCGGGTTTCTTCCAGCACGGCGCGGCGCGAGACGACGATATTGCCGCGTGCCCGGTCCATCTTCAAAATCTGGAACGGCTGGGAGATGCCCATCAACGGGGCGACGTCGCGTACGGGACGGATATCCACCTGACTGCCCGGCAGGAACGCGGTGGCGCCGCCGAGATCGACGGTAAAGCCGCCTTTGACACGGCCATGGATGACGCCGTTGACGCGGGTCTGCGCTTCGAACGATTTTTCCAGCAAGGTCCAGCTTTCTTCGCGGCGGGCTTTCTCGCGCGACAGGACCATTGAGCCGTCTTTGTCTTCGTAGCGCTCGATGAACAGGTCGAACACGTCGCCGATCTTGACTTCGGGCTTGGCGCCGACGGGGGCGAATTCGCGAAGCGGCACGCGGCCTTCGCTCTTCAAGCCGACATCGACGATCACGAAATCATCGTCGATCCGGAGCACGGTGCCGGTAACGACGGAACCTTCAAACCCGGAATTGATTCCGAGCGAGGTTTCTAAAAGGGAAGCGAAATCTTCACCGCCGGAATATGCGGGGGTCTCTGGGCGTAATGCAGTTGTTGAGGAAGCCATGTGGCTGAATATGTCCTTTTGAAAAGCGCTTTTGAAAGCAGGCTTTTCGTTTGTATGCGCCATCCGGCAGACCGGATCACGGCTTGGCTATTGCCCGTGTGAAGTTTGAAACAGAGAAATTTAGAACTTAAACGAGCGAAAACCGCCCTTTTTAGAGCAATCCTCGACGGGGGCCGGTTAAGCGCCAAAAAGCGGCAAGTCAAGAGGCCTTTGGTTAAGTTATGCTAAGCTCAGCCATGCCGGAACGCCAAGCCCGGACCGGCGCCCGCAATCGCCAGCGAAGCTTTGTTGACAAAGACCGCCGTTCCCCCGCTTCGCGTTCTCGATCTGCATGCTATAAGCCGCCACCAATGACCCAGATTCGCCCCGCCACCTGTTCTTCCCCCGCACGCCTGGTCCGGTTCGGCGCGCTCGTTTTTATTGCTCTGCCCTTGTTGCTGAGCGGCTGTTCCAAGTTTTTTGGGAGCGCACCTTCACCCGGCGCGCAAACGGCTGCCGATCAGGCAAATACTGAGTCCGCCCAGGACCTGTACGCCGAGGGCCTGGCCCTAATGAAACAGGAAAATTACGACCGGGCAGTAACCAAGTTCAACCTGATCGACCAGAACTATCCTTACTCCACCTGGTCCACCCACGCGGAATTGCTGGCTGGCTACGCGCAGTATAAGAGCCAGGATTATACCAGCGCGCTGAGCTCACTCAGCCGCTATATCGCACTGCATCCCACCGACGACGAAGCGGCCTACGCCTATTATCTGAAGGCGCTGTGCTATTATGAGCAGATCGACGATGTGGAGCGCGACCAGACCGCGACCTATGAAGCGATCCAGACCTTGGGCGACGTTATCACCCGCTATCCGGACAGCGCTTATGCCCGCGACTCCCGTATCAAGCTGCGCCTCGCCTATAACCGGCTCGCCGGGCATGAAATGGTGATCGGCCGGTATTACCAGAAACAGCATCTGTATGCCGCCGCCATCGGCCGCTACCAGGATATCATCCAGACCTATCAGTCGACGACCTTCACGGCCGAGGCCTTGGAGCGCACCACCGAGTGTTATCTCGACCTCGGCCTGACGGGGGCTGCCCAGCGCACCGCCTCGGTCCTGGCCTATAATTATCCGGGCAGCAGCTGGTACCAGGCCGCTTACGACAAGCTGCAGGCGCATAATCTGGTTGCCGATGCCCAAACCGTGCCGCCGCCGAAAAAGCACGGCTGGTTCTGATTGCTCTGACCTGACGCCATGCTGAACAGCCTCTCGATCCGCGACGTGGTGCTGATCGAGCGGCTGGATTTGCATTTCGGACCTGGGCTGACGACGCTGACCGGCGAAACCGGCGCCGGCAAATCGATCCTGCTCGACAGCCTGGGGCTGGCTCTGGGCGCCAGGGCCGATGGCGGGCTGATCCGCAACGGCGCCGACCAGGCGGTGGTTTCGGCCGTCTTCTCGGTGCCGCGCGACCATCCGGCGGCGGCGCTGCTGGATGAGCAGGGACTCGACGGCGGCCACCGCGGCGAGAGTGACGAGATTGTGCTGCGGCGCATCATCAATCGGGACGGCCGCTCGCGCGCATTGGTGAATGATCAACCGGTCGGCGTCGTATTATTAAAAAAACTGAGCGCCTTGCTGATCGAGGTTCAGGGGCAGCATGAACAGGTGGGGCTGGCCGATCCGGCCAATCATCTGACCTTGCTGGATGCGTTCAACGTCCCGCAAGCCGCCCGCGAAACGGTGGCCGCATGTTTCCGCGCCTGGAAGGATGCAGCAACGCGGCTGCGGGCGGCGGAGCGCGAAATTGCCGAGACGGCGCGCGATGAGGATTTGCTGCGGCACGCGGTCGATGAGCTGAACACCCTCAACCCGCAGACCGGTGAGGAGGAAGAACTGGCCGCCGAGCGGCTGCGGCTGCAATCGGGCGAGCGGCGGGCGGAGGCAATTGCGGCGGCGCTGGCGGAGCTGACGCCGAAAGATCGCCGCGCCTTGGGCCCGGCCGCGCATTTGCGCGGCGCCGCGCGGGCCTTGAGCCGGCTCGCCTCACCGGATGGCGAGCACCCGGCTGCTTCGGCCCTCGGCGCCATTGAACGCGCCGAAGAAGCTCTGGCCGAGGCCGAGACCTTGCTCAACCGCCTGGCCTATGAGGCGCAGGCCGACCCGCGGGCCTTGGAGGCGACCGAGGAGCGGCTGTTCTCGCTCCGTGCAGCCGCCCGCAAGCACGGCGTCAATGTGGTGGTGCTGCCGCAATTCCTGCAGGAATTGCGGGCCAAACTGGCGGCGCTGGAAAGCAGCGCCGCCGATATCGTGGAACTCACCCGGGAGGCCGCCGCGCGCCGCGCCGCCTATGTCGATGCCGCCGCCGCGCTGACGCAATTGCGCCAAGCCGCCGCGGAGAAGCTTACCCTGGCGCTGGGCGCGGAATTACCGCCGCTGAAACTGGACC
>JAMFSE010000124.1 GCA_026225115.1 Rhodovastum atsumiense
CGGGGGATGCCGTCATTGCTCCGTCCGGCAATGGGCGTTGGTCGACATATGCTGTCTCTGCGAGCGGCATCCAAAAAGGCCACGAAATACTCCAAGGTCTCGGAGACCAAAATAAAAAATATTTTGTTGATATCTCAAACTGGGTAAGATCGCTCTCATTCAACAGTCTTATAAAATCGATCTATGCTGTATATCCAGAAATGAAGGTTAACAGCATATTTAGAGATTGAAATGACTGTATTAGTCGGCGTAAAATGTTTAGACGGCGTGGTTATTGGCGCTGACAGCGTGGCAACATCAGCGATGGGCCCCATGCCACTACTGCAAATTCCTTCCTCTGAAAAAATCCGTATTATCGAAGATGTGATAGTTGCGGCTACAGGATCCGTTGGATATGCACAACGACTTCACCACCTAAAAATATAGCCGAAAGATTTTTATCTGATCTTCAAAAAAGCTTCGCCCCTCACAATGCACAGACGGGAATAAATTTCGGGGCGATGATTGCTGCGGTGTTGAAGGGTGAACCGTATCTCATCGAATTTGGTTCAATGGATTTTCAACCAGAAATCAAAGAAAAAAACTTATTTTTTGTTACAATGGGATCGGGTCAGATGATTGCTGATCCTTTCATGGCTTTCGTAAAACGTGTGCTTTGGAAGGATAAAATGCCTACCGTCAAAGACGCCAAATTTGGCGTCTATTGGGTGCTAGATCACGCGATTAAACACTCAGCGGGTGGAGTAGGCCCTCCAATTCGAATTTCTACATTGAGTAAATCCTTGAATGGCTCGTGGCAGGCGCAAACTGTAGAAGACGCTCAAGAGCATGACGAATACATTACCGAATTGGAGAATCATATTTCCAATTTTGTATATTCGGGGACTGTTGGCAGCGTTTCTGCTCCACCAGCACTGCCCTCCTCATCCTAAGTAATATCATTGCAATGGGTATATTGATCCCGGCGGAAACTTAGCATCGCGTACTTGCATGGGTCTGCAAACCGTCCGGAGTCACGGTTCGGTATTTGGCGGGTTAAATCCACTGGACATGGGCCGAAGCGTGGTCACAACCGAAATCCAGGTTAAAAAAATCTTTTTGGTTCTTTTTCTTTAGAAAAAGAACTGCTTTCCTGACTGTGCTTCCTATGCTTTGTTTGATTTAATTCATCCAATAAGGAAGCTGAATGAAACGTTTTAAGCGCCTGCTCGTTGCCAATCGGTCTGAGATCGCCATTCGGGTGTTTCGGGCGGCGGCTGAGCTTGGGATTCAGACGGTTGCCATTTACCCTGAGCACGACAAACTTTCTCTCCACCGGTTCAAGGCGGATGAGGCCTATCTGATCGGCCGCGGCAAGGGGCCGATTGAGGCATATCTCGCCATTGACGAGGTGATCCGCGTCGCCAAATCCGCCGGCGTCGACGCCATTCATCCGGGCTACGGTTTTCTTTCCGAAAATCCTGATTTTGCCGATGCCTGTGCCGAGGCCGGGATAGTGTTTATCGGGCCGTCGCCGGACACGATGCGCAGCCTGGGGAACAAGGTTTCGGCGCGCAATCTGGCCGTGTCGGTCGGCGTGCCGGTGATGCCGGCGACCGCGCCTCTGCCGGATGACGGCGAGGAAATTAAGCGCCTGGCGGCCGAGATCGGCTATCCGGTGATGCTGAAGGCCAGCTGGGGCGGCGGCGGGCGCGGGATGCGGCCGATCGAGAACGAAGGCATGCTGCTGGAATCCGTCATCTCCGCCAAGCGCGAGGCGAAGGCGGCGTTCGGCAATGATGAAGTGTATCTGGAAAAACTCGTGCGCCGCGCCCGCCATGTCGAGGTGCAGCTGCTGGGCGATTCCTTTGGCAATCTCGTGCATCTGTTCGAACGCGATTGTTCGATCCAGCGCCGGCACCAGAAGGTGATCGAGCGCGCGCCGGCGCCGTATCTGGGCGATGAAGACCGGGAAAAACTTTGTAATGCGGCACTAGCGATCGGGCGGGCGACAAATTATTGCAATGCCGGAACGGTCGAATTCCTGATGGATATGGACACCGGCCTGTTCTACTTCATCGAAGTGAATCCCCGCGTGCAGGTGGAACACACGGTGACCGAGGTGGTGACCGGGATCGATATCGTAAAGGCGCAGATCCATGTGGCCGAGGGCGGTCATGTCGGCAATGTCGCGGAAACCGGCGTGCCGGAGCAGAAGGATATCAAACTCAGCGGCCATGCGCTGCAATGCCGGATCACCACCGAGAATCCCGAGAATAATTTCATTCCCGATTACGGCCGCATCACCGCCTATCGCGGCGCCCATGGCTTTGGCATCCGCACCGATGGCGGCACCGCCTATTCCGGTGCGGTGGTGACACGGTTTTACGATGCGCTTTTGGAAAAGGTAACCGCCTGGGCGCCGACGCCGGAAGAGGCGATACGCCGCATGGACCGCGCCTTGCGCGAATACCGGATCCGTGGCGTTGCGACCAATCTGGCGTTTCTGGAAACCCTGCTCAATCATCCGGATTTTGCCGCGAACCGCTACACCACACGGTTTATCGATAACACGCCGGAGCTTTTCCAGGTGCAGCGGCGGCGCGACCGGGCGACCAAACTGCTGCGCTATATCGCTGATGTCACCGTCAATGGCCATCCGGAGACACGCGGCAAAAAGCGCCCGCCGGCGGAAGCGCGCGTGCCGGAACCGCCGCGCTTTGGCAATGAACGGCAGGATGGCACCAAGCAGCTTCTGGACAAGCTAGGGCCTAAAGGTTTTGCGGATTGGATGCTGGCGGAGCCCCGCGCGCTGGTCACCGACACGACGATGCGCGATGCCCATCAATCGCTGCTGGCGACCCGCATGCGCGGCTATGACATCGTCAACGCCTCAAAAGCCTATTCGGTGGGGCTGCCGGAACTGTTCTCCCTGGAATGCTGGGGCGGGGCCACTTTCGACGTCTCGATGCGCTTTCTCTCGGAGGGCCCATGGGAGCGGCTGCGCCTGGTGCGCGAACGCGCGCCGAATATTCTGCTGCAGATGCTGCTGCGCGGCGCCAATGGCGTCGGCTACACCAACTACCCCGATAATGTGGTGAAATTTTTTGTCCGCCAGGCAGCGCTCGGCGGCATCGATGTGTTCCGGATTTTCGACTGCCTCAACTGGGTCGAAAACATGCGGGTGTCGATCGATGCGGTCGCTGAGGCCGGCAAACTGGCGGAAGGTGCTTTGTGCTATACCGGCGATATTCTCGACCCGGACCGGGCCAAATACTCGCTGACTTATTATGTCGGCCTGGCCAAGGAACTGGAAGCCGCCGGCTGCCATATATTGGCGATCAAGGACATGGCGGGATTGCTGAAACCCGCCGCCGCCGGGGTGCTGGTAAAGGCGCTGAGGGAATCAGTGGGTTTGCCGATCCATCTGCACACGCATGACACCTCCGGCATCTCCGGCGCCACCGTGCTGGCGGCGGTCAATGCCGGCGTCGATGCCTTCGACGCGGCGATGGACCCGATGTCCGGCCTCACTTCACAGCCTTGCCTGGGGTCGCTGGTGGAGGCTTTGCGCCATACCGATCGCGATACCGGGCTCGACCCGGACGCCATCCGCCGCATGAGTTTTTATTGGGAAGGGGTGCGGACGCAATACGCCGCCTTCGAATCCGATTTGAAATCCGGCGCATCGGAAGTTTATCTGCATGAGATGCCGGGCGGCCAGTTTACCAATCTGCGCGAGCAGGCGCATTCGCTTGGGCTTGAATCGCGCTGGCATGAGGTGGCGCGCGCTTACCGCGATGCCAATGAATTGTTCGGCGATATCGTAAAAGTCACGCCGTCATCGAAAGTTGTCGGCGACATGGCGCTGATGATGGTGAGCCAGAATCTGACGCCGGAAGATGTCACAAGCCCGGCCAAGGAAATTTCATTTCCGCAATCGGTGGTCGAAATGCTGCATGGCGATCTGGGCCAGCCTCCCGGCGGCTGGCCGGAGGCACTGCAGAAAAAAGTGCTGAAGGGCAAACCCCCGATAACCGTGCGTCCGGGATCGCTGCTGGCGCCGGTGGATCTCGAGGAAGTTCGCAAAACCGCTGCGGAGCGCTGCGGGATTGCGTTCAACGACCAGATCCTCAGCTCCTATCTGATGTATCCGGATGTCTTCACCACCTTCAACGCCGGCATGCGCACCTATGGCCCGGTCTCGGTACTGCCGACGCCGGTGTATTTTTATGGCATGCAGCAGGGCGATGAGATCGCGGTGACCATCCAGTCCGGCAAGACCATGATCATCAGCCTGCAGACCATCTCCGAGACCGATGATGACGGCAATGTGCGGGTATTCTTCGAGCTGAACGGGCAGCCGCGGGTGATCAGCGTGCCCAACCGCAGCGCCACCGCCAGCCGGCCGGCGCGCCGCAAGGCCGATGAAGCCGACAGCAAGCAAATCGGCGCGCCGATGCCCGGCACCGTCTCCGTCGTCATGGTCCGCGAAGGCCAGGCGGTTGTGCAGGGCGAAGCGTTGCTCGGCATCGAGGCGATGAAGATGGAGGCGCAGCTGACCGCGCCGCGCGACGGCACCATCAAGAGCATTCTGGTGACCGCGGGGGCGCAGATCGACGCCAAGGATTTGCTGATCGAATTTGCATGAGGTGAGCCGCCATGGCGAAAAGCGAAACGGCGAAAAGCGAGACTGCAGACGGAAAAACCCCTTCCGAGTTGATCGACGAACGGATCAAGGAATTGGGCGATTGGCGTGGCGAGACGCTTAGCCGGCTGCGGGCGTTGATCAAGCAGGCCGAGCCCGAAGTGGTGGAAGAATGGAAATGGCGCGGTGTGCCGACCTGGTATCGCAACGGGATCATCTGCACCGGTGAGACCTATAAGAGCATGGTGAAGGCGACCTTCGCCAAAGGCGCTTCGCTGGAGGATCCAAAAGGGCTCTTCAATTCAAGCCTGGAAGGCAACACAAGGCGCGCCATCGATTTTCGCGAAGGCGATAAAATCGATGCGGAAGCGTTGAAGGCGCTGATCCGGGCGGCTGCGAAGCGGAACGCATCCTAGCGCGGCAATGCCTCGTCTCCGAAGGTTTTGACCAGGCTTACGGCACGCAATGTTGGGCCCTTGGTTGATTGCGCAGTTTCCAGCCATTGCTGCAGGCCAGTGGCCGCGGCGAACCAAAGCTGTAGGATGAGCGCGGGTGCCGTCTGCGCCGGCTTTTCGTAAAGCGGGTGCTGGAACACCGTCCCGGGAATGAGATAATTGCGCCGGCAGGCGGCGATCAATGCGCTGTCGTCCGAACGCATGTCGCGCCATTCGTGCAGGAGGGTCTTTTCGACATGCGCCGCAAACGCCGCGGCCGCGACATCCGCGGGGCTGTCGAAGAATGCGACGGCTTTGAGAAATGCGCCGCCGGGATCGGGCGGCTCGCCGAATTCTGTCACTGAAACGAGAGCAATGCCGAACGGTCGAAAAGCTCAGCCTCGTCAGCAGCCAGGCGCTGGGCATTATCCGCCTGCGCCATGCAGGCCATCGTCCGCTCGGTATCGGCTTTGTCGCGGCTCCATATCTCGGTCAGCGCATCGAAGCCGAGCGCCTGGCCGGGCGCCAGATAGAAGGGCACATCGGGCTGCGGATAGCTTCGGGTATAGGTCGCGAAATGCGGAAAGATTTCTTTCACCAGCGGCACATGGCCATATTCGTAGCGCCGGAAGAAAGCCTCGCGCGGCATTCCGGCTTTCCGGGAATACAGGCCGATGGCTTTTGGCATGTGTTGTTCCGCCTAGCCGAGCATTGCCCTGCGCAAAGCCTCAAGGCTGTCGCGGTTGGATTGCGCCGCGACGCGGGAGCCGGGGGTGACGTCGAAGCCGTGATAGCCGCCGGGATAGACATGGCATTCGATCGCGACGCCGGCGCGGGTGAGGCGGCGGGCGTAGTCGAGATCTTCTTCGAGAAACAGATCCAATGCGCCGACCGAGATGTAGGTGGGCGGCAGGTTGGCCAGGTCTTCGGCGCGCGCCGCGGCGGCGTAGGGGGAGGTGTTGGGGCCCCCAGGTTCCGCGCCCAGCATGGAAGACCAGCCGAAATGATTATCCTCCTTGGTCCAGACGAATTCCCCGGTATGCGGATGTGCGTTGGCGCGGGTGACGTTGCGGTCATCGAGCATCGGATAAATCAAATGCTGGAAGCTGAGCTTATATTCACCGCGATCGCGCGCCAGCAATGCGAGGCAGGCAGCAAGACCGCCGCCCGCACTTTCGCCTTTAACGCCGATGCGCGCCGGATCGATGTTGAGACTTGCGGCATTCTGAAAAAGCCAGGCGAGCGCCGCGTAGCAATCCTCCACCGGGGCGGGATACTGGTGTTCCGGCGCCAGCCGGTAATCGACCGAGAAAATCGCGCAGCCGAGTGCCAAAGCAAGACCGCGGTTGGTTGCATCATTCATCTCCGGCATGCCGATGAGATAACCGCCGCCATGGATATGCAGGATCGCCGGAACCGGGCCGGGCGCCTGCGCGGGCCGATAGCCGAGAAGGCGCACCGGCGGCGCGGCTTCCGGACCGGGCACGGTGAAGCTTTCGGTTGACAGCCGGGGGTCTTCCTCAATGGTCAGCGCGGCGAAACGCTCGGCGAAACCGGCGCGGTAGAGCGGCACGGTTGCGGTATCGAATCTGAGCTGCGGCATCAGCTCGAGAAAAGGCAGGATTTCCGGATCAACGAGATGGGTGCTTGTCATTATCGTCCCTCAAAATTTTCTTTGGATTAGACGATTTGAGAACGAAGGCCAAATCGCCGCTTGACGGCCGCCAGAGTAGACTTCTGAAACAGCCTCAAACTATCAGGTGAGTACCGGGTCCAGATCGACATTCACGCGCAGTGCATGCCGGCCGCCGCCGAGGATGATGCCGCGCAAAGGGCTGACATCCTGAAAATCCCGGCCCCAGGCCAAGGTGACATGCTCGTCGGACACCAGAAGATTATTGGTTGGATCGAAATCCACCCAGCCGATTTCATCGCCGATCCAGGCGGCGGCCCAGGCATGCGACTGGTCGGCGCCGCGGCGTTTGACCTCACCCGCCAGCGGCAAGGTGCGCAGATAGCCGGAGACATAGCGCGCGGGCAGGCCAAGCGCGCGCAGTGCTGCGATCATCAGATGCGCGTAGTCCTGGCACACCCCGGTCAGCGTTTTCAAAACCTGGGTTGCGGTGGTCGCGGTATTGGTAATGCCCGAGCGGTATTTCATATCGGCATAGAGGCGCCGGTTGAGGTCGAGCAATCCGACCAGGACGGGTTGCCCGGGCGGAAAGCTGGTTCTGGCATAGGCGGCGATGTCGTCGTTCGGCGCGGCCAGCGGGCTGGCGAGGCAGAATTCGGCCGTCTCCACCCGTCGCTCGGCGGTCCGCGCGATGTCTTCCCACGGCAGCGTGCGCTCCGGCGAAGGCGGCGCCGGGTGCAGCACATCGACGGTTGCACTCAAGGCGACCTGGAATTGCTTATGCGGCGCGGTCAGCGAAACGGTGGTGGTGAAATTGCCGAAATGGTCGATCTCGTTGCGGCGGTTATCCGGCGCCGGCGTGATGTCGAGCTGGGCTTCGCGGATGAACTGGCCGGGGCGCTCGCGCGGCAGCAGATGCATGAAATGCGTGCCGAGGACCACGGGATTCGCATAGTCATAGGTGGTGGCGTGATGCAGGCGATAGATCATTGTGCCACCGAGGCGACTTCTTCCTCGTCGTCAAGCTGGTGCGCTTCCGGCAGCAGCGTGAAGAAGCGGCGCTGCACGCGGTCGGCGAGCAGGCGCAGCCGGGCGGCGATATTGGCCAACGGCGTCGTCAGATCGGTCACGCGGCCGGCCAGAGCGGTTGCCTCGTTCAACAGCAGCCGGGCGGATTCCGCGTCGTCAGCGGCGCCGAGGCGCTCCAGTGTCCAGCGCAAGGCGGCGCATTGGAAGCCGAGGCTGCGCGGATTGCCGGGATCGGCGAGCAGCATCGAGAGCACCGGCGCCGGGGCCAGGATGCCGGCATGGCGCAGATCGTAGCTAAGCACGGAATCCGCGAGTTCGATGCCAAGCGCCAGGCCCGGTTCCAGCCGCTCGGGCGGGGCGTCGAGCAGAATGGCGAGGCTGTCGGCCAAAGTTTCCGCGCGTTCCAGCCGGCGGCCCATTTCCAGGAACAGCCAGCCGCCGTCGCGCGACATGTTCTCGGCGGCGATGCCGGCGAAGGTGGCGGCGAAGCTCAGCATGGAGGGCAAAGCCGCTTCCTCATTTGCATCGAGCGCGTCAGCCGCCTGGTCGAGGGCGAATTGTACGGTGGTCAGCATGTTCGGGCTGAGCCGTTCGCTGGAAGCGTTGAGCAACCGGGCGACTTCCTTCACCAGCCCGGCAATCGGTTTGCGCCGGGAAATCGTGTGGCGCAGGAAACGGCCGGAGACGCCGCCGCCGGCCAGATCGGCAGGCAAAATCCCGGCTTCCGCGAGGCTGCGGGCCAGCAGCGCCCGCTCGGCGACATCACGCGGCAGGCTGGTGCCGGATTCCAGCCGCGGCAAGGCCAGCATCAGCAGGCGCGAAGCGGATTCCAGCCGCTCCACCGAACGGCCAAGCCAGAACAGGTTATCGGCCACCCGCGACGGCAGGTTGGCCGCGGGCAGGAAGGGCGCGCGCGGTGGCGGTTCGATGGCGGGCGGGGCGCCGGAGAAAAAATGCGGCTCGTCGGCATCCAGCACCCAGACATCCTTCATGCCGCTGGTGGCGGCGTTCTGGTCGAGCCCGAACGCCAGCCCGCCCGGCAGCACCTGCCAGGTGCTGCCGTCGTGCCAGGCGTAGAGGCGGAAGATCAGCGCGGTTGAAAGCAGGCTGGTGCCGCTGACGAAAGGCGCTTTAGAGGCAAGCTGCAGCGGATCGCCGAAGGCGAGGGGCAGTTCCGCCGGCACGCCGGCCAGGCGCTCGAACATGCCGTCGAAATACGGCCTGAAGTCCGGGCTCTCGACCAGCGAGCTGCCGGGCGCATTGATGATGCTGAGCACGCCGGCGCGGATGGCGCCAAAGGCGCCCGGAATGCCGGCGCCGGGACGGAACCCCTGTTCCAGCGGGTCGAGGTCGACCCCGGAGAGGCCGCGAATGAGCGTTGCCACATGCAGCAGCCCGCTGAGGGTTTTGATGTGGAGCGCGCCGTTGCGGGCC
>JAMFSE010000125.1 GCA_026225115.1 Rhodovastum atsumiense
ATCAGCTGTATGCAATCCAGGCGCCGTTCACGAATTGATAAAGCCCCGTCGCGGTTCCGTCTTTCCTGAGGTAAAGAGTTCCCGCCGGCTGTGTCATCGAAGTCGGCGCGCCTGTGCCTGAAATGATCTGTACGGCATTCTGGGAGTCGGTGACGGAATTATCCCCGATTGCAACGCCGTTGCTGGCGTAAGGGGTGGAGAGAGGATTATAGGGTCCAATCTCACCCGTTCCCGCCATCACGCCGAGGAAATATACGGTGGTCGTCGAATTGAGGAAGATCTGCAGGCCAGTCAAATTTCCACTGCTGTCTCCCGCCATGCCGAGCGTTTCATTAACACCCAATATTTCGCTGATGACGCCTGCGGCCGGTGTTGCGCTTGAACTGTATAAGTAGCTTCCGCCGGTCTGGCCGGTCAGCCTGAGCCCGATCTGTTGCGGAGCGCTCAGCTGAAGCTGAAAAAACCTCAGCCAAATCGAAACATTATCGCCCACCGTACAGGGGCTGGTTGCAGGCGCCAGCGTCAGCGTGCCTCCGGTGCCCGATTGCACAACTTTCGTCACCATCGGATTGGTACCCAGAATCTCCTGAACCGATTGCGGTATCCGGATCGTCGAAAGTTCTGAAAATGATGAAAACTGACCGATGGTCACGGTCGCATTTGAAATAACCCAGTTTCCACCAGCGGTGGACCGACCATTTCCACTGCTGTTTTGCTCCGGGTTTTTCAGCAAATTCGCGCAAGCGAGAATATCCCGCTTGACGCCAAAATCAGCTTTCTGCGCATTCTCTACAGAGCGATAATTTCCTACCCATCTATTCTGACTGCCGGCAGTGTTAATATTCAGATTGGTATCGAAAAATTTCAAATCGACCGGACTGTTAGATTTAGGATTAATTGACGCTGATAATGAATATTGCGGATACGCACCGGCTCCGAGCACTGACGCGGTCCAGGCGCCTGTGCCCGAAGAGTTATTTGTGTCCGCCTCAATGCCTTGAATCGAACCGAAGCTAAAGAGGTTCTGTTGCGGCACCGGCGTTATGGTATTCGGCAAGGGGGTTGAACCCCATTGTTGCGTACAGGCCACAAGGCGGATCGCACTGCCGCTGTTTGGAAGGGTCTGAATCGCCGCTTCGTTGCAGCTCTCGAAACTGCAGCCGTAAAAGCCGCCATAAACCCCAAGCGCGGGCCCGGTATATGACGAATCCCTGAACTGATAAATATGATACGCCGCCTGCAACGGCATCTGCACCCGAAACCAGTTACCGCTCATGCCGCCATAAGCGCCGATCAAATTCGTATTCCCGAAAGCGAAACCTGCCCAAACACCGCCCGAGCCGCCGCCGAACCACGCAAAATCATATGAATTATCGAGCACGTAATAGCCAAAAAACCCGCCAGCGCTACAATCATAAAAAGAGCAATGCCCACCGGTGTTATTTAGAAGTATGCCAACCTTCACACCTACGGCGTAGCAGGAACGCAAGACCGCTTTGGCCGCAACCGCGATGCCGACGGGACCAGCCTTGAAGGCGCTGTAATTCGGCAACGCACAGGTGGTGAATGTCTGGGCGGTCGAGATCACCGGCTGCGCCGGAGAAATCGTCAATGTTGATCCGGAAACGGCCGTGATCGTCGCAACACTGCTCATGCCGGCACCAGACACCTGCTGGCCAACGGCCGGTGTGCCCGTAAGTCCGCTGACCACATTCATCGTCGTGCCGGCGCCGGAAATCGTGCCCTGGAACGACGATGCCGCAATGACCCATCCGGAGGTCATGACATTCGCCAGCGACGGAATGACGCTCGGCCCGGCGATCGAGACGTTTTCGGCGAGCACGCCGTCGCCCGTCAGCGTGACCGCCGCCACCAGATCGGTCGTCACCGTCGGCACAAAATGCACCAGGGTGCCGCCGCCGCTACCCGGCGAATATGGCGTCTCAAACCGCAGATGTCTGGCCGTCGAAATCATCGGCGTAACCAGCCGCCACGACCCGCCAGACGCCGCCGACGGCACAAACACGGTCTTACCATTGGCCGCGGCGTAGGCATCCGCCGCCGCCCATGCCGGCTGCATATCCGTCGCCCCATCCGGCTTTGCGCCGAACTGCAGAATATTCACCTCGGTGCCGCCGACATCCTGCAGATACCAATCCCGGCCCAAGCCATCGACAATGGCAGTGGTGCCTGTATTCGTCTGGCTGTAAGACGCGCCGCCGCCATCGCCGGCGGTATAGTAGCCCGCCGTCCTGATCGACGGTGCATTCCCGGTATAGGATGCAATAGCCGCCACATTCGTAACCGATGTGGATGTATTCGCCGTTTGCGCACTGCCTGCGATGCGGCTGTCGTTGCCGGCCGCCGCGGTATTCGCAGCCGTTCCCAGCACCACGTTCAAATGGCCGCCGGAGGCAGTCAGCGCCGTACTTCCGGCAAGCGCGCTAGCCAGCTGGGAAGTGGTAATCGCGCCCTGCAAACCGGCAACGCTGGAGACCGGGTTGGCTTGTCCGGTAATGTCGCTCCATCTCGACCCATTCCAGATGATCCAGTCCCCCGCGGACCAAACGGAATTCCCGTCGATCAAAACCGTCCCGGCTGTGCTGACGATGTAATACCCGCCGATCGGCGCGCTCACCGCCGGCGCCACGCCGGATGCAATTATCGGTACATTGAGGAGCGCGTTCCAGGTCCCGAGAAAATGGCTGGAGCCAAGAACGCTGGCCGGCAGATTGGCGAGCGGCACCTTATTATTGACGTCAGATTGCACCGGACCCAGGGCCTGCCCCAAGGTCGATGCAGGGATAGCGGCGTTGGCCGTTGTCTGCGCCGCCTGCACGGCGGTGGTGAGCACGGTATCCGCCGGCGTCAAATAGCCCACGGGCGACATCGCCTGGCGCAGTTGTGCCACCGTAAAGAACAGACCAACCGAAGACGATGGATTGGTCGCGGCGATCAAATCAGTATCGGCTGGAATGGAACCCGTGGTTTGCGACATGTTTGGACCCTGACAAAGTTGCAGTACCGAAACGGCGAGCGGCTTGCGGCAATCGGCGCCGCCAACCCGCAGCACACCGGTTGGACCCTGAACGCCGGAACAAAGTTTTGCTTGTGCGCCCCAAAGCCGAGCGCGGTTACGCCAGGACGTATACGCCAATCCTGGAAAATGGCAAGTTAAAATAACTATGCGTTAGTTTGGACAACTTTCCCGGATAACTTCGGATCCGGCAAACGCCGGACCGGCCTTAAAATCCGTAGGCCACGCCAAACAGAGAATTGATTTGAAGCGTTGTGCTAAGCGGCTCATAAATACCGGAAGCGCCTGGTTTGGAGCCGGAATATTCATAATGCGTAACGCCCAGTCCGGCGAAAGCATGCCATGCATTATTCAGCCGGTAATCCGCATCGAGTGACACGCGCTCTTCCGCGCTATCTCCGAAATCAGCCGAGAAATTCTGCGACGGCACTGAAACGCTGCCGCCGATAACCGCCAGCCCTTCAGCCGATGCACTTAGCACCCAGGCCGGGCTCGCCGCCAGATCAAGCTTGATGCCGCCGCCGATCAGCCCGTTTTGATAGAACTCACTATAGCCGCCGGCACCACCGATATTGCGATACCAATTCTGGTAGCCGCCGGCGACATAGGGAATAACCTCCATACCGTGGCCGAGCGGCGCCCCTAAGCCCAGCCGGACGATGGCGCTGTTGGTATAGCTGTTATCGTTGGCCTGGTACGGCGGGTATCCCGGGCTTTGCAGATTGCCCTTATAATTCAAAAAGCCGGCGGAAAAGTCATAATCAAAATCGGTGTATAAATCCGGCAGCGCGCGGGTTAATCCGAGGGGTATGAGGGCGCTGGCGCCTGCCCTGAAACCGAGTAGCGCACCGGACTCCGTGTCCTGGGGGAAGACGTTTTCCTCGTAATTACCGTATCCGGCGGTCAGCCCAAGCTGCAGCTCGGTCTCCGCCGCGGTAATCGCCGGATTCGCTGCGCAAGCATTGCCTACGGCTGCCAAGCTCAACAAACCCGCGAAAATGCCCGTCCGTACGCGCGCCAAAAATAAATTTACCCTTTAATTCTAACAGATTAACAGGACGCAAGCTTTATCAACCTCAAGCTGACGTGCAAAGCGCTAAATTGTCACAGTCCAAATCTTTAAACGTGCTTTTCCCAAAAATCCGCCCAGCACGGCCGTCGCATCTCTGTATTCGGCAGATCATGACCTATATGTGTTAAGAGAGCGTGGCGTTTTGCCGCTAAGCCGCCGCTCGCCATTTTGAAATGCGCTAAGTTTTGTGATGCATGTCTGACGTAAATCCAACCGGCACCCAGGAAACCGCCTTTGATGCCGTCGGCCGGTTCGGCGTGCAGACCGATCTCGTCGCCGGGCCCCCCGCCCCGAGCCCGCCGCTGTTCATAGGAATCGCCATCGTCGCCCTCAGCGTCGCCGGGCCGTTCGTATTTGTGGCCGACGGCACGCCCAGCCTCCTGCTGGGCGTCACCGCGTTAACCGTGGCCCTGGCCGGCATGCTCACCATGGCTGCCGCCATCCGCGCCCAGCTTCGCCGCCGGGCCGATCCCGCCATCCGGCGCCGCGTCAGCCTCAGCCCCGCCGGCATCACTTTGCGTCCCATGCACTCGGATGCAGGCGACCAGCACTTCATCTGGGCGCATATCGAGCACGCCAACCTCCTGCACGCCGCGTTCATTGTTCATGCCAACGGCTCGGCCCCCAACCCGGGCAGACATGCAGTCCGCTTCGGCAAGCTCATCACCCCCCGCGCGGACATCCTTTCAGCACTCGCAAGCAGAGCCGGCACGGTTCAGGAGCCCATATGACAGCAATCGTCCGCGAACAGCGGCTGGCCGCGGCCATCGCCGAATACGGCAGGCATCATCAGAATCCGCGCAACAAAATGATCCATTGCATCTGTGTACCGGCCATCGTGTTTTCCGTGGTCGGCCTGCTGGTCGCGATAAATCTCGGCCTGGCGCTGATCACGATTGCAATCGCCATTTTATACTATAACCGGTTTGGGCAAAAAGCGGCGATACAAATGGGCGCCATTTTAATCATTATGCTATTGGTATGGATTACCATAATGCCCCCGCATCATTTGGTTGCCCTCGCCCTCGGTATATTTATCCTGGCCTGGACCGGCCAATTCGCCGGCCATTTTTATGAAGGCTCCAAGCCGTCTTTTGTCGAGGATATCCAATCCCTGTTTATCGGACCGCTTTTTGTACTGGCCGAGATAAAGCATCGACTCGCACGCGGCCCCCGACTCGACCCGCTCTGAAGCCCGCGCAGACACTTTAATATTCGTTAACTTGAAATTAAAACA
The DNA here is from genome assembly GCA_026225115.1 of Rhodovastum atsumiense. GTDB lineage: Bacteria > Pseudomonadota > Alphaproteobacteria > Acetobacterales > Acetobacteraceae > Acidocella > Acidocella atsumiense_A. Next base: position 5,347 of record JAMFSE010000125.1, read on the forward strand.
ATGCAAATCACGCCTTAATATGATCAAATTCCCGCCGTTGTTTAGCTGCGTTCCGGCACGATATTCCTCCAACTGATATTGTTGGAGAACGCTGTAAAATGAAAACCTCACTTGTGAATACAATGATTGCCATCGGCATGGCGATCGCATTATCCGGCTGCATTATCGCGCCGGGCGGTCATCATGGGGGCGGCTATGGCTACGCCGGCGGCTCTGGCCCTGCACCCCACGGTCCCGGCGGCGGCGGCGGCGGTTACCATAGCGGATATTAAAACGGGATTTCGGTAGATGCCCTCAGGCTATTAAGTCCTGATTAACACCTTTCGTTACGATCTCAATAATTTGATTCGATCTAAAAATAAAATGTCGGGCGGCGGCTCGCGGGCAGCAAGAAAAACCCCGCGCCGCCCTCCACCTATTGTTGCAACGCGGTAATTAACGTGACGATTGTGCAACTTGTTAGCAACTTTGGAATCATCTTTTTTCGGAATCGCATTTAATTGTTAGTATTGTTAACGATTCCGTGCAGCCGGCGGATGCGCTTGCCTGCTTCCTGCAGCAGCAAACGCGAGTGCCCGTCAACCTGCCGTAACAGGGGTTTTTCGGTCTTCAATGACAGGTTGCTGCGCAGCAACTCAATCTTGTAGCGACTCTTAATTTGCCCGCCGATCCAAGGTCCTCGCCAATCGATTTCGTCCATCAAGCCACGGATCGCGCTACCGGCAGCCCTAGTCCGGATACGGGGCATCGCTGATCAGCCGCCAGGTTATTGGATGTCCTGCAGGCAACGGCAACCGATTAGGATCCTCAGACACTTGTTTTTCAGCCGTCACGGCAGGCTTCGGCGGCGCCGTCGCCCGCAGCCGCCGGCCGCGCTCGATCACGGTATTTCGAGATAATCCCATCGCAAAGCCGATAGACCCCCAGGTCTCTCCCGACTCCCGCATCGTAACAATGACGCGGTCCGCAGCTGCTGTCCAAACCCGTGCCTCCGGCATGACAATTCCTCCATCAACGCGGAGTTCGTTAGTATACCTAACGTTTGTTGTCAAGAAATACTAACGTAGTGTCATTATTCGGTTCGTGTTAGAGTACGCTTCATGTCCGTAAGAAAACCTCCCTCCTCCGAAACCGTTGGCGCCCGTATTCGCGCGTTAAGGCTCGCCGCTA
>JAMFSE010000126.1 GCA_026225115.1 Rhodovastum atsumiense
GAAGTACGCTCCGCTCCGGTGCTCGCCAAATCACGCCGACTAACCCACCATGACAAGTTCCTATGATTTATGTGTGGGTCGCTGTTGGTGGAGCGCTGGGCAGCATGGCCCGCTACTGGCTCAACAATGTGTTTGCCATGGCCTTGGGATTGGCATTTCCCTGGGGCACATTGCTCATCAACGTGCTCGGCTCCTTCGTCATCGGCTTCTTCGCAACGCTGACGATCGAACAGCCACGCTTTGCGGTGCCGCCGGAAATCCGCGTTTTCGTGATGGTGGGAATCTGCGGCGGCTTCACCACTTTTTCCGCCTTCAGCCTGCAAACCGTGGAAATGGCGCGCGCCGGCGAATGGGAGCCAGCAGCCTGGTACACCGCCGCCTCGGTCGTGCTTTGTCTTTTGGCGTGCTGGCTGGCCATTCTTGCCGCACTCGCAATAGGCATCCGCCGCTAGATTTTTCGGCAGCCTGTTTGCCTATCGTGAATTGTCGCGGAACACGATCCGGCGCTCGCAGAATTCCATAATAAACTGGCGCCGAATTACCGAATTATTTAAAATTTCGTCTGGTATTGCGCTGTTTTTGCAACATTAAGTTCCAAAAACACCGATTCATCACGCATTTTGTGGCTTTTGCGCCACAGGAAATGTGCAAAGCACAAAAACGTGTTCTTTCGACTGGCCCCCCATAGGCTTTGCCATGTAGATTGCCAATTCGTGAATGTTGAGTGGCGCGAGACTGGGAGTTTCGCCGTGTTCAATGACTAACTCGACTATGGTTTGGGCAACACTTGCAATAACTGCGTATTTAGGAGGCAGAATGATTACGATGCGTCGGCAACTTCTCGGGCTTGGCTTTGTGGCCGCGTCCTCGCTTTTGGCGCTGAATTCAGCGAACGCCATGAGCGGCCCAACAGCCATTACGATTGACGGCGGCCCGCTCGGCCAGCTCAGCCTCAGCGGCGGTGTTGACGGCTACGCCTACTACAACAGCGGCACCAGCGAAAATTCGATCATGGGCAACACCTCCAACGGTGCCTATGTCGGCAGCGCCCTGACCGAACTGCAAAAGACCACCGGTCAGTTGCAATTCACCATCGAAATCGGCTCCAACGGCGGCACCGCATCGCTCGGCACCCCACACGGCCAGACCTCGATCACCACCTTCTCGACCGGCCCGCTGTATGCCGGTTACCTGACCTTGGCCCCGACCGACGTGCCCGGCCTGACCATCTCCGGCGGCCAGCTCGGCTCGCTCGAAGGCTGGGAATCCGGCGTCGACTGGAACAACGCCAACCAGCTCACCACCGAAATCTTCTACGTGCAGAACAGCCAGGCCCGCGGTGTGGAAGCTTCCTACACCACCGGCCCGTTTGCCGGCACCGTCGAATTCGGCGATGGCTATGACAGCGGCGTCTGGAATTATATCCAGGTCCTTGGCACCTACACCATCGACCCCACCAATGCGCTTAGCATCTATGGCGCCGCCAACCTCGGCACGACTGGCCCCTACGCGCAGACCTTCGTTGGAACCGGCCCCGGCGCCGCGCTCTATTCCAACTCCGACCTGATCGGCGCGTTCTACAACCTGACCATCGGCAGCCTGAACCTGGTGCCGGAAGTTCAGCTGCAGTACACCAAGGCGATCGCGAAAATCGGCCTGAGCAAGGCAGCGAGCAACTACGGCGCCGCCGTGTTTGCGGACTACAGCATCGGCACCACGCCGTACTCGATCGGCAGCTGGATTGAAGCCTTCACCTCGCACACCTCCAATCAGGATGCCGCCACCTGGTTCATCGGACCCAATGCCCAAGGCATCGGCGCTTCGATCACCCCGACCTGGCAGTATAAGGACCTGTTCGCCCGCGCCGACGTGGGTGGCCTGTACCTGACCCGCAACAAGTTCACCGACTCTGCCGGTAACTCGTTCAAATACGGCTACGGTTCCTACGGCACTGGCCGCGGCGTGTTCCAGGGCACCCTCGAAGCTGGCCTGCTTTTCTAAGACGACTGAATACCTCTAACGTCACGGAAATGGCTGGACCCTCGGGTCCAGCCATTTTTTTGTCCGGACTTTCCGCGGCAAAACTGGTGCGGATGCCGGTACGGATTTGCTTCATAAAACGTAACTTCTTTCAGGGGGCCATTCGCGATTTTCTACAGCGGCAGCGGAGTAAGGTAAGCGAAGGCAAGCAGTTCTTTTTCTGAAGAAAAAGAACCAAAAAGACTTCTTTTAATCTCGGCCTGGGGCGTTGGCGGCGCCGACGCTCATGCCCCGGCATACCAAAGTTTTTTGCTTCTTTTTTTCAAAAAAGAAGCGCTTAAGCTTCCTACCATGTCAGAAGCGCCACTAACAAAGCCCAAGCCGGAGGAGATCAAACAACCGCCGCGGCCGAAGCTTCTTGAGGTCATGGGCCCGGGGCTGATTACCGGCGCGTCGGATGACGATCCCAGCGGCATCGCAACCTATTCCCAGGCCGGCGCGCAGTTTGGTTACGCAGTTGGCTGGACCTTATTGTTCAGCTATCCGCTGATGTGCGCCATTCAGCAGATCAGCGCCGAGATCGGCCGGGTGACCGGGCGCGGCGTTGCCGGGAATATGCGGCGCTTCATGCCGGCCTGGCTGCTCTATGTCGTCGTGGCCTTGCTGCTGGCCGCCAACACCATCAATCTCGGCGCCGATCTCGGCGCGATGGCGGCAGCGCTCAAACTTCTCATCCCGGTACCAATACCGGTCGCCGTTGCCGGCTTCACCATCGTCTCAATCCTGCTCGAGGTCTTTGTCCGCTACGCGCGCTACGTCTCGGTCTTGAAGTGGCTCACCATCTCGCTGTTCGCCTATGTCGCCACCGTGTTCATCGCTGGGGTCCCCTGGGGCAAGGCCATCCACGGTATTTTGCTCCCGCATCTGCAGTTCAACGGCGCCTACCTCACCGTCATCGTCGCCGTGCTCGGCACCACCATCAGCCCCTATCTGTTTTTCTGGCAGGCGGCCGAGGAAGTGGAAAAGGAAAAGGAAGACGCCGACGCGCAGCCGCTGACCGTGGCGCCCGGACAGGCGCCGGCGGAATTTCAGCGCATCCGGCTGGACACCTATATCGGCATGGGATTCTCAAACCTGGTGGCGCTCGCCATCCTCATCACCACCGCCGCCACCTTGCACGCGCACGGCATCACCAACATCACCACCTCGTCACAGGCGGCGCAGGCGCTGAAACCGCTCGCCGGCCCGTTCGCCTTCACCATTTTCGCTATCGGCATCATCGGCACCGGATTGCTGGCGGTACCGGTGCTGGCCGGCTCAGCCGCCTATGCGATGGGCGAGGCCTTTGCCTGGCCCGTCGGCCTGGCGATGAAAGCCAAGCGCGCCAAAGCCTTTTACGGCACCATCACCGTCGCCTTCATCCTGGGCGCTTTGCTGAATTTTTCTCCCATCGACCCGATCAAGGCGCTGTTCTGGAGCGCGGTCATCAACGGGGTCGTTGCCGTCCCCGTCATGGTGGTCATGATGCTGCTTGCCAGCCGTCAATCCGTCATGGGGGAATTCACGCTTCACCCGATTCTAAAAACGGTAGGCTGGATGGCGACTTTGGTCATGGCGGCCGCGGCGATCGGAATGTTCGCGACGCTTTAGACCCGCGGCCATTGCTTTCGCATCGACTTTACAGTCGCCTGATCCGCAGTGTCGCGGTGACAAGCTTTCGCGCAATCTGCGCCGGCGCCATACCGACGGCCGCCGTGAACCGATCCGTAAACAACGCCCGCAGGCCGTCATCGTCACCGAACAGGGAAGGTCCAAAGGCAGCGACGAAAAACCCCGCAATATCGGCCGCGAACAGAGTTGCATCGCCGGCCTCTTCCCAACGCAGCATGGCGGCATTCGGCGTTTCCGCGACAACCAACTCCTCGAGCGATAGTGGCAAGCCGCCATCTTCGAACGGCGCAATGAATTCTTCGCGGCGGCGTGGACGCGAGGGGATTGTCATGCCGGCATAGGCGGCGGCGGCCAGCGGGCCTTCAGTGACCAACGCAGCCAGCACATTATTCGCCAGATCCATCATCGGCTCCAGACCGCTGGCGCCCGCCTCATCGACCGCGCCTACCACCAGCACCAGCTGCCCTCCCGGCGCCAATTCCTCCGCGCGATATTTGAGGAAATTCCGCCAGTCCCGCGCGGCTATCGCCGCCAGCGCCGCCTGTTCATCAGGCGCCCCCAGAACTGGCCAGATATGCAAGCGGAGCGCCTGCGGCAATGCGCTCATCCAGTGCAGCGCGAAGGAGGACCATCCGAACGTGAGGCTGCCGGCCGGTAGCAACCGATCATAAAAGGAATGGCCGATCACCGAGGAAAACACATGATCCCTGCCGTGCCGGTACCGATCCGGCGCCGTCTCCAACGTCGTGAACAGCGAGGTAAAATCGCAATGCGGCAGATCGGTATGCACAACCATCACATCGCGCTCCCGCCCGGCCCGCGCGGCCAGCCCGTCCAGCACAAGCGCCATTGGCCGCAGCGAATTACGCCCTTGCGCACAGCCAAAATCCGCAACCACAAGCGGCCCCGTAGGAACGGCAACCGCCGCAAGTGCGCGCGCCAGCACCCCATCCGCTTGCGCGGCAGAGCGCGCCTGCAACTCCGAATGTTTGTTATAATAACCGCCGCCTTGCATGACCGGTTCCAGCATGCCGTTCGCTCCCTGGGAAGAAGTTCTTTTTTGAAAAAAAGAACCAAAAAACTTCTATTATGCTGGGCATGGGCGTTGAAGACGCCAACGCCTATGCCCCAGATTCATAAAGTCTTTTTGCTTCTTTTTCTTCAGAAAAAGAAGTGCTTCATTTCCTAATGCTTAAGCGCAAATCGCCCTAAAAGAACCAGCGCCGTTATCAGCTCAACGGCATTCAGCCATACCGAGAGCCGGTGCCCGCGATCAAAAGCCGCGGTATTTCCGGCCTCGCGCACCGCGTTCAGATGCGGGATCAGCCAAAACCACAGCCAGCAGGTAAGCAGCACGACCAGCAACAGCACAATTGCCGACACTGCTTGCCCACGCAGCAGAAAACCCAAAGCGCCGATGCCAGCGCTGACGATGATAAACGCGTAATAACGCGGGAAGGCGGTGCGGATGAATGGACCAGCAATATC
>JAMFSE010000127.1 GCA_026225115.1 Rhodovastum atsumiense
CGGCCGGCTTGGGCGCAGCCTTGGCGGGTGCTGCGGCAGCCGCCTTGCCCGGCGCCTTGGCGCCACCTTTGGCGGGTGCCGCGGCAGCTACCGGCGCGTTCGGGTCAACCGGGGCTTCGGCGATCACCGTCGGCGGGGCGACGGTGGCGATCACGAAGTCACGGTCCAGAACGGTCGGCTTCGCATCGCCGACGCCGATCAGATTATGCCAACGGATGTTGTCGTTGATGTCCAGACCGCCAAGATCCGCCTCGAATTTCTCCGGGATGGCATCGGGGTCACAGGCAACTTCAACGGTGTGGCGAACCACGTTCAGCACGCCGCCGCGCTTCAGGCCAGGCGAGGTGCCCTCGTTCAGGAAGACCACCTGAATGGAGACGCGAACCCGCTCGCCGGCGGCCAGACGCTGGAAATCGACATGCTCGGGCACGTCGGTCACCGGATGCAGCTGCACATCGCGCATCAGCGCGCGGGTGGTGGCGTCGCCGGTTTTGATTTCATACAAACGCGAGCGCCAGCCGCCGCGCTTTAGCTCGCGCATCACCGCCCGCGGGTCGAGCGCGATGAGGGACGGCTCCTGCTTGGCGCCGTAGATTACCGCAGGTACCAGACCTGCCCGCCTTGTCGCACGCGCCACCCCCTTGCCGGCTCGCGAGCGCGTCTCAGCCTCGATCAATTCGAAATTGGCCATAATTCGCTCCTATAAAAACAACAAAAGCCGGCCTCCAGGGGTGCCGGCAGGGCGGCGTTTAGACCAGAGCCACGGAAAATTCAAGGAAGCGGTCGCTTTTTGAAAAAAGCGACGCCAAAAACTTTCGCAAATCTGGGCCATGGGTGTCGCAACATCGTCATTGCGAGCGGAGCGTGGCAATCCATCTCATTTGCCGCTCCAAGAAAGATGGATTGCCGAGCCGGCTCCGCCGGCTCGCAATGACGAAGGCTTATTCATCTTTTAGCGCTCGGCTCATCAATGAAACAACGGTTTCGGATACGGTCATTTTCCCTGCCAGCAATTCCGTCACAACCTGCGTAATCGGCATCTCTACGCCCACAGTCTGGGCACGGGCCAGCAATGCGGGAGCCGTGGAAACGCCTTCGGTCACGCTGGTACGCTTTGCCAATATATCAGGCAACGAGAGGCCTTTTCCCAATTCAAAGCCCAGCGAGAAATTGCGGCTGGAGGTGCCGGTGCAGGTGAGCAGCAGATCGCCCATGCCGGACAGGCCGGTTACGGTTTCGGCGCGGCCGCCAAGCGCGGCTGCCAGGCGGGCGATCTCGACAATGCCCCGGGTGATCAAGGCGGCGCGGGCGTTCTCGCCAAGCCCGGCGCCCATGACGACGCCGGCGGCGATGGCGATGACGTTTTTGGCGGCCCCGCCGAGCGATGCCCCGATGATATCGGCACTGCCGTAAAGCCGCAGCGTATCGGTGCGCAGCCCGCTGGTAAGCGTGGCGCGCAATGCTGCGTCAACGGCTGCCAGCACGGTGGCGGCGGGCAGGCCGGCGGCGATTTCATGCGCAAAATTGGGGCCGGTCAGCATTGCCACCGGCATTTGCGGGTGCACGGCGGAGGCGAGTTCCGGCGGCAGCAGCAAGGTGCGGGCTTCCAAGCCCTTGCAGCATAGCACCAGCGGCGTTTTTTGCGCTGGCAGTGCGGCCAGCGTTGCCCGCGCGTATTGCATCGGCACCGCCAGAAGCAGGACTTTTGCGTTCGGAAATTCGGCTGTGACGGCGAGGTTTTTCGGTAGCTTTATGCCGGGCAGCCGGGGGTTCTCCGCGCTTTCGCTCAGCCGCTTCGCCTTGGCCGGATCGCGCACCCAAAGGGCCACGCTTTTGCCGGCATTGGCGAACAGCACCGCCAGCGCCGTGCCCCAGCCGCCGGCGCCCAGCACGCCGATGTCAAACGCCTCACTCATCGAGCAATCTTTCAACCGTCACGCTTGCCCCTGCCTCCCCTAAGGTGTTTTTGAAAGCCTGCAAAATCGGCACGGCCTGCGCTTCAAATCCATAGGGCGGGTTGATGATCAGCAGGCCGCAGCCGTTCAGCCGGGCCGGGCTGACGGGTTCGCGCAGGCAGAATTCGGCGGCGATGACGTCGCGGATCGGCGTTAGTTTCAACACCTCAAAAAAATTCCGGACCGGCGCGCGATGTTTCACCGGATACCAGACCACGTAGCAGCCGGATTTGAATTTATCGTAAGCAGTGCCAAGGTTTTTTGCGAGCGTCGTAAACTCGTCCGGCTGTTCGAAGGGCGGGTCGATAAGGATCAGCCCGCGTTTTTCCGGCGGCGGCAGAAAGGCGCGCATGGCGGCGTAGCCGTCGCGCTGATGCACCGCGGCGTTGGGTGCCATGGCGAGTTCGGCTTTCAGCGTTGCGGCGTCTTCCGGATGCAACTCGCAGGCGATCAGCCGGTCGGCTGGGCGCAGCAGAGATTGGGCAATCACCGGCGAGCCCGGATAGAGCCCGAGGTCTTCGATCAGCGACAGATAATCGGCCAGCGCCGGCGGTCTGGCCTCCAGAAGTTTGCCGATGCCGTCGCGCCACTCGCCGGTTTTCTCCGCCGGGCCGCTGCTCAGGTCATAGCGGCCGATACCGGCATGGGTGTCTAGCACCAGAAGCGGCTTGTCCTTGCGCTGCACGGCGCGCAGCAGCAGCTGCAGCAGCGCGTGCTTGAAGCAATCCGCGAAATTGCCGGCGTGGTAGGCGTGCCGGTAGTTCACAGCGTGTCCAACGGCCAGCGCGGCCGGCAGGGGGTAGAGAGTGGGTCCGCGTGGCCGAGGCGCAGATGCTCGATCCCGGCCCAGGCCACCATCACCGCGTTATCGGTGCACAGGCGCTGCGGCGGGGCGATGAGCAGCTTGCCCCGCTCGGCAGTCACCATTTGCAAGCGCGCGCGCAGGGCCAGATTTGCGGCCACCCCGCCGGCGATGATCACGGCCGTGGCATCCGGCAGCATGTCGAGCGCATGGCGCAGGCGGTCGGCCATGATATCGGCAACCGCTGCCTGGAAGCTTGCTGCGATATCGGCGACCAGCTGCCGGGGCAGAGCGCCGCTGCCATAGCCCGCAACCAATTGCGCCACGGCGGTTTTCAAGCCGGAAAAAGAGAAATCGCAGCCTTCCCGGTGCAGCAAGGGGCGTGGCAATGCGAAGCTTTTCGGATCGCCCTCGGCGGCGATGGCCTCCAGCGCCGGGCCGCCGGGATAAGGCAGGCCGAGCAGCTTTGCGGTTTTATCGAAGGCCTCGCCGACGGCGTCGTCCAAAGTGGAGCCCAGACGGCGATACTTCCCAACACCTAATACCGCAACGCATTGGCAATGGCCGCCGGAGACCAGCAGCAGCAGATATGGAAACGCCGGCCGCTCGGCGGTGAGCCCGGGTAGCCGGGCAGTGAGCGCATGCGCCTCCAGATGGTTGATGGCGAGATAGGGCTTGCCGGCGGCCAGCGCCGCGCCCTTGGCAAAGCCGCTGCCGATGATCAGCCCGCCGATCAGCCCGGGGCCGGCGGTTGCGGCAATGGCGGCCAGATCGGCAAAGCCCGCATTTGCTTCGCGCATCGCATCCGCCACCATCGGGCCGAGTGCCACCAGATGCGCCCGGGCGGCGATTTCCGGCACCACACCGCCAAATTCCGCATGGTCGGCGATCTGGCTCAGCACCCGCTCA
>JAMFSE010000128.1 GCA_026225115.1 Rhodovastum atsumiense
GCCCAAGCTCGCGGCAGACCAGCATCTCCTCCACCACCGAAAGTCCAAGCCCGCCCGCATCCTCGCTGAGCGAAATCCCAAAAACCCCAAGCCCCGCCAGTTCACCCCAGCGCGCGGCATCCGAAACCCCGCCGCGAAACCGCGCCAGCGCAAAATGATCCGCCAGAAAATCGCCGACCCCGCCGGCCAAAGCCAGTTGCTCAGCAGTGGGAAGTGAAAGTGTCATTTCGGCAGCTCCGCTGCTCTGTTCATTTCGGCAGCTCCGCTGCCAGTGCATCATGCTTTGGCAACCCTAGAATCCGCTCGGCGATAATATTCCGCCGCACCTCCGAAGTCCCGCCGCCGATCGTTGCAGCAAAGGAAAACAAATATTGCAGTACCGGATTTATCGCATGCGGCGCAGCACTCACTTCCAGCCCCCGCACCTCCAGCAACGCCATCCAGAACTGATAAACTTCCTGCTTCAGCTCAGCCAGCATCAGCGCTACGAACGTCCCCTCCGCCCCCGGCACTGCATCGTTCAACGACCGCCCGGCCGCCAGATACGTCATCGACTTCAACCCCGAAGCCCGCGCCCGCAAAACGCCCAACCGTCCCGCCACCGCCGGATCATCAATCAACCTTGCCCCATCTGCCCCGCGTGTCGCCTTCGCAAACGCCAGCAGCCGCTCAACCGTGCCGATCAGCCGCACCTGCGAGCCGATAAACGACCGTCCGCGCTCAAACGCCAGCGTCGCCATCGAAACGCGCCAGCCATCCCCCAGCCTGCCGACCACGTTTGCCAGCGGGATCCGCACATTATCGTAAAACACCTCGCAATTGTGATACTCCCCGTCCATCGACCGGATCGGCCGTACCGTGATGCCCGGCGTTCGCATATCGCAAATCACCCAGCTCAACCCCCTATGCCGTTTCGAGCCCGGCTCGGTGCGCAGCACCAGCTCCTGAAAATCCGCCCCTTGCGCAAAACTGGTCCAGATTTTCGAGCCGTTGACGGTGATGAAATCCCCGGAGACATCGCCCCGGCACCGTATCGCCGCCAAATCCGACCCGGCCCCCGGCTCGGAGAACCCCTGGCACCAGATATGCGCGCCGTTCAAAATTTTCGGCAAATAAAACGCCTGCTGCTCGGCTGACCCCGCCTGGATCAGCGTCGGCCCGGCATGCGACTGCGCGACCGAAAACGCCGAACTGTCCGGCCCGCCGGCCCGGGCATATTCCTCATACCAGATGATCTGCTGCATCGGCTTGAGGTCGCGCCCGCCGAAGGCGCTGGGCCAGTTTATCCCGGCCCAGCCGCCCGCCTGCAGCCGGGCGTTCCATTCCCGCACATAATCCCGATGTTCATTTCCATCCCGGCTGACCGGCGGCAACGGCCGGGCCGGCAGGTTCGCCCGCAGCCAGCCCCGAACCTCGGACCGGAATTCGTCGAATGCGGTCGCCAGCGCCGTTTCCCCTCAATAAATCGTTTAGACGATTCATATGAGCCGGGGATACCCCCGTCAACTTCGCAGCGCTTGGCTTCAGCTTCAGCCCGCCGCCTCCGCTTCCCGCACCGAGACCTGCAGCGTCGCCGCTTCCGGCAACTGCACCACGTCGATCGGCATCTGCGCCTGGTAATTGCTGAACACGATCTTGCCGCTGACCTCCAGATGCCGGCGCCAGAACGCCTCCGCCCCCGGACCGTCGCCCGACCGCAAAAACGCGATCATCTTCTCGCGGCTGCGGACATTCAGCTTGCGCATCCGGTCCACGCCCTTCTTGGTGTCGGTCTTGATGGTCACATCCATATGCTGCCGGTCGACGATGTCCTGGATCAGCCCGGCCAGAATATGGATCGTCTGGTTGCCGCAATACTCCGTCAGAATCCGCGAAAACCGGCCGGTAAGCTTGGCATATTCGAGCGGATCATACAGCGCCTCATCGGCCGCCGCGATATTCTCCTCCAGCTCCCTAATCGCCGCCGCATTTGGATTAAGCGCCAGCAACGCCGCCGCCGCCGGTTCGATCACCATCCGCGACTGCCAGACATCCTGCAGGGTCACGCCCTCAATCTGCAGCCTTACCCCCACCTGCCGGGCAATCACCCGCGGATCGAGCTGGGTCACCCGCGCCCCGCCCCGCTGCCCGCGCGTCACCTCGATCAGCGATTCCGATTCCAGCATCCGCAGGGCTTCCCGCAACGTCGGCCGCGAGATATTGAACTGTTCCTGCAGCTGCCGCTCGGGATGGAGCCGGTCGCCCGGCTGCAAAGCGCCGGTGACGATTTGCCTCCGAATTTCCGCGGCGACGCGTTCCGCTACCTTGATTCTCTGTGCCGCGGGCCGAATTGTCATTCAATCTCTCTATGCAGGTCAAAAACCATACTGGATTTCGGCTTATCGTAGGGTTTACTAACTGCCTAGAGCAATAACATCCGAAATGTCATCACTTACGCACATAAAACGATATTAAAATAACCGCCGGACTGCGCAGTTTGTCCGCTGCTTCCGCATCAGCAGTAGCCTGCAAGCCTCTTGATCAGAGGAAATTAAACGTCTAACCAATAAAATTTGGAGGACCCAAAAAATGAACGATATCGCTTTGTCCGAGGCCGTCGCGCGTCCAGCCCATGTGACCGATGCCGTCTTTTTCGACTTTGACATGTTCAGTGACCCGGCTTTGCTCCAGGACCCGCATGCGCGCCTCCTGAACCTGCACAAGGAAGCCCCGCCCATTTTCTGGACCCCGCGCAACAGCGGCCATTGGATGCTGATCGGCCATAAAGCCAATTTCGAGGCCTCGCGCGACCCCGAAATGTTCTCGAACAACCTCCTTTCCGAGGACGTGATCGCCGCCTATGAGGCGATGATGCCCCCCGGCTCGCCGCGCTTCCCGCGCGCCCGCCCCATCACGGTCGACCCGCCCTTGCACGGCATCTATCGCGGCCCGCTGCAAAAGGCCTTCTCGCCGAAATCCATGGCCGCGCTGCAGGGCAAAATCCGCATCCTCGCCGCCGAGCTGATCGACGCCATCAAGCCGCTCGGCAAGGCGAACTTCATGCCGACCGTGGCCGAGCCGCTACCAGTCCAGGTGTTCCTGGAAATCTTCGGCCTGCCGCTGGAGCGCCAGAAAGTCTATCGCGCTTTGGTCAAGGAATATCTCGAGAACATGGCCGGCGGCGACCAGCTCAAGGGCCCGACCATGATGCTCAAGGTCGCAGCCGCCATGCGCGACACTTTGCTGGAGCGCAAGGAAAACCGTAGAGACGACGTCATCAGCCTGCTCTGGAACAGCAAGCTCGAGGACGAGGAAGGCAAGGAAGGCCGCGATACCAATCTCGATGACCTCGAAGACTACAGCGTTCTGCTCTTCATCGCCGGCCTCGACACGGTCATGAACGGCATCGGCCTCGGCGTCGTCCATCTCGCCAAAAATCCAGAATTGCAGCGCCAGCTGCGCGCCAATCCCAAGCTGATCCCGGAAGCCACCGAGGAGATGCTGCGCCGCTACACCTTCACCGTGCCGCCCCGCGTCGTCGGCAAGGACGGCGTCTTCCAGGGCGTCGAGATGAAAAAGGGCGACAAGCTCATGCTCTGCCTGCCCGCCGCCGATCTCGACGGCAAGGAATACCCGAACCCCGAAACCTACGACGCCAAGCGCGACAACAACGTCCACATCGCTTTCGGCGTCGGCCCGCACCGCTGCCTCGGCTCGCATCTGGCCCGCATCGAGCTCAACATCCTCTACGAGGAACTGCTGGGGCGCCTGCCGGAATTCCACCTCGACCCCGAATACCCGCTGCACTACCACGGCGGCGCCGTCATCGGCCCGGACGCGGTGCATCTGAAATGGGCCGTCTGAGGCGTGGCATTCACCCGTATTCTGCCCAATCTCAACAGCACCAACCGCGATTTCTGGACCGGCGGCGCGCAAGGTGAACTTCGCATCATGCAGTGCCAGGACTGCAAAACCCATATCCACCCGCCCACCCTGGTCTGCCGCCACTGTCTGTCGGACAATGTCGCCCCCCACGCCGTCAGCGGCGCCGGCCAGGTCGACACTTACGTCATCAACTACCAGCCCTGGGCGCCCGGCATGGAAGTCCCTTTCGTGGTCGCCCGCGTCGCCCTGGATGACGCGCCCGGCGTCATCATCACCTCGGACATCATCGGCACCCCGGTCGATGATGTCGATATCGGCATGAAAGTTCAGGTAACTTTCCTCCAGCAGGAGGACGTCTGGCTGCCGCTCTTCGAAAAGGCCGCCTGACATGAGCATCGCCCGAGAAACCTACGTCACCGGCCTCGGCCTGTCGGAAGTCGGCGTTCGCCTGACGCGCCCGCCGCTGCTCCTCACCGTGGACGCCATCAAGGAAGCGCTGGCCGACGCCGGCCTCACCATCGACCAGATCGACGGCGTCTCGACCTATCCCGGCAAATCCCAGGGCTACACGCAATTCTCCCCGGTCGGCGCCGATGAACTGATCGAGGTGCTGGGCATCAATGCAAAATGGTATGCCGGCGGCGGCGAAGTATCTTCGCAACTTGCAGCGCTCGTCGCGGCGGCAGGCGCCATCCGCCTCGGCCAGGCCCGCCACGTCATCTGTTTTCGCACCGTCTATGAAGCCGCTGCCCTGGTCCGGCCGGAGGAATACCCCTCCCGCTTCCAGCCCCGCGTCGACGGCGTCCAGCAATGGTTCCTGCCGTTCAACGCCTTCTCGGCCGCCAACTGGATCGGCCAATACGCCATGCGCCATGTCAAAAAATACGGCATGACCCGCGAACAGCTGGCGCAGATCGCCCTCACCGACAGTGCCAACGCCATCCTCAACCCGCGCGCCGCCGCCATCACCAAAAAACAGCTGACCATGGATGACTACATGTCGTCCCGCATGATCAGCTCCCCCTTCTGCCTGTACGACTGCGACCGCTTCACCGATTGCTCAACCGTCCTCATCCTCTCCGCCGGCGATGCCCTGGGCGAAGTAAAATCCACCCCCATCCGCCTGGCCGGCATGGCAGGCACCGCCAACCGCCACAACTGGGACCAGGAAGAATGGGTCGCCGCCTACACCACCGGCAAGGAACTCTGGAAACACACGGATTACACCGTCGATGACGTCGACACCGTCCAGCTCTACGACGGCTTCAGCTTCAACGCCGTCACCTGGCTGGAAGGCCTCGGCTTCTGCCCGGTCGGCGAAGGCAGCCGCTTCATCGAAGGCGGCAGCCGCATCGCCCGCGACGGCGAACTCCCCCTCAACACCAACGGCGGCCAGCTCGGCGCCGGCCGCCAGCACGGCTTCGGCTTCGCCCATGAAGCCGTCAGCCAGCTCCGCGGCGAAGCCGGCCCTCGCCAAATCCCCAATAACCCCAAAGTCGCCGTAGCCACCTCCGGCGGCGGCCCGTTAGCCACAGCGCTCTTATTCGCAAAAGACTAAGCCAAGCAGCCGCTTTTTTGAAAAAAGCGGCGCAAAAACTTTTGTTACTCTGGGGCATGGGCCGTGGCCCCGCCAACGTCCCAATTTCGTAGGGTGGGGTAGCGCAGCTACCCCACCATCTTCTTCCGGAACATGGGCTGTGTCCTAACAACCACCCATGCCCCAGAATAAAAAAGTCTTTTTGGTTCTTTTTCTCCAGAAAAAGAACTGCTTATCCTGGAGAAAAAATGGCCGCCCTAGACAACATCCGCGTCCTCGACTTCGGCCGCTACGTCGCCGGCCCCTATTGCGCGACGTTGCTTGCCGATTTCGGCGCTGACGTTATTCGCATCGAGCAACGCGGCGGCGGCGACGATCGCTACGTCGGTCCGGTCACGGATGCGGGGGAAGGGGCCGGCTTTCTCCAAATCAACCGCAACAAGCGTTCGCTGACGCTTGATCCGCGCTCAACCGGGGGCAAGGAGATCCTGCGCCGGCTGGTCGCAACCGCCGATGTCGTTGTGGTCAACGTGCCCGACAACGCGCTGGTGAAAATGGGCCTCGACTACGCCACGCTCAGCGCCATTCAGCCGTCCATCATCCTGGTGAACTCCTCCTCCTTCGGCCCCGTCGGCCCCTGGGCGGACCGTCCCGGCTTCGACAGCGTCGGTCAGGCCATGTCCGGCTCCACTTTTCTCTCCGGCCCGGGCGACGTGCCCTACCGCACCCCCGTCACCTGGGTCGACCACTCGACGGCGTTGTTCGCCGCCTACGGCGTCATGGTCGCCTTGTATGAACGCACCCGCACCGGCAAAGGCCAGCAGATTTCCGGCAGCCTTCTAGGTTCGGCGCTGGCCATCGGCAGCTCCTATCTGATCGAGGAATCCGTCCGCCACCGCGGCCGCACGCCGATCGGCAATCGCAGCCATATCAACGGCCCGACCGACTGCTTCCGCACCAAGGACGGCTGGATCGTGACGCAAGCCGTGGGCGAGGTCATTTTCAAGCGTTGGGCCTTGCTGGTGGGCCGCCCGGAAGCCCTGGCAGATCCGCGTTTCGCCAATGACGATCTGCGCGGCGCCAACGGCAAAATTCTGTCCGAATGGACGCAGGAATGGATCGCCGACAAAACCTCCGAGCAAGCTCTGACCGCGCTCGGCGCCGCCAGCATCCCGGCTGGCCCGGTCCTTTCCCCGGCTCAGGTCCTCGCCCATCCGCAAGTCGAAGCCATGGGCATCTTCGTCCCCACCGAGGTGCAAAACCTGGATGAGCCGGTCGCCCTCATGCAGCCGCCGATCACGCTGAGCGCCACCCCCGCCGAAATCCGCCGCCCGCCGCCGGGCATAGGCGAGCATGTCGACGAAATCCTAGCCTCGCTCGGCTTCACCGCCGCCGAAATCACCGGCCTGCGCGACGCAAAGGCAGTTTAACCTGCGCCGCCCGCATTTCATTGGCAGTCCAAAAGAAACTGGTATATATACAGTTATATGATTGACCCGCCGGCCAACCGTCCTTGGCATAAGGCTGGCTACTACTGGTAAATAGGAGAGTGAACATGGACCAGCACACCCCCGCCGAATATAAATTCCAGATTTATCGTCACGCCGAAGCGCCGTCGATCGAAGAAGCCAAATGCATGTCGATCGAGCCGTTCACCGACGAGCAGATGGCCGGCATGATGAGCATGTTCAAACCCGGCTACCCGCGCGGCGACGAGACCAAGGTGCTGTTCAACATGCCGGGCTTCAGCCTGACCTATGCCTGGTTCAAAGCCGATTACCCGCTGCCGCTGCACTCCCATGATTCCGATTGCCTGTATTACATCGTCTCGGGCTCGCTGAAACTCGGCACCGAAGAACTCGGCCCCCGCGACGGCTTTTTTGTCCCCGATAGCGTGCCCTACACTTACACACCCGGCCCGGAAGGCGTGGAAGTTCTGGAATTTCGCCAGAAACACGAATTCAATTTCAAACTGATGGCCAAGGGCACGTCGTTCTGGAAGCGCGCCGCGGACTCGGTGGAAAAGCATAAGGAAGATTGGAAAGATGCCAAGCGCCCGGCGCTCAACGCCTAAAGCGCCTCAAGCGCGCCCGCCGGAATGCCTTGACGCTGGCGGGCAAGGCTTGCGATCAATCATATAACTGATAAAGCCTAGGCAATGGTTGCGGGTTTCCGCAGCCATTGCCTTGTGAGGACCCATGGACGCTGAGACTTTCTCGATGCTGCGCGACGCCGTCCGGCGTTTTGTCAACGAACGGCTGATCCCCAATGAAGACCGCGTCGAACAGGAAGACGCAGTGCCGCTCGAGATCATCCAGGACATGCGCGACATGGGCCTGTTCGGCCTGACGGTGCCGGAGGAATACGGCGGCCTGGCGCTGACCATGTCGGAAGAAGCCCAAATCATCTTCGAACTTGGCCGCACCTCATTCGCCTACCGCTCGGTCATCGGCACCACCGTCGGCATCGGCAGCCAGGGCATCGTCATGGACGGCACGCCCGAGCAAAAATCCGAATGGCTGCCCAAGCTTGCCTCCGGCGAAATGATGGCGAGCTTCGCGCTGACCGAACCGAACGCCGGCTCGGACGCCGCCTCCATCACCACCTCGGCCAAAAAAGACGGCGATGTTTACCGCGTCAACGGCACCAAGCGCTACATCACCAACGCGCCGCGCGCCGGCATTTTCACCCTCATGGCCCGCACCGATCCGGATGTGAAAGGTGCCGCCGGCATCACCGCCTTCATCGTGCCCGCCAAAACCCCCGGCATCAGCTTCGGTAAGAACGACAAGAAGATGGGCCAGAAGGGCACCGTCACCTGCGACGTCAATTTCGACGACGTCATCGTGCCGGCCTCCGCCATCATCGGCGGCATCCCCGGCCGCGGCTTCAAAACCGCCATGAAAGTGCTGGACCGCGGCCGCATCCATCTATCGGCTTTGGCCAGCGGCATGTGCGACCGCCTGGTTGAGGAAACGGTTCGCTACCTCGTCGAGCGCAAGCAATTCGGCCAGGCCATCGGCAGCTTCCAATTGATGCAGGGCCTGCTGGCCGACAGCCGCACCGATGCCTACGCCGCCTGGGTCATGACCAAAGACGTCGCCGCCCGGTTCGACGCCCGCGAGAAAGTCTCGGCCGACGTCGCCTCCACCAAATATTTCGCGTCCGAGGCTTTGGGCCGCGTCGCCGACCGCGCCGTGCAGGTCCATGGCGGCGCCGGCTACATGGCGGAATACAAGGTGGAACGGTTTTACCGCGACGCCCGCCTGCTCCGCATCTACGAAGGCACCAGCCAGATCCAGCAGACCATCATCGCAAAAGCTCTGCTGCGCGAGGCGGGGCTGGCCGTCTGACTGCCAGCCGGGGAAAAAAATGACCTTAGCGTCTGAGAATTAGGAAAAACACCATGCGCAGTGGAGAGCTTTCATGAATCTTGAAACGCTGGGGGTTGCCGGCGCCGGACCCATGGGCGCCGGCATCGCGCAGATCGGCCTCACCGCCGGGCTCAAAGTCGTGCTGTTCGACGTCAATGCGGAAGCCTTGCAAAAATCCGCCAAGGAAATCATCGCCCGCATCGCCCGCATGGAAGAAAAAAAGCAGATGGAATCCGGCTACGCGGAACAGGCGGAAAAACGCCTCATCCTGGCCGGCGGCCTGGCTGCCTTCGCCCCCTGCGAACTTGTCATCGAAGCCATCATTGAGCGCCTCGACATCAAGCAAAAACTCTTCGCCGATCTGGAAGCCATCGTCGCTGAAAATGCGGTGCTCGCCACCAACACCTCCTCGCTCTCGGTCGCCGCCATCGCCGCCCGCTGCAAAAACAAATCCCGCATCTGCGGCCTGCATTTTTTCAATCCCGTGCCGTTGATGAAGCTGGTCGAAATCGTCGTAGCACCCGCAACCTCACCGGACGTCGTCACCTTTGCCGAAGCCGCCTCCAAACTGATCGGCAAAATCTCGGTCAACGTGAAGGACGCGCCCGGCTTCCTCGTCAATCTGCAAGGCCGCGCCTACGCGCAGGAGGCTTTGGCGATCGTCCAGGAATCCGTCACCGACCCCGCCACGGTGGATCGCATCATGCGCGACGCCGCCGGCTTCCGCATGGGCCCGTTCGAGCTGATGGACTTGACCGGCATCGACATCAACTACGCCGCCACCAGCTACATCTACGAAGGCTACCAGCACGACCCGCGTCTGAAGACCACCACGCTCCACGCGCTGATGTCGAACGCCGGCCGCTTCGGCCGCAAAACCGGCGAGGGTTTTTTCGACTACGCCAACGGCTTCACCTTCCCGCCATCTCCAGCCGCCCCGGCCACGCCGCGAATCCTGCACCCAAAAATTCTCGAGCAGGGGCCTGAATGGCATGCAATCATCGAAGCCACGGCGTTGCAACCCGGCGATGACGTGACCCTCATCGCGCCCCTCGGCGAAGACTGCGCCACCGCCGTGCATCGTCTGGGTCTCGACCCGAAAAAAACCGTCGCCATCGACCTCACCGCCATCGATCGCAAACACCTCACCGTCATGTCCGCCCTCGGCGGCGGGCAGGCCGCAACCGACACCGCCGAATGGCTCCGCGGCGCCGGCTTCACGGTCGAAGTGATCCAGGACTCCCCCGGCTTTGTTTTGCAGCGCATGCTCGCCATGATCGCCAATCTCGGCTGCGAACTCGCCCAGATCGGCGTCGCCACGCCAAAAGATATCGACCTTGCAATGAAACTCGCCCAGAATTATCCCAAGGGCCCGATCGAATTCGCGGACTGGCTGACCCCGGCCAAAGTCTTCGACATCCTGCAGCAGTTGCAGGCCACCACCGGCTCCGACCGCTACCGCCCCAGCCTCTGGCTCCGCCGCCGCGCGCTCCTCGGCCTACCCGCTGGCACGTTGCCCGCGAGCACCGCCGCCTAATGTACGATTTGCTCAAAGGCCTCACCGTCATCGAGGGCGCGGCCTTCATCGCCGGCCCATCCTGCGGCCTCTACCTCGCCCAATTCGGCGCCACCGTCATCCGCTTCGACCAGATCGGCGGCGGTCCGGATTCCGCCCGCTGGCCGCTCGGCCCCAACGGCCAAAGCCTGTACTGGGAAGGCCTGAACAAAGGCAAAAAATCCATCGCCATCGACCTGTCCCGCCCCGCCGGCCGGGAACTTTCCCAACGCCTGGCCACCGCCGCCGACGGCATCTTCCTCACCAACTTCCCCGCGGAAGGTTTTCTGTCTTACGAAAAACTCTCGGCGCTGCGCCCAGACCTGATTTGTCTTCGCGTCATGGGCTGGGCCGACGGCGCCCCCGCGGTGGATTATACGATTAACGCCTCCGCGGGTGTCCCGATGATGACCGGCCATCCGGACGATGATCGCCCCGTCAACCACGTCCTGCCCGCCTGGGACCTGCTGGCCGGCGCCTACGGCGCCTTCGCGCTGCTGGCCGCCGAGCGCAATCGCAAAGCCTCAGGGCAGGGCAGGGAAGTCCGCCTCGCCCTCGCCGACCTCGCCGCCGCCACTTTGGGAAATCTCGGCAACCTCGCCGAAGTAAACCTCTCCGGCGCCGACCGTCCGCGCAGCGGCAACAACCTCTTCGGCGCCTTCGGCCGCGATTTCCTCACCGCCGACGAACACCGGCTGATGATCGTCGCCATTACTCCCCGGCAATGGACCGGCCTGGTCAAAGCCTTGGAAATCGCCGAGTCCGTCGCCACGCTGGAATCCCAGCTCGGCGTCTCCTTCAAGGACGACGAAGGTGCCCGCTTCACCCATCGCGGCCCGCTGGACAGCCTCGTTGAGCGCGCCATCGCCCACCGCAGCCTGAACGACCTCGCCCCCATTTTCGATGCCAGCGGCGTCACCTGGTCGATCTACCGCACACTGGCAGAATCCCTCCGGCACGAACCCCGCCTGTTCGCTGAAAACCCGATTTTCTCCCCCGTCACCCATGCCGGCGGCGATACCTACCCCACCCCGGGCGCTGCAGCCCGCATCCCCACCGACACCCGCTTGGCCGCAACGCCCAGCCCCGCACTCGGCGCCGACACCGACGAGGTCCTCACCAACCTCCTCAACCTCTCCAGCACCGAACTCGGCCGCCTGCACGATGAAAAGATCGTGGCATGAGCGGCCTTGATCCAAACGCCGTCACTGAATGGCAAGCTGCGATCGGCCGCACGGAAACCCGCGGCGAAATTCTGGAACATGAAAGCCTGCGCCGCTACGCGCTCGCGGTAGGCGCTTCCCCGGATGTTGACCAAACCCTGCCGCCGCTGCCGCACTGGGCCTTTTTTCTACCGCAGCCGCGAGACGAAGAACTGGGCGAAGACGGCCACCCCAAGCGCGGCGGGTTCCTGCCGGCCATCACGCTCCCCCGCCGCATGTTCGCAGCCTCCGCAATATCCTTCGAAGCGCCGCTTTCGCTTGGGCAAGCTGCTGAACTTGTCAGCACCATCGCTGACGTAAAACATAAAAGCGGCCGCTCCGGCGACCTCGTCTTCGTCGAGGTCGACCGCCTGCTCAGCCAATCTGGCAAGCTGCGCATTCGCGAACGCCAAAGCTACGTCTACCGCGACATGGGCGACCCGGCCCCGCTCCCAACGCCCGCCACCGAACCACCGAGTGGCGAGCTGTGGAACCCGAACGCAGTCAACCTCTTCCGTTTCTCGGCCGTTACCTTCAACAGCCACCGCATCCATTACGACCATCCCTACACCACCACCGTCGAAGGCTACCCGGCGCTCGTCGTGCACGGCCCCTTCACCGCGGCAAAACTCGCCGGCTTCGCATCCACGCAGGGCCCGCTTGCATCTTTCAGCTTCCGCGCCGAATCGCCCTTGTTTCTCGGCCAGCCCATCCGCCTGCAACATCACGGATCAGAAGTCCGCGCCATCCGTTGCGACAACGCGACCGCCATGACGGCAAAGGTAGAATACAAATGACCGAGCTCATCACCCTGGCGTCCGCCGCCGCAACCGCCGCCAAAAAATTCGCATCCGCCGCCCGCGCCCGCGTCTCCGACGCCATCATGCCCGGCAATCGCGTCGATGCAGCCCTCGCCGATCGGGAACAACGCCTGGTCCACGGCTTTGCCTGGATCGCCACCACCACCGAAGCCCTGGCCGCCACCGCCGAATGGGCCACGCGCGCGCAAGCCGCCGGCCGCTTCGGCGAAGTCGAATACCTCACCGTCCAAATCGGCTTCGGCGAATACCTCGGCCAGCTCCTGGGCGGCGTGCCGATGAGCCAGAACGAAATCGTCCGCCCTGGCGAACTGGGCCTGCTCGATGCCGCTGCCTCCCTTGCAGCCGACCCCGCGGTAAAAACCTTCCTGGGCTCCGGCAACACCGCCGCCAACCGCCTGGCGCTGGCCGAGCGCCTGCGCGCCGGCGAACTCCCCGACGAATCGCTGGGCGACGACACGCTGGACATGATCCGCGAAAATTTCCGCAATTTCACCCGCGACCGCATCGCCCCCAACGCCCATGCCTGGCACCTCGCCGACATCCTCATCCCCGATGAAATCGTCCAGGAAATGGCCGATCTCGGCGTCTTCGGCGTCTGCATCCCGGAAGAATACGGCGGCCTCGGCCTCGGCAAGCTCGCCATGTGCCTGGTCTCGGAAGAACTTTCCCGCGGCTGGATCTGCGCCGGCTCGCTCGGCACCCGCTCCGAGATCGCCGGCGAACTCATCGGCGGCAACGGCACGCCCGAACAAAAACAAAAATTCCTCCCCGACCTCGCCTCCGGCAAACTCCTGCCCACCGCCGTCTTCACCGAACCCGACGTCGGCTCAGACCTCGCCTCGGTCCGCACCCGCGCCAAAAAAGAAGCCGACGGCAGCTGGACCTTGTCCGGCTCCAAAACCTGGATCACCCACGCCGCCCGCGCCGACCTCATGACCGTCCTCTGCCGCACCAACACCGACACCCCCGGCTACGGCGGCCTCTCCATGCTGCTCGCCACCAAAACCCGCCAGACCGCAGATGCCGCCTTCCCCGACCCCGGCCTCGAAGGCGACGAAATCGAAGTCCTCGGCTACCGCGGCATGAAGGAATACGTCCTCTCCTTCGACGGCTTCTCCGTGGCCGGTGACGGCCTGCTCGGCAACGCCGAAGGCCAGGGCTTCAAACAACTGATGCGCACCTTCGAGGGCGCGCGCATCCAAACCGCCGCCCGCGCCATCGGCGTCGGCTGGAACGCCTTCGACGACGCACTGCGCTACGCCACCGAACGCCGCCAGTTCGGCAGGCAACTCGCCGACTTCCCCCGCGTCACCGACAAGCTCGCCATGATGGTCGCCGAACTCGTCATGGCCCGCGAACTCACCTATTCCGCCGCCCGCCACAAGGACAAAGGCGAGCGCTGCGACATCGAAGCCGGCATGGCAAAACTCCTCGGCGCCCGCACCGCCTGGTCCAACGCCGACCTCAACGTCCAGATCCACGGCGGCAACGGCTACGCGCTGGAATACGAAGCCAGCCGCATCCTCTGCGACGCCCGCATCCTCAACATCTTCGAGGGCGCCGCCGAAATCCAGGCCCATGTCATCGGCCGCGGCCTGGCCGGTACGCGTTGAAGCGGTCGCTTTTTGATAAAAGCTCCGCAAAAACTTTTTTATGCCTGAGCCGGGATGTTGTGGCGCCCGTGGCCCAGATTAAAAAAATCTTTTTGCTTCTTT
Organism: Rhodovastum atsumiense; assembly: GCA_026225115.1. GTDB lineage: Bacteria > Pseudomonadota > Alphaproteobacteria > Acetobacterales > Acetobacteraceae > Acidocella > Acidocella atsumiense_A. The sequence goes on from JAMFSE010000128.1 coordinate 14,069, forward strand.
TTCTTCAGAAAAAGAAGTTCTTGAAAGGAAATTCTTATGAGAGAAGCAGTCATCTGCGAACCGGTTCGCACCCCGGTCGGCCGCCAGGGCGGCATCTTCAAGGACAAAACCGCCGTTGAACTCGGCGTTGCCGCCGTCACCGGCCTGCTGGCGCGCACCGGCGTTCCGTTTGACGCTGTCGAGGACGTTATCTTCGCCCAATGCTACCCCACCATGGAAGCGCCGGCACTCGGCCGCGTCGTGGCGCTGGACGCCGGCCTTCCCATCGAAACACCGGGCATCCAGATCGACCGCCGCTGCGGCTCCGGCCTGCAGGGCGTCATCTACGCCGCCATGCAAATCGCCACCGGCGGCGCCGACCTCGTCATCGCCGGCGGCGCGGAATCCATGAGCAACGCCGCCTTCTTCACCCACCAGGCCCGCTACGGCGCCAAGGGCGACGGCATGATGCTGCATGATTCTCTCGCCCGCGGCCGCGTCACGGCCGGCGGCAAAAACTTCCCAGTCCCCGGCGGCATGATCGAAACCGCCGAGAACGTCCGCAAGGACTGGAACATCTCGCGCGAGGAACAGGATCTGTTCGCCCTGGAATCCCACCGCCGCGCCGTCGCCGCGCAACAGGCGGGCCGCTTCACCGACGAAATCATCCCGGTCGCGGTCAAAACCAAAACCGGCGAAAACCTCATCGCCCTCGACGAACACCCCCGCCCCGACATCTCAATCGAGGCGCTGACCAAACTGAAACCCATGTACCTGTCGCGCGACGAGTCCTCCACCGTCACCGCCGGCAACGCCAGCGGCCAGAACGACGGCGGTTCCGCCTGCATCGTCTGCTCGCGCGAGGCCGCCGAAAAATACGGCCTGAAACCGCTCGCCACCTTGAAAAGCTGGGCCGTCGCCGGCGTCGCCCCCAAAGTCATGGGCATCGGCCCGGTCCCCTCCACCGCTAAGGCACTGGCCCGCGCCGGCCTGACGCTCAAGGACATCGACCTGATCGAGCTGAACGAAGCCTTCGCCTCGCAGGTCCTCGCCATCACCCGCGAATGGAATTTCACCAAGGACGACTTCGCCCGCCTCAACGTCAATGGCTCCGGCATCTCGCTCGGCCACCCGGTCGGCGCCACCGGCGGCCGCATCCTCGCGACCCTCTTACGCGAAATGCAGCGCCGCCAATCCCGTTACGGGATCGAGACCATGTGCATCGGCGGCGGCCAGGGCCTCACCGCAATTTTCGAGCGAGCATAACGAACAAATGGAAACCGAAAGCAAACCCCCGGCAATCCTGACAACCGTCATCGGCAACGTCATGGTCATCGCCTACAACCGCCCGCACCGCCGCAACGCCTGGAACGTCTCCACCGTCCGCGAATCCATCGCCGCCATCAAACAGGCCAATGAAGACCCCGCCATCGGCGCCATCGTCATCACCGGCGAGGGCGCCAGCTACTGCGCCGGCGCCGACCTGAAGGAAGACCCGGAATACGACCCCGTAACCAACCACCGCATGACGCCGGCGACGCTGAGCATGGGGCAGGGCGACCATAACTGGACCAGTCTGCTGTCGCGCTCCAAACCCGTCATCTGCGCCATCAACGGCCCCGCCCATGGCATCGGCGCCACTCACACGCTCTCTGCCGACATCCGCGTCATCGCCGCCTCCGCCAGCTTCTCCTTCGCCTTCCTGAAACTCAAAGTCATGCCCGAATGCGGCAGCACGGCGCTTTTGCCGCGCCTCATCGGCGCCGGCCGCGCCAACAACATCCTGCTCCGCGGCGGCACCATCTCAGCCCAGCAAGCGCTGGACTGGGGCTTGGTCACCGACATCTTCCCCGACGAAGGTTTTCGCGAATCCGCCATCGCTCTGGCCCAGGAACTCGCCGACCTGCCCCGTCTGCAAATGCAATTCACCAAACAAATGCTGGCCACCAACGCCGAACAAGGCGACCCCGAAGCCATCATGCGCTGCGAAAGCCAAACCTTCGTCGCCTTCCTCAAGGCAATGAAAAAAACCAAGCCGCTTTAATGGGCGTCGGCACCTCCAACGCCCAAATTCGTAGGGTGGGGTAGCTTGCTACCCCACCCTCTTCCTCGCATCCGCACTGGCCATCAACACGCCGCTTTGCTACTGCTTTTGCTTTTGCCAAAGCGGGGAGCAACACGATTCGGATACGATACATAGATGGGCTGCGGGGCTGGGCGGCACTTTGCGTGGTCGTGTTCCACATGCTGCAACAAACATTCGGCAACATTCATGTCGACGTCGTGCGGCCAAGCACCTGGCTTTTCCTGGACGGGCCCACCGCCGTCCAGATCTTCTTCATCCTCTCCGGTGATGCATTATCCGCGGCCTATCTTTCAAACAAGGACATCACGGGCCTCAAACGCATGGTCCTCAAGCGTTACTTCCGCCTGACGATACCGGTCCTGCTCACGGTCCTGCTAACCTATCTTATCATGAAATTCGGCCTGATGAACAACGGCAAGGCCGGCGTCATCGTTCATTCGGAATACTGGCTCGGAAACTTCCTGCAATTCCAGCCCAGCATCGCCGATGCCCTCAAATTCGCACTCGGAGGCGTCTACGGCTGGGTGCCATGCGCGCACATCTGGAACGTTATCCTATGGACCATGTACGTTGAAATCCGCGGCTCGTTCATGGTGTTCTTATACATCTTTTGCGTTCCATATCTGCGGCGTCCGCTTCTCACAACAATTGCTTTGTTCATTTTGCTGACGATTTTCTCCGGTTATTACGGATTGTTTTTCATCGGCGTTTTCCTCGGTCAGCTACGCACCCGCGGCACGCTGGAGATTTTGAGGAACGCACGCATTGGTCTGGGCGTCTCGATGCTGCTGATCGCCGCTGCGTATCTGCTTGAGTTCAGGCGCACCGGCTATCCGATCCCGGATGCCGCGAGCCTCGGAATACTATCGTCGATCGATCGTTTCCTTTGCTTCCACGCAAGCCCGATCATCGGCATACTTCTGGTGTGCGGCTTCTACATCTGCGCGCCGGGAGTCTGGTTTCTTGAAACCAGACTATCAAGCTTTTTGGGCCGGATTTCATTCGGCCTGTATCTCATGCAGCTCCCGTTGATGTGCTCCTTCGAATCCTATCTCATCGTCACCCATCAAAATTCCATGGCATCGATCAACACAGCATTTTTAATTGCTTTTATAAGCGTAATGGCAACCGGACTGGCCGCATTCGTTTTCACGATCATCGACGACTATTTCCAGAATTTGATCTCCGCCGTCACCCGCAAACTCATTAAACCGAGCCCGCAAACAGCAGCGCCGAAACAAATGCCCGCGTTTTAAGGTCCAATCCCTGCGGGCCACGCCTGCCCCCATCGTTCCGAGAAAGTAACATCCGCAACCGGACGGCGCGACAGCGGCCCCGGTTGGTCGAGCGGAAAACCGATCGGCATCAATGCAAAGCTAAATACGTCGTCGGGAAACCCGAGCGCCAGCCGAACCTCCGCTTCGTATAAGATGTGATTGGTGGTGATGGTGGTGCCAAGGCCAAGCGCGCGGCAGGTCAGAATGATGTTTTGAATCGCTGGATAGATGCTGGCCCCAAAAATGCGCTGCTGGTAGGCGAGATGAACATCGTAGCGGGCCGCGACCTGCGGCGGCAGGGCGTCTATCGCCGGCATGTCCCGCTTGCGAAGACACGGCACCAGCAAAACCGGCGCATCTCCCAAATGGTCCCAAAGATGGCTGCCGCCGTCCATCAGCCGCTTATATTGCGCCTCCGTCATATGGGCCGGCCGGCCCCGTGCCGCGTAGATCTCGGCAACTTCGTCGGATGCCTTGCGGTAGATGGCGCCGAGCCGCTGCCGCTGCGCCGCCTCTCGGACGACGATAAAAATCCAATTCTGCGCATTCCCGCCGGACGGTGCCCGAATCGCCGCATCGAGCAGCTTGTTGATCAGCTCCTCCGGAATCGGATCCGGTTTCAGGCGCCGCAGCGCCCGGGCGCTGTACATCGCCTCAAAAAGCCCGATCTCGGCCATTATTTCAACCATACCGCGAGCAGCCCCCTGAGCGCCGCGACCAACGCCAACGGCTGATCCATCGGCACATGATGCGCGGCATCCGGTATCGCCAAAATCGGCGTCCCCGCCGGCAAAACCGCCTTCGCCCGCGCCACCGTATCGGCATTCAGCAGCGCCGACCGATCGCCATACATATACGCCATCGGGCAACCCAGCGCCCCAAAATCCGGCTCTTTCCGATCCGTCGGAATCGTCACCCGCCTCGGATCGAACCGCCAGTAAAACGCCCCATCCTTTTCGATCATCGAATGCCGCGCGATATAATCGGCAATGAACGGATTGATGCAAGGCTGCGGTGGCGACAACCGAAACTTCGCCAACGCCTCGTCAAAACTCGCAAACGGCCGATGCGTCTCCCTTGCCTTCGGCGCCCGCGCCCGCACGTCCTTCATCCGTTCCGGGTCCATATTGACCGGCGAATCGATCAGCACCAGCCCGCGAAACCTGGCCCCCGCGGCCGCGGCATGCAGCCCGATCGCCCCGCCCAGCGAATGCCCAACCACCACCGGCGGCCCAGCATCATCCAGCCCGGCAGCTGCAATAACTTCCTGCGCCTCGCGCGCAAAAATATCCAGCGTATACCCCGCCTCCCGATGGTCCGACCGTCCCATCCCGCTCCAGGACAACGTCGCCACCCGCCAGTCGTGTGAGAAAAACGGCGCGATAAAACGCCACCAATCCGCATGCGCGGCATTACCCGCCAGCAGCAGCAACCCCGGCCGGCCGCGTTCCCCCCAGGTCAGCAGCTCAATCTGCGCCCCGTCCGACGTGAAAAATCCGCGCTCCGGCGCATTCGCCAGCGCCGCCTCGAACCAGGCCGGCGCCGGCGGCTTTTGCCCATGAAACTGCGCCAGAATATAAGGGCTCTCAGCCTCCATCGTCATTTGCCCGCATCATCCAGAATCCGCCGGGCCCTGGCCCGCACCGGCGCGTCCACCATCGTCCCATCGACATTGGCCGCCCCATCCTCGCCGCCCGCCAAAATCTTTGCCGCCCAGGCAATCTCAGCCTCGCTCGGCGCAAACCCGCGCAGCACCGCCGCCACCTGCGAGGGATGGATGCAAAGCTTGCCGCCAAACCCCAATCCCGCCGCATAGCGCGCATCATCCTCGGCCAAACCGGGATCGGTAATGGACGTCGTCACCCCGTCCAGCGCCGGCGCCAGCCCGCCCAGCCGGGACGCCAGCACCAGCTCCGCCCGGGCCATCAACAGCGCCTCCCTGGTGTGGGCGCAGCCCAGATCGGCACAGAAATCGATCGACCCGAACGCCATCCCGGCCACCACGGATAATCCCGCAATCTCGCGCGCATTCGCAACCCCGCGCGCGCTCTCGACCAGCGCAATAATCGCCGTGCCCCCCAGGTTTTCGCCAAGTGCCGCGATATCGCCCGGCGACTCCGCCTTCGGCAAAACCACCGCAACCCGCGGCAGTTGCGCCACCGCCGCGATATCCGCCGCATGCCAGGCCGTCCCAATGGCATTCACCCGCACCAGAATGCGCATATCCGGCAATGCGCCGGGCCGCAAAACCGCCTCGCGCGCAGCCCCCTTGTTCGGCGCCCCCACCGCATCCTCAAAATCGATGATAATCGCATCCGCGCCGGATGCCGCCGCCTTGCCAAACCGTTCCGGCCTGTCCCCGGGCACAAACAGCGGCGCCCTTATCGTGTTATGATTCATGCCAAAATCATCGCGGGTCCGGCACAAGTTGTAAAGCCGATATGGCCCGGCATTACCATGGTTGCTAAATCCCGGCCCGCATTTGACATTGCGCCTACATCTGCCTTCTCATGCGGGAACGAGCGGCTCCTCCCACTAAAAAGGCACGGTTTAACCGAACATGGCTTGGCTGGAAGATATCGGGCCGCCGGCCGCGGAAGCGCAGCTGGAACCGCTGATCCTCAGGGACCAGCTTTCGGCGGTGCGCGGCTCCAGCGTCACGGCCCTGCAGGTCCAGATTTTTTTAAGCCTCATCATTATCACCGTTGCATTTCACTCCGGTTATCGCGGCGCCGGCATCGCCTGGTTCGCCATCACCATCCTTGCCTCATTTCTGCGCATCATCCCCAATTTCGTACCGTTAACAAAAATATCAGACCGTTATGGCACGCGCAAAGGCGGAACGGTGCAGGACCATCTGCGCCTGACCGCGCTTACCACGCTGGCGTCAGGCACCATCTGGGCGCTGCTCCCGGTGCTTTGCGCCGGCTTCACCGGGCCGGAATCCGTATTCTATCTGGTCGTCATCTGCGGCGCCGCCGCCGGCTCTGTCGCCAACAGCACGTCCTACGCCCGCATCGCCATCTGCTTCTTCGTGCCGCCGCTATTATCTGCCGCCTTCTGCCTGACCTATTTCGACGGCAATTTCGACCGCTATGCGCTTGCGGCAATGGCCATGCTCTACATCGCCGCCCTCATCTACATCAGCCGGCAGAGCGAAGCCGCCTTTCGCGATTCCAGCCGCCTGAAAAATGCCGCGACAACGCTCGCGCATTCCTTGAGAGAAGCCACCGACCGTTCAATCGCGGTGGCAGAGGAAATGCGCTTCCGCGCCGCCCATGACGATCTCACACATCTGCTCAACCGCTCCGGCTTCATGCAGGAAGCGGCGTCGCGCGCCGCCGAATTTACCGCACCGCTCTGCCTGATGGTCCTCGACCTCGACGGCTTCAAATCGGTCAACGACCTCTTCGGCCACCAGGCCGGCGACGAAGTCCTGATCGAAGTCGCACGCCGGTTGCGGCATTCCCTCGCGGATGACTTTCTCATCGCCCGCATCGGCGGTGACGAATTCGCAATCCTTTACCCGCTGGAGACCGCCGCCGAACCCTCGGCCGCATTGGCAACCCGGCTGATCAACGCCATCCAGGTTCCCTTCGCCGCTTTTGATGCCGGCCGCATCGGCGCCAGCATCGGCATCCATGTGACCAGCCCGGGCACGCAGAACTTCAACATCGCCGAAATGCTGCCGTTTGCCGATGAAGCCCTCTACGCCGCCAAAAATGCCGGCCGCAACCGCTATTTCCTGTTCGACGACAGCCTGCGCAACCGCCGCGAAATGCGCCGCGCGGTGGAGCGAGATCTGCGCACGGCGCTCGCCGAAAACGCGCTGGAAATCTGGTACCAGCCGGTCTTTGGCCAGGACGGCAAACTGCTCATCAGCCTGGAGGCTTTGCTGCGCTGGCGGCACCCCGATTACGGCTGGATCCCGCCCGAGGACCTGCTCGCGATCGCCGCCATGACCGGGCTGTCCGAACCGCTGATCAACTTCATCCTCGGCGACGTCTGCGGCATGATCGGCAAGCTTGTCAGCCTCAAGCTCGACCGCATCTGGGTCGCTATGAATTTGTCGCCGCGCGAAGTCTCCCGCATCGCCATCGACGATATCGTGCTGGCAAAACTGGAAGCCTTGTCCATATCGCCATCGATGCTGGAAATCGAAATCACCGAGGAAACCGCGATGAACATAAGTGCGGTCCAGGACAAGCTGAACAGCCTGTCCGCGGCCGGCGTGCGCATCGCGGTCGATGATTTCGGTGTCGGCTATTCCTCGCTGGCCTCGCTGCGCAACCTGCAGGTCAACCGCATCAAAATCGACCGCTGCTTCGTCACCGGCATCAGCACCTCGCCGAGCGACCAGATCCTAGTGCACACCATTTTAAAACTCGGTGAATCGCTCGGCATCGAAGTGGTCGCGGAAGGCGTGGAAACGGCGGAAGATCTGCACCTCCTGCAGTCGCTGGGCTGCCAGCGCTGCCAAGGCTATTACCTGAAATCCCCAGCCCCGCGCGACGATGTTTGCAACTGGCTGGCGCAGATGGAGGCCGCTCAGACGACGCAGCTGCACAACTGATGCTGACCGCGCGTACCCGCCATCTCAGAAACACCGGTGGTGCTTTGCTCGTCATCGCCGGCTGCGTGAACTATCTGGACCGCGCCGCTTTGGCCGTCGGCAATCCGGAAATCCGGCATTCTTTGGGCCTCTCCTACAGCCAGATGGGCCTGCTGCTCTCCGCCTTCGCCTGGGCCTATGGGCTGGCGCAAATCCCGGCCGGTCTCGCGGTCGACAAATTCGGCGCTCGCCTGGCTTTGGGTGCCGGCATGCTGCTCTGGTCCGCCGCCCAGATCGGCGCCGGCTTCGCCGCCTCGCTCTCACAGTTCGTTGCCGCCCGCATCGGCCTCGGCCTTGGCGAATCCCCCATGTATATCGGCGGCACCCGCATCTGCGCGGATTATTTCGCCGCCAAAGACCGCGCGCTCCCAATCGCCATCTTCAACTCCTCCTCGGCCTTGGCACCCGCTCTGGCGCCGCCGCTGCTCACCATCCTGATGATCGCCTTCGGCTGGCCCTCGATGTTCATCATCGCCGGCCTCGCGGGCTTTGCCGTCGCCCTGGCCTGGTTCGCTTTCTACCGCAGCCCAACCGACGCAAAAATCCCCGCAGAAGACCTCGCCATCATCAGCGCCGGCGACAGCCCCGCCATAGAGCATATCGGCTTGCGCCAAATCCTCTGGCTGCTGAAATTCCCCACGAGCTGGGGCATGTTCCTGGGCTTCTTCGGCGTCGTTTATCTCTACTGGCTGTTCGCCACCTGGCTCCCCGGCTATCTCGAGGACCAGCGTCATCTCAGCATCGCCAGCGCCGGCTTCATCTCCGCCATTCCGCTTGCCGCCGGCTTCATCGGCGCCGTCATGGGCGGCGTCATCTCATCCGCCCTCGGCCGCCGCATGGACGCTATCTCCGCCTGCCGCGTCCCGGTCATCTTTGGTCTCATCGCCGCCGCCATCCTCACCATCGCCGCCGCCTACGCCCACAGCACCTGGCTCGCGGTGGCGCTCATCTCCGGCGGCCTGTTTGCCGTCAACATCGCGTCCAGCTGCGGCTGGGCACTGGCCGCCGTCATAACCCCGCCCAACACGGTCGCCACCTTGGAGGCCATCCAAAACGTCGGCGGCTCACTCGGCGGCGCGCTTGCCCCCTGGATCACCGGCGCCCTGGTCCAGACCCTGGGCTCCTTCCTCGCAGCCTTCGACCTCGCCGGCCTGATCGCTTTGCTAAGTGCCGGCTGCTACTGGGCAATGACAAGAAGAAAAATCGCGTAAAAACCAGCCGCTTTTTTGAAAAAAAGCGGCTGGGCGCCCCCGGCGCAAAAAACTTTTATTACACTTGAGCCGGGATCGTCTGCCACCAGTGGCCTAGATTAAAAGAAGTTTTTTGCCTCTTTTTTACAAAAAAGAAGTGCTTGCCTTCACTTCGCCAACCTAATCCCACTAAACTGCCACCGCGCGGTCGCCGGGAAAAAATTCCTATACGTCACCCGCGAATGCCCATCCGGCGTCGCCACTGAAGACCCCCGCAGCACATACTGATTAACCATGAACTTTCCATTATACTCCCCAACCGCACCGGGGGTAGGCACAAACCCCGGGTAGGGGGCATAGGCGCTGCTGGTCCATTGCCAAGCCGCACCAAACACCTGCTCGAGCCCGCCCGATGTCGCCGCCGTTTCCCACTCCGCCTCGGTCGGCAATCTGGCACCTGCCCATAACGCATAGGCCGCAGCCTCAAAATACGAAACATGCGAAACCGCCTGATCCGGCTCCAACGCCACCGCACCCTGCAACGTAAATTCCCGCCAGCCGGCGCCATCGCGCCGCCAATTGAGCGGCTGCGCAATCGCATTGCTCTGCACCCAGTCCCAACCTTCGGAGAGCCAAAACTCTGGCTTCGCATAACCGCCATCATCAATGAACGCCGAATATTCCGCATTCGTCACCAGCCGCGAGCCCAGCGCAAAAGCCTCGGTAAATTGCCGGTGCCGCGGCGTTTCATTGTCAAAACAGAACCCCGCGCCGTCATACCCAATCTCGACCACCCCGGCGGCAAACCCCACCCAGGCGTAATCCCGTTCAGCCCGGCCCATTTCCAGCCCCAGCCCATAGGCCGGCGCCAGCGGATTGATGCTCAGCAAGTGCATGGCATCGGTCACGATCAATTCCTGATGCTGTTGTTCATGCTGCAACCCAAGTTCCACCAGCGCCAGAACTTCCGGCGCCGGCGTTGCTGCCAGCAATTTCAACATCCGCGCATCCACATTCTGCCGATACGCCAAAACCTCAACCAGCGACGGCCGCGTCAGCAACCCGCGCTGCGCCCGGGTAAATTTCTCGCCCACGCCGTTATAATAGGAATTGAACAACACCCGGAACGCCGGATCGAACGGCTTAAAGCCTGCCTCAAACCGTTCCAGAATAAATGTCTCGAAAAACCAGGTCGTATGCGCCAGGTGCCATTTCACCGGGCTTGCATCCGGCATCGACTGCGCGACGCAGTCTTCCACCGACAATGGCGCCGCCAGCTCAACCGAAGCCCCGCGCACCGCGCTGAAAAACGCCTGAACGGCGTCCTCGCTCACCGCAACATTGGCGTCACATCGTTTTAGCATAACACACCAGGAACGATTTTTTATCGTCTGTCCAGCAGCGCGCATCCCCAAACCCGGCTTGCGCCAGCAATTCCAGAAAACGTTCGCGCGTATATTTATAACTATTCTCGGTATGGATGGTCTCGCCCGCCGCAAAGCTACGGCTGCCACCTGCCCAGCGCACCGTCACATCCGCCAGCGCCTGCAAATGCATCTCCACCCGGCTCTGCTTTTCATTGAACAGCGCCCGATGCCCCCAATCGCGCAGATTGAAATCGCTGCCCAGAATACTGTTCACGTGCGGAAGAACATTCCGGTTGAACGCGGCGGTGACCCCTAGCCCATCGTCATAAGCAGCTTCCAGCAGCTCAGCGTCCTTCACCAGATCAATCCCGATCAGCAACCCGCCTTGCGCATCGCTCGCCTTATGAATTCGCCGCAAAAACTGCAGCGCCTGTAGCGGCGCAAAATTCCCAAGCGAGGAACCGGGATAGAAAAACAACCGCCGCTCCCGCCGTACCTGCTCGGGCAGCTGCAAACCTTCCGAGAAATCCATACCCAATGGAAACATCGGGATCTGCGGATGCTCAGCCCGCAACGCGTCCACAGCGGCTTCCAGAAATTCCGCGGAAATATCAATCGGCACATATTGCTGCGGCCGCAACGTCCTGAACAATTTCGCCGCCTTCGCGCAATTACCGGCGCCAAGGTCGATCAGCGTCACCCCACGTCCGGCAACCTCCGCAATCTCCGCCTGATTCCCCGCAAATATCCCTGCCTCGCAGCGAGTCAGATAATATTCATCAAGCTGGCAAATCGCCTCAAACAGCTTCGATCCCAGCGGATCATAAAAATATTTTGGAGAAATCTGCGCCTGCGCTTCCGACAATCCCAGCGCCAACTCCGTTTGCATCTCGTTCGGACCAAGGCTGATTGCATCCGCACCCGGCTGCCGCTCTGCCCGCAGCTCGTTCATCAACCCCATCGGCATGCCCCCTTGAACTGCTCGCTAGGTGGTGTTTTTGAAAACAAGCTGCAAGCCCCTACGAATAGAGCTGGCAAAACCACTGCATAAATCGTGGTAACCCATCCACCATGCCGGCAAGCGCCGCCAATTTCCCTACTCACTAGCTGGACTTAGCCAACGCCTTTTCCTTCGCCTTTTTTCTACCTAAGCGCGCGCTCAACCGCGACGCAACGACAAAAAGCGGCCCCACAAATAAAACCCCCGCCAGGCTCGCCAGTATCATCCCGCTGAACACCGTCGTCCCGATGGATTGCCGCGCCGCGCCGCCCGCCCCGGTTGCAAACACCAGCGGAATAACCCCGATGATAAACGCCAGCGCCGTCATCATCACCGGCCGGTAGCGCGTGCGGGAACCTTCCTCAGCCGCCTGCACAATTTCCACCTCCCCGCTGTCCAGCCGATCCTTCGCAAACTCCACAATCAAAATCGCATTTTTTGCCGCCAGCCCGATCAGCAGCACCAGCCCGATCTGCCCATAAACGTCCAGCGGCATGCCGCGGATCCACAGCAAGACCAGCCCGCCCAGCAGCGCGAACACCACCGGCAGCATCACCGCGAACGGCAGAAACCACCCCTCATACAACGCCACCAGAAACAGGAAGGAGAAGATCAACGCGAAAATAAACGCATCCGCCTCCTGCCCGCCGGCAAGAATCTCCTGA
>JAMFSE010000020.1 GCA_026225115.1 Rhodovastum atsumiense
CCATCGACATTGCGCTTGGCGGGATCGATGAGATGCGCGCTCATCTCGGTGGCAGCGGCGGGTGCCAGCGCGTTCGCGGTGACATTGTAGCGGGCAAGCTCGAAGGCGGCGTTGACGGTGAGGCTGGCAACGCCAGCTTTGGCGGCGGCGTAGTTGGATTGGCCGGTATTGCGGAACAGCCCGGCGTTGGAGGTGGTGTTGATCACTGCCGCGGCGACGGGGGTTCCGGATTTTTGCATCTCCCGCCAATAGCGGGCGGCTTGCGAGAGTGTGTTGAAACTGCCTTTGAGATTGACGCGCACGACCTCGTCCCAGTCCGGCTCGCTCATGTTGACGAACATGGCGTCGCGCACGATGCCGGCGTTGTTGACCAGCGCGTCGAGGCGGCCGAAGCGGTCGAGGGCCAGTTGCAGCAGTCCTGCCGCGGCCGCCATGTCGGAGACGTCGCCGATATGGGTAACCGCCTCGCCGCCCGCGGCGCGGATGATTTCGGCCACCTCATGGGCGGGGTCCGGCGATCGGTTGTTGACGATGACGGCAGCGCCATGGCGGGCAAGTTCGATGGCCTCTGCGCGGCCGATGCCGCGACCGGCGCCGGTGACCGCGACGACCCGGCCTCCGCAGAGAGGTTGGTTATTTTGATTCATTCAGTCTCCTCTCTTCCATATATTCTCAGCAAAAGATGGATTGCTTCGCTCCGCTCGCAATGACGGGGAAAATCCCGGGGCCTAGAGTGATAAAAGTTTTTGCGCCGCTTTTTCAAAAAGCGGCTGCTTACTCAACTGTCACTGATTTTGCGAGGTTACGCGGCTGATCGACGTCGGTGCCTTTCAGAATGGCGACGTGGTAGGCCAGCATTTGCACCGGGATTGCGTACAGGATGGGCGCGGCGAAGGGGTCGATGTCTGGAATGATGATGGTTTCAGCGGCGATTTTTTCGAGTTTGGCGGCGCCGGCGGCGTCGGAGAAGACGATAATCTGGCCGCCGCGGGCTGCTGCTTCCTGCAGGTTGGAGGCGGTTTTCTCGAACAGCGGGCCGGAGGGTGCGATGGCAATGACCGGCATGGCTTTGTCGATCAGGGCGATCGGGCCGTGTTTCAGCTCGCCGGCGGCGTAGGCCTCGGCGTGGATATAGCTGGTTTCCTTCAGCTTCAGCGCGCCTTCCAGGGCGATGGGAAAGCAGGCGCCGCGGCCGAGGTAGAGGACATCGCGGGCTTCGGCGATGCGGGCGGCGAGCGCGCGGATCGGCGCGTCGTTGATGAGGATTTGCGCGGCCTTGGCGGGGATTTCCAGCAAGGCGTCGGTGAGCGCGGCGATTTGCGTATCCGTCAGCGCACCGCGGGCACGGGCAATGCCAAGTGCCAGGACCGCGAGGACAGTGAGCTGGGCGGTGAAAGCCTTGGTGCTGGCAACGCCTATTTCCGGGCCGGCGATGGTCTCCAATATGGCGTCACTTTCGCGCGCCATGCTGCTTTCCGGCACGTTCAGGATGGAGAGCACTTTCTGGCTGCGTGATTTCATGTAGCGGAGCGCCGCAAGCGTGTCCGCGGTTTCGCCGGATTGGCTGACCAGCAGGCCGAGGCCGTTCGCGTCCAGCGGCGGGGCGCGGTAGCGGAATTCGCTGGCGACATCGGCATCGGCTGCAATGCCGGCGAGGCTTTCCAGCCAGAAGCGGCCGGTGAGACCGGCGTAGAAGGCGGAGCCGCAGGCGCTGATGGTGATGCGGGAGATGGATTCCAGCGCAAACGGAAATTCCGGCAGCACCAGCATTTTGCTGCTCTGGTCGATCATTTTGTGCAGCACGTCGCCGATGACCACCGGGTGTTCGTGCAATTCCTTTTCCATGAAATGCCGGAAATTGCCTTTGCCGATGGCGGCGCCTGTGAGGTTGGTGAGCTTGATTTCGCGTTTCACCGGCTGGTCGTCGCGGTTGAAGAAGGCGGCCGATTGCCGCGAGAGCACCACCCAGTCGCCATCTTCGAGATAGGCGATGCGGCGGGTGAGCGGCGCCAGCGCCATGGCGTCCGAGCCGAGATACATTGCTTCCTCGCCAAAACCGATGGCGAGCGGCGCGCCGCGCTGGACGCCGATGATGAGTTCCGGGTGGCCGGCAAAGATCAGGGCCAGCGCATAGGCGCCTTCCAGCCGGGCAAAAGCGGCCGAGGCGGCGGCGATCGGTTCCAAGCCGTTTTGCAGGAATAGATCCACCAGCTGGGCGACGGTTTCGGTGTCGGTTTCGGTGGTGAAAACCTGGCCTTTGGCTTCCAGTTCGGCGCGCAGTTCGGCGTGGTTTTCGATGATGCCGTTATGCACGACCGCGACGCGGGCGGTGCCATGCGGATGGGCGTTGACCTCGGTGGGGGCGCCGTGGGTTGCCCAGCGCGTGTGGCCGATGCCGATGGTGCCGGCCAGAGGTTTTTGGCTCAGGGCATCCGCGAGGTTAACAAGCTTGCCCTCGGCGCGGCGGCGTTCGATATGGCCGTTGACCAGCGTGGCGATGCCGGCGCTGTCATAGCCGCGATATTCCAGGCGGCGCAGGCCGTCCAGCACGAGCGGTGCGGCTTGGCCGGTGCCGATAACGCCGATGATGCCGCACATTATTTTACCGCCTTGCGATTGTGTTTATTGACCTGACGGCCACGTGCGATCGCCAATGCATTAGCCTCTACGTCCTCGGTGATTACCGAGCCTGCGGCAATCAGCGCGTCATCGCCGATCTTAACCGGCGCCACCAGCGAAGTGTTGGAGCCGACGAAGACATGCGCGCCGATTTTGGTTTTGTGCTTCTTCTTGCCGTCGTAATTGCAGGTGATGGTGCCGGCGCCGATGTTGGATTTCTCGCCGATCTCGGCGTCGCCGATATAGGAGAGGTGGTTGGCCTTGGCGCCCTTGCCTATTTTCGATGCTTTCACCTCGACGAAATTGCCGATATGGGCGGCCTGCCCGATATCGGCGCCGGGACGCAGCCGGGCATAGGGGCCGATGATGGCGCCTTCACGGACGATGCAGGATTCCAGATGCGAGAAGGCTTTTATTTCGGCGCCGGCGGCAATGTTGACGCCTGGGCCGAAGACCACGTACGGGCCGATGCTGACATCCGGGGCGAGTTCGGTATCAAAGGAGAAGAATACGGTTTCGGGCGCCAGCATGGCAACGCCCGACTCCAGCGCCGCGGCGCGCAGCCGCTGCTGCAGTACGGCTTCGGCGGCGGCGAGTTCGGCGCGGGAATTAATGCCCATGCATTCATCGAACGGCGCTTCGATGGCGGCAACGCGTTTGCCTTCGTCGCGGGCGATGCCGACGATGTCGGTAAGGTAGTACTCGCCTTTTTTATTGAGCGGCTGCACCGCGTGCAGCCAGCAGGTCATGTCCAGCGCGCTCGCCATGAGGCCGCCGGCATTGCAGAAACGGATCGCGCGTTCGGCCTCGGTCGCATCCGCGTATTCGACGATGCGGGTGACGTAGTCACCCTCCGTCACCAGGCGGCCATAGCTGCCGGGGGCCGGCGGAGTGGTGCCGAGCAGCACCAGTCCGGCATCACCGGCGGCCAGGCGGTCCCGGAGTGCGCGCAATGTCCCGGCGGAGACCAAAGGATTATCGGCATATAAAATGGCGACGGTGCCCTGGCCGAATTTTTGAACAGCCTGCAAGGCGGCATGGGCGGTGCCCAGGCGTTCGCGCTGAACGACAACCTCATGTGCGCCGGCAATGGCCGCCAGCGAGTCCATGCTCGGGCCAACGACCACGACGATGCGGTCGAAGACGGTCTCCGCAGCGCGCAACAGATGGGTCAGCATCGGGGCGCCGGCCAGCCGGTGTTCGGCTTTCGGCAATGCCGACTTCATCCTGGTCCCAAGTCCGGCCGCCAGGATAATCGCTACCTTTTCCATCTCCCCGCGGTAGCCCCGGCAGGCCGCGCGTGTCAAAGGATCAGAAGTTCAATTCGGGTTTCGGAGTATTGCATGCGGGCGGTGGTGTTTGATCTGGATGGCACGCTGATTGATTCCGCGCCCGATCTGCGGGCCGCGCTGAACCGGACATTGGCCGCACGCGGCCTGCCGGCGCTGGATGCGGCGCGCGTACAGGCGATGATCGGCGATGGCGCGAAAGCGCTGGTCATGCGCGGTTTTGCGGCGTTCGGCCGGGTGGCAGGAGACGCGGAGCTGGCGGATTTTCTGACCGATTACCAGGCCAATGCCACGGTTGAGACCCGGGTCTACCTGGGGATTGAGGCGGCACTGACCGCGATTCGCGCTGCCGGCCACCAGTTGGCGGTGTGCACCAACAAGCCAGCGGCGGCCACGCACATTATTCTGTCAGCACTGGGACTGGAGGGGTTTTTTCCGGTGGTGATCGGCGGCGATTCGACCGCCTACCGAAAGCCGGACCCGCGGCATCTGGCAGCGGCGCTGGCAGCGCTTGATGCGCGAGAGGCGGTGATGATCGGCGACCATGAGAATGACATGGCGACGGCCAGGGAGCTGGAAGTGCCCTCTATTTTCGCTGCATGGGGTTATGGTGTGGCGACGGGAACGTATACGGCGCGTTCCGCGAAGGATCTGCCGGGCATCATCGCCGGGCTGTAGGCATGTTTATTCCTCGGACCAGTTCGGCCAGCTGAACACCGGGACTTTGCGGGTGGCGCGGGTTTCCGCATCCAGTTCGAACCAGCGTTGCAGTTGCAGCAGGACCTCGCGGGTGACCGGCGGGACTGCCAGTGTCAGCAAGGTTTCCAGCGCATACCAGTCAACGCCCTCAAGCTCGCCGGAGCCGGCGATGCCACCATCCGCAAGCCTGGCGGGACCTACGAAAAACCGTGCGTTGAAGCGGATCGGCGCGCCTTCCGGCGTGACCGCGCGGCAGAGATAGTCCAGCTCCGAGAGATCCGGCGGGTTGCCGAGGCTGAGGCCGGTCTCCTCCTCCAGCTCCCGTGCCGCTGCATGAGCCAAGGCCGCGGCGAGTTCCGGGCTGGCGGCGCGTTCCAGCCGCACCAGCGCGTGGGAAGGCAAGGCAGCGGCGACCGGCGCCTGGTAATCCTCAGGGTCGACACCGCCGCCAGGAAACACCATGCGGTTCGGCAGGAACCTATGACCTGCATTGCGCAGGCCCATCAGCACGCGCAGCTCTTCCGCCTCATATTTGAACAAAATCAAGGTGGCAGCGTCTTTTGGCATCTTGTTCCTCCGGTTTAAGGCCATCTTAAGAGGGTTGACTGGGGCGGGTCTATGGCCCATTTGGTTAATCAGGACTGATTAAGTCCCCAATCGGAGCCAAAATGCTGAGACTATCCCGTTTAACCGATTATGCCGTGGTGGCGCTGGTGCGGCTAGGCCGCGCCGGCGGCGTTGATGCGGCCGTGGAGACCACGCCCGGTATTGCCGCGGCGATCGGGATTCCGGAGCCGACGGTAGCCAAGGTGTTAAAGGCGCTGACCAATAGCGGGTTGGTGATCTCGCAGCGCGGCGCCCATGGCGGTTATCGTCTGGCGAAGCCGCTCTCGGCTATTCCGGTGGCGGATGTGATTGTGGCGATTGACGGGCCGATTGCGCTGACCTCCTGCGTCGATGGCGCGGTCGGCTGTGAGAGCCAGTCGCTATGCCCGGTTGCAGGGCGCTGGGACCCGGTGAACCACGCCATCCGGGATGCGCTCGGCGCAATCACCCTGGCGGATATGGAAGCGGCGACCATTCCCCGCGCTTTTCGTCTGCCATCCGGCCTGCCGATGCCCGGCCTGGCGCCCGCCGTTACTCAATTGAATGAGGTTTCATAATGTCCGCTGCTTTTGAAACCCGTAACACGGTCGACACCCTGGCCACCCAGAAATACAAATATGGGTTCGAGACCGACATCGCGATGGATGAATTCCCGAAAGGGCTGAACGAGGACATCGTCCGGCTGATTTCGGCGAAGAAGGACGAGCCGGAATGGATGCTGGCCTGGCGGCTGAAGGCGTACGCGATGTGGCGCAAGATGGAAGAGCCGGATTGGGCGCGCATCAAGCATCCGCCAATTGATTATGAAAACCTGTATTATTATGCGGCGCCCTCCGGCCCGGCGCCGAAATCGCTGGATGAGGTCGATCCCGAGCTTCTTACGATGTATGAGAAGCTTGGCATTCCGTTGAATGAGCGCGCGGCTCTGGCCGGCGTGGCGGTGGATGCGGTGTTCGATTCCGTTTCGGTGGCGACCACCTTCCGTTCCACTTTGGCAAAATCCGGCGTGATCTTCTGCCCGATTTCCGAGGCTGTGCGCGAGCATCCTGAACTTGTGCAGAAATATCTCGGTTCCGTCGTGCCGGTGGGCGATAATTATTTCGCGGCGCTGAATTCGGCGGTGTTTTCCGACGGGAGCTTCGTGTTCATCCCGAAGGGCGTGCGCTGCCCGATGGAGCTTTCCACCTATTTCCGCATCAACGCGCGCAATACCGGGCAGTTTGAACGGACTCTGATTATTGCCGAGGAAGGTGCCGGCGTATCCTATCTCGAAGGCTGCACCGCACCGCAGCGCGATGAGAACCAGCTGCACGCCGCGGTGGTGGAGCTGGTGGCGCTCGATGACGCCAAGATCAAATATTCGACCGTTCAAAACTGGTATCCGGGCGATGAGAACGGCAAAGGCGGGATTTATAATTTCGTCACCAAGCGCGGCGCCTGCCGCGGGGCCCGTTCGAAAATATCCTGGACGCAGGTGGAAACCGGCTCGGCGATTACCTGGAAATACCCCTCCTGCATTCTGCAGGGCGAAGGTTCGGTCGGTGAGTTTTACTCGGTGGCGCTGACGAATAATCATCAGCAGGCCGATACCGGCACCAAGATGATCCATCTGGGCAGGAACACCACGAGCACGATCATCTCCAAAGGGATTTCGGCCGGGCATTCCAACAATACTTATCGCGGGCTGGTGAAGATCATGCCGGGTGCGTCCGGCGCCCGGAATTTCACCCAATGCGACAGCCTGCTTATCGGCGATCAATGCGGCGCGCATACGGTGCCGTATATCGAGAGCCGGAATCCTTCAGCGAAGGTGGAACATGAAGCCACCACCTCAAAAATTGCCGAGGATCAGCTGTTCTATTGCCGCTCGCGCGGGCTGTCGGAAGAGGATGCGGTCGGGTTGATCGTCAATGGGTTTTGCAAGGATGTGCTGAAGGAACTGCCGATGGAATTCGCGGTGGAAGCGCAGAAATTATTAGCCGTGTCGCTGGAAGGCTCTGTGGGTTAGCATGTTAGAGATCAAGAATCTGTCGGCCTCGATCGGCGATAAGGAAATTCTTCGCGGCGTCGATCTGACGGTACCGGATGGTGAAATCCACGCCATCATGGGGCCGAACGGCGCCGGAAAATCGACTCTGTCCTATGTGCTCTCCGGCCGCGAAGGCTACGAGGTTACCGGCGGATCGGCGACTTATAACGGCGAGAATATTCTTGCGCTGACACCCGAAGCGCGTGCCGCCGCCGGGATTTTTCTGGCGTTCCAATACCCGGTGGAACTGCCGGGCGTCGGCAATGCCAATTTCATCCGCACGGCGCTGAATGCGGTCAAGCGCGCCCGGGGCGAGGCGGAGCTGGACGCCGTCGCCTTTCTGAAACTTGCGCGGGCCGAGCTGAAAAATTTGTCGATGCCGGATGACATGCTGAAGCGCAATGTGAATGTCGGATTTTCGGGCGGCGAGAAAAAACGCAATGAAGTGCTGCAGATGGCACTGCTGCGGCCCGGCCTGGCGATCCTCGATGAGACCGATTCCGGACTGGATATCGACGCGCTGAAAATCGTCTCCGACGGTGTGAACGCGCTGCGCAGTCCGAAATTCTCGGCTCTGGTGATTACGCATTACCAGCGGCTGCTCGACCATATCGTGCCGGACCGCGTGCATGTGTTGAGCGCCGGCCGCATTGTGCGCTCCGGCGGCCCTGAACTGGCGTTGGAGCTTGAAGCGCATGGCTATGTTGGACAGGAAGCTGCGTAGATCATGACCGCCCTGCCCTCCCGTAAACTTGAAGCCTGGCGCTATACCGATCTGCGATCGCTGGCGGCGATCAGCTTTGCCGAGGCGGCGCCCGTTGCGGTGCCTGAGCTGCCGGATCTCGGCCTGCCGCGGATTGTTTTCATCAACGGCGCTTTTGATCCGGTCCGCTCGACGCCGCCGGATTTTCTGGAGAAATTTTCCAGGGTCGCGGAGGCCTCCGATTTACCGCTGGCGCTGATCAATGCCGAACAGGCGCAAGACGGCATGACGTTCAGCCTGCCGGAAGGCGTTGATGCCGGCGCCATCTTGCTCGTGTCCTATGCCTCGGGCGTCGCGGCGCCGGTGGCGCTGCATCCGCGCCATCGCATCACGCTGGGTCTCGGCGCCAAACTGACCCTGATCGAAATTGCGATGGGTGAAGGTGTTTACTGGCATAATCCGGTGATCGATATCGCGCTGCATGCATCGTCAGCGCTTTCGCATTACCGGCTGCAAAATGAGGGGCAGGACGCCTTTCACCTCGCCACCATTCGCGCCAAGATTGCCGCCGGCGCCGCCTATGAAAGCTTTTCGCTGGTGATCGGCGCCCGGCTATCGCGCGCTGAATTTCATGCAACCCTGCTCGGGCCAAAGGCTTCGACCCATCTGAACGCAGCGCAGCTGCTCCGTGGGCATCAGCACGGGGATTTCACCTCCGTCGTCGCGCATGACGCGCCCCATTGCGGATCGCGGCAGACCGTGAAATCGGTGCTGGACGGACCTGCGCGCGGGGTGTTCCAGGGCCGTATCGAGGTTGCGCGCGCAGCGCAAAAAACCGATGGCTATCAGATGAACCAGGCCTTGCTGCTCTCTCCCGATGCGGAGATGGACATCAAGCCTGAACTCGAGATTTTTGCCGATGATGTGAAATGCAGCCATGGCGCCACCATCGGCGCGCTCGATCCCGAACAGATTTTTTACCTGCGCAGCCGCGGCATCCCGGAGGATCAGGCGCGCGCCATGCTGATCCGGGCTTTCTTGACGGAAGCGCTGGAGCCGGTGACGGATGCGGCGGCCCGTGAGATGTTCGAAGCGGCGATTGAAGCCTGGTGGGTTGGCCAATGAGTGCTTCGATAAAGCTGCAACCCTTTGACCTGGCTGCGATCCGCAGGGATTTTCCGATCCTGGAATCGCAGGTGCATGGCCGCAGACTGGTGTTTCTGGACAGCGCCGCCTCCGCGCAAAAACCGCGCGCGGTAATCGATGCGATGGTGTTCGCTATGGAGCATCAATACGCCAATGTGCATCGCGGGCTGCATTGGATGTCGGAACGCACCTCGGACGCCTATGAGGCGGTGCGCGACAAGGTCGCCAAACTTCTCAATGCGGCGTCGCGCGACGAGATCGTGTTCACCCGCAACGGCACGGAATCGATCAACCTTGTCGCCTACACCTATGGCCGCGCCATTTTACAGCCGGGCGACGCGGTGGTGGTGTCCGAGATGGAGCACCACGCCAATCTGGTGCCATGGCAGATGTTGCGCGATGCCCATGGCGTCGAATTGCGGATTGTCAAAATCACCGATGCCGGCGAGGTCGATTTCAACTCATTGGAAGAGCAATTCGCCGACGGCAGAGTAAAATTGCTTGCGGTCACGCATATGTCCAACGTGCTCGGCACCTATACGCCGGTGGAGCGCCTGGCGAAATTCGCGCATGAACGCGGCGCCAAAATCCTGCTGGATGGCTGCCAGGCGATCGTCCACCGGCAGGTCGACGTGCAGGCGATCGATGCGGATTTCTACGTGTTTTCCGGGCATAAATTATACGGCCCCTCCGGTATCGGCATTCTGTACGCCAAGCGGGAAATCCTGGAGAGCATGCCGCCATTCATGGGCGGCGGTGATATGATCAGTTCGGTTTCCTATGAGCGCTCCACCTGGGCCAAACCGCCGCACCGGTTTGAGGCCGGCACGCCGGCGATATTGGAAACGATCGGGCTTGGCGCCGCGATCGATTATGTCGAGGCCATCGGCTTTCCGGCGATCGCGGCGCATGAACGGGAATTGACCGAGCACGCGATCGCCGTGCTCTCCGAAATTTCCGGGCTACGGATTCTGGGATCGGCGCAGGACCGTGGCGGCGTGATCTCGTTCACCATGGAAGGCGCGCATGCGCATGACATCGCCACCTTGCTGGACCGGCAGGGGATCGCGGTACGCGCCGGGCATCATTGCGCGGAGCCGCTGATGGGCAGGCTGGGTGTCACCGCCACCGCCCGGGCTTCCTTTGCGCTCTATACCACCATTGAAGAGATCGACGCGCTGGCCGCCGGGCTGATCCGCGTCAAGCAGGTGTTCGGGTGATGGAAGCAAGCGCGCAGATTTACCATAATGTTATTATGGACCGTTTCCGCAGCCCTCGTAGCGCCGGCCGACCCGAAAACTTCGATGCCGAGGCAGAAGGCAATAACCCGATGTGCGGCGATAGGATTCACTTGTATTTCGGCCGTGAAGGTGCCCGGGTTTCCCACGAGTCCGAAGGCTGCGCCATCATGATCGCCAGTGCCGAATTGATGGCCGATGCGGTGGCGGGTAAAACCCCGGCGCAGATTCGTGACCTGCGGGCGGATTTTGAATCCGTGGTGACGACCGGCGCGGAAAACCCTGCTTTGGGCGATCTCAACGCGCTGGCCAATATTTCGGAATACCGCTCGCGCATTCGCTGCGCCACACTGCCCTGGGCCACGCTCGGCCTTGCCCTGAAGGAAGCCGAATAATGGATGACCAGAATACCCCGATGCTGCCGGTCACCACCTGGACCCCGGACGGCGAGACCAAGCCACGGATTACCGAGGATTTGGTGATCAACGCCATCGCCACGGTCTACGATCCGGAAATTCCGGTGAATATTTATGAACTCGGGCTGATCTACGCGATCGAGATTGCCGATAGCGGCGATGTGAAGGTGGAGATGACCCTGACCGCGCCCGCTTGCCCCTCGGCGCAGGAATTGCCGGTGATGGTGCAGGATGCCATTTTGCAGCTGGACGGCATCGGCAATGTCGAAGTTGAAACCGTGTGGGACCCGCCTTGGGATCCGTCACGGATGAGCGAAGACGCCAAGCTTACCATGAACATGTTTTGAGAGCTGAAATCATGAGCACCACAACCTCACCCCCCGCCAAAACCCGCCGCGCGCTGCCGCCGCTGATGCAGCTTTCCGAGGCTGCGGCCGAGCGGTTGACCAAGCTGTATTCGGGCGCCGAGCTGGGCAAGCTGCTGCGGATTTCGATTTCCACCAAGGGCTGCTCCGGGATGTCCTATGAGATGAACTGGGTCGAGGCAGCGAGCCCGCAGGATGAGGTGGTTAACAGCAATGGCCTCACCGTGCTGGTGGACCGGAAGGCGACCTTGTTTCTGATTGGGACGACGATGGACTACAAGGTGGACAAGCTAACCTCAGGCTTCACCTTCGAGAATCCCAATGAGAAAGGCCGTTGCGGCTGCGGCGAATCCTTCCACGTGTGAAATCCGTCGTGGCGGCCATCTGAGGCGCCGGTCTGCGCTTCCGGCGGTCGGCCGCTGCCGTGCTCACGACCTTTAGGTCGCTCCGCTCCGGTTCTCGACCGACACCCCAGCTGACTCACCACAGCGAATTTCACTTCAAATCGTTTTTAGAAATCCTTGAAAGCTGAGCGTTAAATCCACAAATATATGACGTCGGAATGCCTCTTTAGGGTTTCGGCGTTGGTGATGGGGGCGCGCCTTTGGGCGGTTTCCTTTTGTGTTTGACCTTGCTTTTTGGAGGTTTTTTAACTATGGCTGATTTCTCTCCTTTGTTTCGTACCGCCATCGGATTTGACCGTCTGGCGCGTCTTGTCGACACCTTGCCGGATAATACGGCGGCCGCTTACCCGCCGTATAATATTGAAAAAACCGGTGATGATTCCTACCGGCTTTCGCTCGCGGTCGCCGGCTTCTCCGCCGATGACATTGAGCTGACGGTGAAGGAAAATACCCTTGTCGTCGCCGGCCGGGTGGCCGCTGAAAATGGCAAAGGCGAGTATCTGCACCGCGGTATCGCCGCGCGCGCCTTTACCCGCCGCTTCGTGCTTGCCGACCATATGGTCGTGGATGGCGCCGAAATTGCCAACGGCCTGCTGAACGTCGCCATCAAGCGGGTGGTGCCGGAAGCGCTGAAGCCGCGCCGCATTGAAGTGCGGACGGTCGCAAATGCGCCGAAAACCGTGAACGGCCCGGCTGAGGGTCAGGCGCAGCTTCCCCAAGCCGCGTAACCATCTCCAACGACGCTGTTTGCATGGATGGGTGCGGCATGCCGCACCCATTCGCGTATAAGGAGCAATGAACGCAGCATTCGCGTCGCAAAACGGCCGAAATGTACAAATCCCGCCATAATCGGGCTCCACGCCCATCCAGGCAATTGATGACCGAAGCCTACGCCCATATGGGAGGTGCAACGCACATTGTACGCACGTATAACGTGCTGGTAAACTTAAAGAAATTTTGCATCGACCCCAGACCAAGGAATACTGTTGCAATGATGAACGCTCAGGATTAAAAACAGCAGCATACTGCTAAATTTTCACAAGTAGGCTTCCAGGACAAATATTCCATGACAACCATCGAAAAATCGCCGGAAACCAAGGCTCAGACCCTGACCCATCTGCAGCGCCTGGAAGCCGAGAGCATCCACATCATGCGGGAGGTCGCGGCCGAGTCCGAAAAGCCGGTGATGCTGTATTCTGTCGGCAAGGATTCCGCCGTGATGCTGCATCTGGCGCGCAAGGCCTTCTACCCCACCCCGCCGCCCTGTCCGCTGCTGCATGTGGATACGACATGGAAATTCAAAGCCATGTACGAGCTGC
>JAMFSE010000129.1 GCA_026225115.1 Rhodovastum atsumiense
AATCCTGCGTCACCAATTTCACCGATGCTGGAAAATTCACCAGGCTAACACGCTGGGATGTCCTGCCGCACCACGTCGTCGAGGATACCGGCCGGCTGACGGCAACTTTGGAGGAGCCCTGCGACTATCGGCAGAATGCGATGGAGCGCTACTACCCGGTTAGAACCGCCGACCACCGCTACCAGTCGTTATATCAGTCCTACCGGAAACTGGCCGAAGGCGAGGCCAAGCTGAATTTCATCGGCCGCTGCGGCACCTATCAATATCTCGACATGGACCAGGTCATCAACCAATCGCTGGCAAATGTGCGGATGTATTTGGAGCGATGGAAGTGATGACGGGAGCGCCGAAGCGGTAGCTCGAGACCGTGATCGCGCCCATGAAATCGCGCTCGTGATAGATGCGGGTGCCGGTATCCTCGCCGGCCGCACCCACCGCGACCATCAGCGGCATCAAATGATCTTCGCGCGGATGCGCAGCGCGGGCCGCCGGCGCCGCATCCCAGCGCAACAGCCTCGCCCGGCGTTCATCGGGCGATGCTTCGACCAAGGCTTCATTGAGCCATTCGTCGAACACCGCCGAGGCCTTTGCTCCGGCGCCGCTCATCAGGCCGCGAAGGTCATGGTAGCTGAGACCGCTGCCGATAATCAGCACCCCTTCGTCGCGCAGCGGGGCAAGCAGTTCGCCAGCTTTGATATGCGCGGCGGGGTCGTAATCCGCCCGCAGCGATAGCTGCAGCAGAGGCATCTCAGATTCTGGATACATCGTCTGCATCAAAGAGAATGTGCCGTGATCGAAACCTTGGACAGGATCGAGGCTGGAAGCCATGCCGCCGCGATCGAGAATATCGCGAACCGTCTGCGCGAGTGCCGGCGCGCCGGGCGCGTCGTAGCGAATGCTGTAGGTATGTTTGGGAAAGCCGTAATAATCATACACCATGGGCGGGTGCGCGGCCGACGACAGCAGGAAACTATTCGACTCCCAATGTCCGGAGACCATCAGCACGGCGCGTGGCGCCGCGCCCAGTTCCCGCCGCACCTCAAGCAGCGAGGCCTCAAGCTGGTCGTAGGCGGCGCCACGTTCTTTCTTCATCCAAGGCCAGGGCCCGCCACCATGGGAGAGAAAATAGGTCGGCAGACGTTGCGGCATCATACTACCCTTTGTGACTAGCTGATGCGCTCCAGCGCCGCGTTGAGCCTGGCGATTTCGGCGCTAAAATTTTCGCGGCGCTCCTGGTTTTCGGTGATGATCGCTTCCGGCGCGCGTGCCACGAAATCCGCATTGCCGAGCTTCTGCTCGACTTTTGCCAGTTCAGCAGCGGCTTTCCCTTGCGCGGATTTTAATCGCACGCGTTCCGCATCGAGGTCGATCAATTCCGCCAGCGGCAAGATCACCGTCGCCTCATTGATTACCGCCTGCGCTGAGCCCTTGGGCACGTCGCCGGTCAGAGGGCCGATTTCACTTGCCCGCGCCATGCGGAAGATCGCCTCTTTCCAGCGCTCGGCCCGGTCCAGCGTTTCGGCCGATGCATCCTGCAACAATATCGGTGATTTATTCGAAGGCGGCACGTTCATCTCGGACCGCACCGTGCGAACTTCTGAAATAAGCTTCTTGGTCCAGGAGAGTTCGGCCCGCGCCGGCGCCGCATCATGAATCGCAACCATCTCCGGCCAATCGGCGCGGATCAGGGAACCCGGGTCACCGTAGCCGAAATGATCCCATAAGGTCTCGGTCACGAACGGTGTTACCGGGTGCAGCAGCCGCAGCAATACGCCGAGCACATAAGCCGCGACATCGCGGGTCTCCGCCGCATCCTCGCTGGCGAAAGCCGGCTTGGCGAACTCCAGAAACCAGTCACAGAAATCGCCCCAGGCGAAATGCCAGCAGATGTTCGCATAATCATTGATCCGGAACGCATCCAAAGCGCCGGTCGCCTCCACGATCGCGGTATTGGCGGCATCCAATATCCAGCGCGACAGCGGCAGCCTTGCCGCCTCGGGCCGGAACGCCGGGTTCGGCCTCACCCCGTTCATTTCGCAAAACCGCGCCGCATTCCACAGCTTTGTAACGAAACTCCGGTTGGTCTCGACCTTGGCGGCGCCCAGTTTCACATCGCGCCCCTGGCCGGCCGAAGCGGCCACGGTGAATCGTAGCGCATCGGCGCCGTAGCTATCGATGAGGCTCAGCGGGTCGACCACATTGCCCTTGGATTTCGACATTTTCTGGCCGCGCTCGTCGCGTACGAGGCCGTGAATATAGACCGTGCGGAACGGTACATCGTCCATGAAATGCAGGCCCATCATCAGCATCCGGGCGACCCAGAAAAAGATGATGTCGAAGCCGGTGACCAATACGTCGGTCGGATAATATTTCTGCAGTTCGGCGGGGTTGTCCGGCCAGCCCAGAGTGGAGAACGGCCAGAGCGCGGAGCTGAACCAGGTGTCCAGCACATCCTCATCCTGAACGATCGCTGTCGGTCTGCCGAAATGCGCATCCGCTTTTGCCTGCGCCCCGGCCTCGTCATGCGCCACGAACACGGTCCCATCCGGGCTATACCAGGCGGGGATGCGGTGCCCCCACCAAAGCTGGCGGGAGATGCACCAGGGCTGAATATCCCGCATCCAGGCAAAGAAGGTGTTTTCCCATTGCCTGGGCACGAATTCGACGCGGCCGCTCTCCACAGCGGCAATCGCCGGCTGCGCCAGCACCCCGGCGTTGCAATACCATTGCACCGTCAGCAGCGGTTCGATCGGCACGCCAGAACGGTCGCCATGCGGCACCTGGTTGATGTGCGGTTCGATCTTCTCCAGCAGTTCCAGGCGCTCAAGCTCTGCGAGAATCTGCTTGCGCGCTTCAAACCGCTCCAAGCCGGAAAGGCTTCGTACAAAAATCGGTTGTTCGCCGATTTCCTCCAGCATGATGCGGCCCTGGCGGTCGAGGATCGACGGGGCAGGGAGGCTGTGCCGCTTGCCGACCTCGAAATCGTTGAAATCATGCGCCGGCGTGATTTTCACCGCACCGGAGCCTTTTTCCGGATCGGAATATTCATCGCCGATAATCGGAATCCGCCGCCCGGTGAGCGGCAAAATCACAAATTTTCCGATCACATCGGCATAGCGCGGATCCGCCGGATTGACCGCAACCGCGGTATCGCCCAGCATCGTCTCCGGCCGCGTGGTCGCCACCACAATCTCACCGCCGCCCTCGATCGGGTAGCGCAGATGCCAGATGCTACCCTTCAACTCGCGGGTCTCGACCTCCAGGTCGGAAATCGCGGTCTGCAGTTTGGGGTCCCAGTTCACCAGCCGCCGGTCCTGATAGATCAGCCCCTCGCCGTGCAGCCGGACGAACACTTCCCGCACCGCCTTGGAGAGTCCCGCATCCATCGTGAAGCGTTCGCGCGCCCAGTCTGCAGATGCCCCCAGTCTGCGCAATTGTTGGCTGATATTGCCGCCGGATTCCGCCTTCCACTGCCAGACGCGCTCCAGAAACGCATCGCGGCCGATGGCCTTGCGGGAAATTTTCTCGGCGTCCAGCAGCCGTTCAACCACCATCTGCGTGGCGATGCCCGCATGGTCGGTGCCCGGCTGCCAAAGTGTGTCGCGGCCCTGCATTCGCCGGTAGCGGATCAAAATATCCTGCAGCACATTGGTCAGCGCGTGGCCGACATGCAGGCTGCCGGTCACATTTGGCGGCGGTATCATGATCGTGAACGGGGCGGCATTGGACGCCGGGTCCGCCGCAAACGCGCCGGAGGATTCCCAGGCAGGGTAGAGCTTCGCCTCGGCAGCGGGGGCGTCGAAATGCTTGTCGAGTGGTTCGGTCATCGCCGGTTTATGGCCCGGCCAAGCCGCTTTGGCGATGGGGGCCGGTTAAACCCAGCCCAGCCAAATTAGCAGATTGGCCGGGCCGGCGTTACGCCATCCTAGATACCACTACGCTCGATTACCCGCTGGATCTCGCCGCGCACAATCCGCTCCACCAGCGCCGGAAGATTGGTGTCCAGCCAGGCTTTAAGCAAAGGCCGCAGTTCCTCGCGCACCAGATCTTCCAAGGTCAGACCGGCCCTGCCCACCGCAATCTGGCGGTCGGAGCTGATCGTGCGGATCAGGGCGCCGATGGAACCGGCCGCGGCATCGCTGGCCGCATCGCTCACCAGCCCATCCGGCGGCTGCACATTTTCCTCGGTCGCATCAGACATGTTTTTTTCTTCCATAGCTTCGTGTGTGGCAGGCGCCTCAGCCTGCGAATAATAACCGGCTTCCAGATCATTGCTGCTGGAATGCTGTGGCTCCGCGGCCACGCCGGATTGATCCGCGTTCGTGCTCGGCTGCCACTGCTGCTCGTCTTCATAAGACGGCGCAACCAGCCCCGGCTCCAGCGTCGACGGTGCTTCGATGGGCTCAGGCAGCGGCGCCTGCGCGGCGGGCGGCGCCTCGAAGTTCGCATGCGCAGCAAGGGCCTCCGGCGTCGGGGAGAGCGGGGCTGCGGGCTCCGGTGCAGGGGAACCCTCTGCGCCTGGCTTTACGACCATCGATGAATCCAGCACCAATATATCCTCTTCCTCCTCCTCGGTCTCCGCCGTGGCGGACTGGTCGTCCTTGAGGATCCGCCGGATGGAGGCAAGGATTTCCTCCATGGAGGGCTCGGCACTGCTGGCGGTAGCGCCGGTATCGGGTATTTCGTTGTTCGAACCGCTCATCATCGTTTCTTTCAGGGTTCACGCGCTGGCATTGTCACATCCACCAAACTGCCGTCCGGGGCAATGCCGGCATTGCTGTCAGCAGCCTCGCCGGTCCCAAAACCGGCATATTTGACGGATTGATAATACTTAAGATCGTCATATTGGTTAATCGGCAGCGCCAGATCGGTTGCGGTGAGCCGGCCGATCGCCGCTGCCACGGTATAGGATTCAGTGACCAGGTTGGCGACATTCTGCACCTGCTGCTCCTGCGACTGCAGCAGCAATTGCTGCGCATTCAACACATCCAGGGTATCCCTGGTGCCGACGATCTCTTCCCGCTCGGTGCCGTCCAGCGCGATCGCATTGGCCTTGATCTCGGCATTGGCGCTGTAGACCGCGGCCTGGCTCGCTATGAGACCCTCCCAGGCCTGAGTCGCCTGGGCGTAGGCGGCGCGCTCGGCGTCGATGATGGCGGCGAAACTCTGCTGGGCCTTGCCGCGGGCCTGCCGGATGGCGGCATATTCCTGCCCGCCCTGGTACAGCGGCACCGTCAACTGCCCCAGCAGTGAGCCGCCGCCAGCCTGCGTACGCGGCCCGTTTGGATTGGATTCGATGTAGCCCGAGGCCTGTAACGACACTTGCGGCAGCAGCGCCGCGAAGGCGACGTCAATCGCGTCCTTATCCGCGGCATGGTTGAACTCGGCCGCAATCACATCCGGATTATTATTCTGAGCGGTCGACCCGGCTGCCTCCTTTGAGGCGACCGGCAGGGTCAGCGGCTGCGGCGCCGTCAGATCGCCGGGATATTTGCCGACATCATGCCGGAAATTCTCCTTGGCGATCTGCAGGTCACCGATCGCGATCGCCACCTGCTCGCGCGCCTGCGCCAGCGCCGCCTGGGCCTGCGCGACCGAGGTGAAGGTGATGTCGCCGACATTGAACTGATCGTTGGTCGCCTGCAGCTGCTGCTTCAGTACCAGGACATTGTTTTGATCCAGCGCCAGCAGATGCGTGTCTGAAATCACCGTGACGTAATCCGTCACCACATCCAGAAACACCGTCTGTTCGGTTGCCAGCAGCGTCGCGCGCTGGGCATAGACGCTGTTTTTGGCCTGCCGCGTGGCATCGATGGTTTTGCCACCGGAATAGATCGGCTGGGTGAGCGTCGCCTGGCCCAGCGCTTCATTGCGATTCTGCGCGAGAATCTCAGGCACGTTCAATTGCGGAACATTATCCGTCTGGCTGCCGACGACCCGTCCGGCGCTGCCGGTAAGCACGACCGTCGGTCGCCAGCCGGAAATCGCCGCCGGCACATTCTCATCGGCCTGACGCAGGGCGGCGCGCTGCTCCTGCAGGCTAGCGTTATTGTAATAGGCCGTCGCCAGAGCCTCGGTCAGCGTGTTGATCGGTGCATCCGGGGGTGCGGTCTGCGCAAAGGCCGGCGCGCGTACCGCACCGGCCGCCAGAACGGCCAAAGCCGGCAGCGCGCGGAACAGATAGGGCCTCAGGCGCATGCTTAAAACTCGAACACCGCGGCTGGCTGGAAGGCCGGCAAAATGCGGGCGGTGCAGTCGAAAAGCCGGCGGCTGGCAAAGCCTTCCAGGCCGGGTTCGGCAACCACGATGGCGCCGAGGCCGCGGGGCGCGCTGGTTTGCGCCAGAATGCCGACAATCCGGCCGGGCTTGCCGAGCTGCGCCGCCAGATCGCGCGGGATCTCGGCCATGGCACCTTCGACGAAAATGCAGTCATACGGCGCTGCCGCTGCCCAGCCTTTGGCAAGCGGGCCCGACACCCGCACGACAGCCGGCGCATATTTGGCGAGCGCGCCGGTATCCAGTCGCGCCTCATCCTCCAGCGCCATCACGGTGGCGCCGCTTGCCGCCAGCAAGGCGGCGCCATAACCGCTGCCCGCGCCGATGACCAAAATCTTTTGCGGATGCGCCGTGAGTGCGACTTGCGCCATTCTCGCGATTACCATCGGCGCCAGTAAATACCGGCCGCCGCCCAAAGCGATATCCATGTCGGCATAGGCATTGGTACCAGCGGGCGCGAAGGCTTCGCGCGGCAATTCCCGCATCGCCGCGATCACCCGGCCGTCATTCACCTGGTTGGGGCGCACCTGGCTGTCCACCATATGGGCGCGGGACGCTTGGAGTTCTGTCATGTGAAGCCTTTGATCCACAGTATCGCTGTCAGTATAGCGGCGGCGGCGGCTTTTACTCAACCTGCACTTGACCAGATGAACCCGGAAAGAGGATACAGCGCCTCGCACCAGGTTGGTCCGGTGGCAGAGTGGTGATGTAGCGGACTGCAAATCCGCGTATGCCGGTTCGATTCCGGCCCGGACCTCCAAAATTTGCTTCAAAATCCGCTGTGGTGGCCATCTGAGGCGCCTGCGTGCGCTTCCGGTCCTCACGACCTGTAGGTCGCTCCGGTCCGGTTCTCCGCAGACGCCCCAGCTGACTCACTACAGCGAATTTTGAAGCAAATTTCTGCGGTCCTACAACTAGGTCATGGCCCTGCTTAGCCGGGCGGGCCCGCCGCGGCGGTCTACACCTTCGCGCTCAAAGAATTTAAGCGTCGGCGGTGCTAAGCGCGTTCGGCGTCAGCGTAATGTGGCGGCCGGGGAGGGTTTCGGTTTCCTGGTGGGAAATGGCGACAATGGTGGTCGCCGGTAGCAGGCGGCGGAGCATGCTGTGCATGCGGGCGGCGAGCGGGACTTCCATGGCCGAGGTGGCTTCGTCCAGGAAAAGCCAGTCTGGTTTTGCGATCAGGGCGCGGGCGATGGCTAGGCGCTGCTGCTCGCCGCCGGAAAGAATCTGGCCCCAGTTTTCGGAATCGTGCAGGCGTTTGGTGAGCGGTGACAGGTCTACTGCCTCCAGTGCCTCGCACACTGCCTGGTCGGATATTTCCGCTTCCACGCCGGGGTAGACGACGGTGCGCTTCAGCGTCCCCAGCGGGAAGTAAGGTTTTTGCGGCAGAAAAAGTGCGCTGCCGCTGGGGCGGGTGATGCTGCCCTCGCCGAAGGGCCAGATGCCGGCGATTGCCCTGAACAAAGTTGATTTTCCGGCGCCGGATGGGCCGGTCAATACCACCGGCAGGCCGGGCGGCAGCGTCAGGCTGGCGTTGTTGATCAGCTTGCGGCCGTCCGGCAGGCTCAGCGTCAGATTGGTAAAGCTGAGAGCGGTGCCGGCCACACTCAGTTGCGGCCCGGCCAGTGAGGCAGCGCGCGCCGCGGCCACCGCTTCGGTGAACCCATGCAAACGTGAGACGGTCGCGCGGTAGGTAACCAGATCCGAATAGGAGGTGATGAACCAGGAGAGCGCGCCTTGGACCTGGCCGAACGCATTCTGGATCTGCGTCAGCCCGCCCAGGCCGATCTTATGCGCAAAATACCGCGGGAGTGCCACCACCAGCGGGAAAATTCCCGCGACCTGGTTGAAGCTGACCGTGAAAAAATTCAGCGCCTTAGTACGACGCATGATGGCCCAGAAATTATTTTTTATGGCCTCAAAACGTTCGCCGAGGCTGAGCCGCTCATCGCCTTCGCCGTGATATAGCGCGATGGCTTCCGGGTTTTCCCGCACCCGGATTAGATTATAACGAAAATCCGCTTCAACCCTCTGCTGGTTGAAGGAGAGCGGGATCAGCCTGCGGCCGATCAGATGCGTTAAAACCGTACCGACCACGGAATAGATCAGCGCAACCCAGAGCATGTAGCCCGGAATGGTCACCCCGAATATTTTGATGGAGCCGGAGACGGCGTAGAGAATGAAAATAAAACTGAACAGCGTGACGACGTTGGAAATAAAATCCAGTCCCAGCGAGAGCGTGCTCGAGGTGTAATCCCGCAAATCCTCCGAAATTCGCTGATCCGGGTTATCGAGGCCGATACCCGTCGCATGGCTCAGGCTGATATTGTAATACGCCCGGTCGGAGAGCCAGTTCTCCACATAATGCCGCGTCATCCATTGCCGCCAGCGGATTTGCAGCATCTGATTAAGGTAGAAGGCATACACCGCGACCAGCACGTAAACGGCGACGATTTCCATAAATCCGGGCATTGGCAGCCCGCCCGGCTGCGCGACGTACAACCATAGCAGCCGCACCGCGGTGGTGACGTCATAGGCCTGGATGGCGTTGAAGAAATCCCGGTTCCAGAAATTCAGGATCAGATTCATGCCGACCAGCAGCAGGTTCAAGACGATGATGGATATCAGCAGCAGCCAGGCGGAGCCGCGTTGCTCGGAGGAAAAATACGGCTTTGCCAGCACCCAGGCTTCCCGCAAGCCGGTGAAGAAATTTGTCATCGAACGCCGCATCAGGGAGTCACTTTCATTTTAATCGGTATTCGCCAGCCGCAGCCGGATAACCCCATGCGCGTCATCAGGTGCCACCGGCTTGCCTTTGCGCAGTATCTCGATCTGCCCGGCACGCGCCAGGCGCATCATTGCCAGCCGGATCGGGGACAGGCTGCGGCGCCAGCTGTCGTCGGCGGGATTGCCGGCCAGAGCGCGGGCGGCATCGCTGGGGGAGATCGATTTTTGCGCGCCGCTTGCGTTGAGAAGCTGCAATATCGCCTGTTCGGCAGGGTCGGTATTCGTCATGCGCCAGCCTTATGCCCAAACTGCCGCTTCAGGGCTAGGCTTCGCGCCTGCGCTGTTCAGTCCCGGGGGCAGCCCAGGTTCAACCCAAGCCGAACTCGGCGCTGAGATTGGCGTAGGGCAGCGGCGGGTCCAAATGCGCGCCCTGGACGAGATCGCAACCCAACTCGCGCAGCATGTTGCATTGCGCCTCGCTCTCGACGCCATCGGCAATGACGCCGATGCCGAGCGCGCGCGCGGTATCGATCGTGGCGCGCAGGATCGCCACGTTTTCCTTATCCGCCGGCATGCCATGGGTCATCGACCGGTTGAGCTTCAACATGGTCAGCGGCAGGCGCTTCAACATGCTGAAGCTTGTATAGCTGGTGCCGAAATCATCCAGGATCAGCCCCACGCCCAGGCCCCGAAGCGCCCGCAACGCAAAGCTGATGTCTTCGTTATGGTCGATCAGCATCGCCTCGGTCAAAGCCAGCTCCAACCTGGTGGCCGCAAGGTCTACCAGCGACAGCGCCTCGATCACCTGTTTCACCAATACGCCGGCGGCAAGCTGCCGGTGGGAGACCGCGACCGATGCGAAAAAATCGCTCCGCCAGGAAGCGGCATCCCGGCAGACCTGCTGCAGCATCCAATTGCCGATTTCAATGACAATATCGCTGCGCTCGGCGACCGGCATGAAATGGCTGGGTAAAATAAGGCCGCGCCGCCGGTGCTTCAGGCGGATCAACGCCTCGGCGCCCCGCGCCAGACCGGCTTCGAGACTGCGTTGCGGTTGATAGAGCAGCGTGAACCCGTCCCGTTCCAGTGCCTGGCGCAGCCGCGAGGTAATCCGGCGGTGTTCCGTGGCATTGTTCCGGGCAGCCTGAGCACGCAGCTCCTGCGCCTCGCCGGCTGTGGTGCTGGCCGCCCGAGCGTGCGCCCTCTGACCGGACGCTGTTGTCACTAAATTGGAAGAAGGCATGCAGTGATCCGGCGCATTGTTTTGCGACTTTAGACAGGCCATGCTTAATTCCGGTTCAATATTCGTTGAAATTCAATCGCCAGATTTGGCAAAAAGATAATACTTTCGCGGGACAAAAGGTCGGCATGATCTACGCGCGTTGATGGCGCAGATAGTCGGAGGAAACAAAAATGATCGAGTTATGGAGCTGGCCAACACCGAGTGGCCAGAAGGTTCATATACTGCTGGAAGAGACGGGGCTGCCCTACAAGCTCATGCCGATGGACGCCGATGCCGCCCCCAATAAGAGAATACCGGTGATCATCGACCCGGCCAGCACCCAGGGTCCGATCAAACTCTCCGAGTCAGGTGCCATTTTGTTATATCTGGCGGAAAAGGCCGGAAATTTCATTCCAACAGATATGGCCGCGCGGTATATGTGCCTGCAATGGACGATGTTTCAAATCGCCGGCCTCGGCCCGGCCTTTCAGCATTATCATTATTTCAGTCAGACCGCGCCGGAGAAATCGCCCATGGCCATCAAACGCTTTAAACAGGTGATCCAGCGCCTGGCTGGGGTGCTGGAGAAGCGCCTGGCGGAAGACGACGCGCTGGCCGGCACTTATTCGATCGCCGACATGGCGGTCTATCCCAGTGTCGCCGCGGCGGCCGCCGGGGCGATCAACCTGGATGCCTACCCCGCGACCAAGCGCTGGGCCGATAAAATGGCAGCCCGCCCGGCGGTGGCCCGCGGCATGGCGTTATTGCGCGGCTGACCGCTGCGCGCGGACGGACCGCTAAATATTAAGCGCGGCTTTAAGCCCGGAAAAACTGGCATCGAGATTATAGTGCTTTTCGACATAGCCGAAGGCACGCTGCGCATCCCGGGGATCGGGTTCCGCCAAGCGAAACGCAATGGCGCTGGAAAACGCCGCGGCATCCGCTGCCACAATGAATGGCGCATCGGTGTCTGCGGCAAAGCCATTGAGGCTTTCCGGCGTCATTACCGTCATCAGACCGTGGCGGGCATAGTCCAGTATTTTGATTTTCAGTCCCGAGCTCACCCGCAGGGGCGCGATCGCGAGCCTGGCGCGGTGCAATATTTCCGCGAGGTTTTCGACCCGCCCCAGCCGCCTGACGCCGGCCGGCAGCCGCCCCATTTCAGCGCCGCAATCGCCAGCCAGGTCCAGCGTCGCGCAAGGATAGCCCTTTCGCAGGTTCGGCCAGACTTCAGCAAAAAACCAGCGCAGGCCATCGAGATTTGGCAGGGTATCGCTGCCGACAAAGACCAGGCGGCCGGGAAGCCGGATCTGGCCGGGCGGCGGCGGGCAGGGCAGCGCCGAGAGGGTCGTGATGCAAACCCTTTGCCCAGGGCACATCGCGCTTATCTCCGCGGCTTCATCCGGCTGGATGGCGGCAATCGCCTTCGCAGCGCTCAAAAACCCCGCTTCCATCTCGCGCGGCAATTGCGGCGGATAGATTTTGTAGCCGGCGGCCAGCATCGCCTGATGCCGCCGGTAGAATAGATCCGGCGCGCCGATAACCGTGTTGAAATGGTGCAAACCGTGCTCTTGCAGCAGCGACGCCCGGAAAATCGTGTCCACCAGCACGCCGTCGGGCGCAATGTGAAGGATTTTTGCCGCGCACCAGGCGGATTGAGCGGGGGTGATGAATGCGCCGAGCACGGCATCGACGGAGCCGTAGCTTCGTGCTCTGAACCTTCGCCGCAGAAAGCCGGCGGCGCCCGCTGGAAAGCGGCTGAGTAGATTTCGTGCCAGAATGCCGATCGCCTGGCGCATCGTGCCGGCGACAACGAACTGCCGCCAGGTGCGAATGTCCGGCCCCACGACCTGTGCCAGCCCGTAAGACTCGACAGGCCAACGAAGCCGCGGCCGCGTCAGTAATACCGAGACCTCATGGCCGCTATTCTGCAGCCATTCTATAATTGCGTGGTTCACGGCCAAATGCCCGGCAGCGCCGGCTCTGGGCAGTTCATCCGTTACAAAAGCGAACCGCATCCACCCAAAGATATACTACCTTAGGTTTAGCGGCAAGGCGCGCCGTGCTTTAAGCGGCAGCGTCCTGGGAAACGCCTTTTTCTGCCAGTAGAGTCTGCAATTCGCCCGACTGGAACATCTCGGTGACAATATCGCAGCCGCCGACAAACTCGCCTTTGACGTAGAGCTGCGGGATGGTCGGCCAATCAGAGAAAGCTTTAATGCCGTCGCGGATTTCCGGGTCCTCCAGCACGTTGACCGAGGCGAAGTTGACGCCGGAATGCTTGAGAATTTGCACCACGCGCGCCGAGAAACCGCATT
The DNA here is from genome assembly GCA_026225115.1 of Rhodovastum atsumiense. Taxonomy (GTDB): domain Bacteria; phylum Pseudomonadota; class Alphaproteobacteria; order Acetobacterales; family Acetobacteraceae; genus Acidocella; species Acidocella atsumiense_A. The sequence goes on from JAMFSE010000129.1 coordinate 12,544, forward strand.
GCGGGAACATCGGGTTGCCCTTCATGAAGAGCACCACCGGCGAGGCGTCGATCTTGGCCTGAATTTGGGCGAAAACGGGATTATCCATATAAATCTCCTTATTCCGGCGCTGAGGTTTGCAGTGCCAGCGCATGCAGCGCGCCACCCATGTTCCCTTTTAGCGCCGCATAGACGAGTTGGTGTTGGCGTACACGGGACATTCCGCGAAACGCTTCAGAAATAATCGTAGCCGCAAAATGATCATTATCGCCAGCCAAATCTTCAATGGTGATCTGGGCGTCGGGCAAGGCGGCTTTAATTAAGGCCTCGATCTCACTGGCAGGCATAGCCATTTGTTAATGCAGCTCCTTTAGGCGAACCATTTGCGGAAAAATCCTTCATGGGCGTCGCGTAGCGCCGGTAACGATATGGAGATACCGCCGGGGAGTGTCAAACTATCGCCGGCAGCGGAGCCGATATGCTCTGCGGGAACACTTGCCGCCTCAGCCGCTGCAAGCAACGCAGCCGCGTCGGGCACGGCGAGCACATAGCGGGCCTGGTCTTCGCCAAACCAAAAATCGTGCGATCGCAAAGTATTAAGGGATGGTCCGACATTTCCGGCCAAAGCCATTTCGGCAATCGCGACCAGCAGCCCGCCATCCGAGGCATCGTGACAGGCCGCGACTTTGCCTTCCAGGATCTGGCCGCGGACAAAATCACCATTCCTGCGTTCGGCTTTGAGGTCGACGCTGGGCGGCGCGCCTGCTTCCATCCCCAGAACCTCCCGCAACCATAGGGATTGCCCTAGCTGGCCATAGGTTTTGCCTATCACAACCAACTGCAGCCCGGCCTGCAACGCGATGCCCATGGCTTTTGACGCATCCTCGATGACGCCGACGGCGCCGATCGCGGGAGTTGGCAGAATGCCCTTGCCCTCGGTCTCGTTGTAAAGCGACACATTCCCAGAGACGACGGGGAAATCGAGCGCGATGCAGGCGGCCGCCATGCCTTTGATGGCGGCGGCAAACTGACCCATGATTTCAGGTTTTTCCGGGTTGCCAAAATTCATATTATCGGTTACAGCCAACGGCTTACCGCCGGTTGCTGTGATATTACGCCAGGCTTCGGCTACGGCCTGCGCGCCGCCGGCCTCGGCATCGGCGGCACAATAACGCGGGGTGCAATCGGTGGTCAGCGCCAGGGCTCGGTTGGTGCCTTCCAGCCGGACGATCGCGGCATCGGCCGCACCCGGGCGTTTCACGGTCTGGCCGCCGACGGTCGAGTCATATTGGTCCCAGATCCAGCTGCGCGAAGCGATATCCGGGCAGGCCAGCAATTTGAGCAGTCCGGCCGCAAGCCCGATCGGGTCTTCAGTGGGTCCAAGGGCTGCCGGCTTCGGCGTCTCGACGAAGGGCCGATGATACAGCGGCGCGGCGTCGGAGAGCGGTGCCAGCGGGATATCGGCTTCCACCACGCCTTTATGCTTGATGATGATCCGGCCGGTATCGGTAATCTTGCCGATGATCGCGTAGTCCAGGTCCCATTTTTCGATAATCGCGCGGGCAATTTCGCTGCGCTCCGGCTTGATCACCAGCAGCATCCGCTCCTGGCTCTCCGAGAGCATCATTTCATAGGCCGACATCCCGGTTTCGCGCTGCGGCACGTCGTCCAAAGTCAGTTCGATGCCGACCCCGCCCTTGCCGGCCATCTCGACCGAGGACGAGGTGAGCCCAGCCGCGCCCATATCCTGGATCGCGACAATGGCGTCGGTCTGCATCAGCTCCAGACAGGCTTCAATGAGTAGTTTTTCAGTAAACGGATCGCCGACCTGCACAGTCGGGCGCTTTTCGGCCGAATTGGCGTCGAATTCGGTGCTGGCCATGGTGGCGCCATGGATGCCGTCGCGGCCAGTTTTACTGCCAACATAGACCACCGGATTACCGATGCCTGCCGCCGCTGATAGGAAAATCCTATCAGTGCGGGCAATGCCCACCGTCATCGCGTTGACCAGCGGATTGCCGTTATAGGCGGGGTGAAAATTCACCTCGCCGCCGACCGTTGGCACGCCGACGCAATTGCCGTAGCCGCCGATGCCGCGAACGACCCCGTCCACCACCCGCTTGGTGACAGGCAATTTCGGGTCGCCGAAGCGCAGCGCGTTCAGATTTGCAATCGGCCGGGCGCCCATGGTGAACACATCGCGGAGAATCCCGCCGACACCGGTGGCAGCCCCCTGATAGGGCTCGATGAAGCTCGGGTGGTTATGCGATTCCATTTTGAAAATCGCCGCCAGCCCGTCGCCGATGTCGATCACCCCGGCATTCTCGCCAGGACCATGGATCACCCAAAGCGCGGTCGTCGGCAATTCCTTCAGCCAGACTTTTGAGGATTTATAGGAGCAATGCTCCGACCACATCACCGAGAAGATGCCAAGCTCGGTGAAGGAGGGCAGGCGGCCCATGATTTCCAGGACTTTAGCGTATTCCTCCGCATTCAGCCCGAAGGATTTTGCGAGCGCCGCGTCGACAATCTTGTTCATGCGGCAGCCAGCGAATCGAAAAGCGGCTTGCCGTCCGTGCCGCCCATCAGCGGGTCCACCAGATCTTCCGGATGCGGCATCAGCCCCAGAATGCGATGGTTTTCGGAGTAGATTCCGGCAATGGCCCGCGCCGAGCCGTTATGGTTTTCCGCCGCATAGCGAAACGCCACCAGCCCTTCGCCTTCCAGCCGGTCGAGTGTTTCCGGGTCGGCCGCATAATTGCCGTCGCCATGCGCCATTGGCGCGCGGAACACCTCGCCCTTTTGATATTGCGAGGTGAAGACGGTGTCCGCGCGCTCCACCTTCAGCAGCGTATCCATCGAGAGAAAGCGCAGCCCCGCATTGCGCAGCAGCGCGCCCGGCAGCAGCCCGGCCTCGGTCAATATCTGGAAGCCGTTGCAGACCCCCAGCACATAGCCGCCGCGGGCCGCGTGGGTGCGCACCGCGGTCATCACCGGACTTTGCGCGGCCATCGCCCCGCAGCGCAGATAATCGCCAAAGGAGAAGCCGCCAGGGATGATGACCAGGTCGAGCCCGGATAAATCCGTTTCCTTATGCCAGACAATTCGGGGAGCGGCGCCAAAACTGCGCTCCACGGCAATGGCCATATCGCGCTCCCGGTTGATGCCGGGGAAAAGCAGAATACCGGTTCGCATCATGCAGTTAGCATGTGCCGGAATGGCGCGCGGAGGTAAAGGATCATCAGCTCTGTTGTGGCTTCACATCTAGAAAGCGCTTCAGCAATGTCTCGCCGTCGAGCTTCTCCTCGGTCAGCGCCATCGCCAACACTTCGCCGCCGAACACGTTCGGCGCCAGAATCATGTCCGGCTGCACGCGCCGTACCCGCTCCAAATTCTTCCCGCTGCTGACGGCGGCAACCTTTTTAGCATCGGTATGCAACTCGCGGAGCGCCAGGATCACGAAGGCATTCTCGGCATCGTCGTCGGACAATGCCAGGATCGAATGCGCCGTCTCCACGCCGGCCTTGCGCAACACCTCGAGATCGGTTGCATCGCCAAGCTCAACCTCCGCATCGCCGAATCGCCCCGTGTCATCATCCACGATCACCACCACTGATTTGTCCCGGCTAAGCAATTCGCGCGCCGTATTATGCGCGAGTGCCCCGTTTCCGGTGATGATGAAATGATTGACCCGCTTCATGCGCTTTCTCCGTGGATCGACGATCCGGCTGATCCTGCGTTGGACCAAGGGCCCGACCACCGCCGTCAACGAGGTTAGAAATACTGTCAGGCCCAGAACAATCAGCGACATGACGAAATATCGCGCATCGTCGCTTTTCGGCAGGATGTCGCCGTAACCCACGGTCGACATGGTGACCACGGTGAAATACGCCGCCTGCGGCAGGGAGACGATCGGCGGGGTAAATCCCGGCCCCAGCAGCAGCGCCCCGAACACGCCGTAGACCAGCACCAGCAACAAGGTGGCAACCGCAAATAAAGTGCCGGCCGCCAATGAGGAGCGCTGAAATACCTGCCGGTATAGAAGCAGCACCGCCAGCAACGCCACCAGATAAATAACGCCTGTCGAAAGCCAGGGCTGGTGGCTGTAGCCCACCGCCAACGCCAACTGCGCCATGGTGATCAGCAAGGCCGATATCCACGCCAGGCGCGAGCGCGCCAGCAGCCCGGCGGCGATGAAAAGCTGCAGCAGGCCGACAATCGCCGTTGGCACCCCGCGCAGGATAAGCACCGGCACCTGGGCAGAAAGCGGATGCAGCGCATCGAACAGCCCGGCCAGCTGCAGATGCAGATATTCCTGAAGATAGCGATTTATCGCCGGCAGTAGCGCCAGCGCGCCGGCGACGCCGACGGCCACCGCCAAGGGAATATGTGGAAACCAGAGGTCGAGTCGGGCCCGGCGGTAGACCCTCAGCCAGCCCGGTTTGAGAAATTGAATTTTTGCGAAATGGCGGGAAAGCCTCAACCGGCAATCTCGACCCGAAAGCTCTCAATCACGCTGTTGGCAAGCAGCTTTTTCGCCATGTCTTCGGCAGCGATTTTGGCCGCCGCCGCATCGGTCTCAGCCAGCTCAAGCTCAATGATCTTGCCGGCCCGAACCTCGCCGACCTGGGCAAAACCAAGGTTGTTCAGCGCATGGCCAATGGCCTTACCCTGCGGATCAAGTACGCCGTCTTTCAGCATGACGGTAACAATGGCTTTCATCTAAGATCCTCAAAGCAGGAGACTCAAGGCGGTTCTTTTTTGAAAAAAAGAACCAAAAAACTTTTAGGACTCTGGACCAAGGGCTGTGGCAGCTTTGTTGCCTCAAACTCAACTGATAAAAGTCTTTTTGCTTCTTTGCCGGCGGCCAACCTTCTTCAGAAAAAGAAGTTCTTTTCTAATCACTTACGCGATTGGCCCGGGCCAGGATCGCCTCAAAGAGAACTTGGCAGCCGGCTTCGGCTTCTTCGGGGAGGATCGATTCCGCCTCGTTATGCGAAAGCCCGTCCTTGCAGGGGGTGAAAATCATCGCCGTGGGGATGCGTGTCGCGGCGTGCACGGCGTCGTGGCCGGCGCCGGAGACGATGTCGCGGTACGTGTAGCCTAGTTTCTCGGCGGCGGCGCGGACCAGTGCCACGCAAGCCGGGTCGAAGGGCTGGGCCTGGACGCGGAAGACGGTGTTGAGCGCGAGCGTACAGCCATTGGCGGCGGCGATGGCGGCGGCTTTTTGCGGGAAGCTATCGGCGATTTCGGCGATGCGGGATTCGCCTGGATAGCGGAAGTCGATTGTGAAGCGGACCTCGCCGGGGATGACATTGGGGGAGTTGGGGTGGACATAGAGCCGGCCGACAGTGCCGCGACCGAGATCGGCGATGGAGCTATCGCCGGTCTCGCGCATGGTGCTGTTGACCAGCTCGATAATGCGGGCGGCGGTGAGCAGGGCATCTCGCCGGGCGATCGGCGGGGTGGTTCCGGCATGAGAATCCTGGCCGGTGACGGTGGCCTCATACCAGATTTGCGCCTGCGCGCCGGTGACGATGCCGATTTTTTTCTCCTCGGCCTCCAAAATTGGCCCTTGTTCGATATGGAGTTCGAACAGGGCGTCGGCGGGAAAGGCGGCGGCGGG
>JAMFSE010000130.1 GCA_026225115.1 Rhodovastum atsumiense
CAGTCAAAATAACTTGCTTCCCCGGTCGTCCTGTTCAGAGTTAAATCAAGAATCGCGAGCACCGGAGCACCGATTGGCCCTCACCGTCGGAATACCGAGCTCCAACCCGCACGGTATCGTGCGGTGCATTCCATCCTCGGTGAATTGCGGCCCGATCCAGGTTTCCCGCGTAAATTTCAAATAGCCGCCGCGCACCAGGCTGACATCGAAGCTGGTGCCGCCCATGTCGCAGACAATAAGGCTGTCCTCGCCTGGCGCATTGGCCCGCCCCGCCACCGGCGCCATGGCCGGGGCCGAATTCACCGTATAAATCGGCCGGCTGGCGACATCCTCCACGGTAAGCACGCCCCCGAACGAAGTGCCGACCAGCAGCGCGCCGGCAAACCCGCCGGCGCGCAGATCCTGCTCCATCTCCCGCAAATGTTTCTGCATCAGCGGCTTCATCGAGGCATCGATGACGGCCGAGGAAGCCCGGCGGTATTCCCTCAAAATGGGGTTCAGCGCATGCGAGAGGGTGACGGGAATGCCTGGCAGTTCGGCCGCAAGAATCTCGCCGGTGCGCTTCTCATGTGCCGGGTTGAGGATGGACCAGAGAAAACAGACCGCCACCGCCTCGACTTTGCGCGCTTTCAATTCCGCGGCGATTTCCACCACGCGGTTTTCGTCCAAAGCGAGCAGAATTTCACCTTCTGAATTAACCCGTTCGGGGACTTCGAAGGTCAGACGGCGCGGCACATAAGGTTCAGGATATTGGCCGCGAAAATCAAATGGGTTGTGCTTGCCGCCCTCGCGCAGCACCAGCGTATCGGGGTGCCCCAATGTCGTGAGGAACGCCGTCCTGGCGGTGTCCCGGGTGATAATCGCATTGGTCGAAAATGTCGTGCCATAGGTGAATATGGCGGTTTGTTCGAGCAGGTTGCGCAGATCCAGTCCAAGCTGGCCGGCGGTGACGGCAAGGGCGTCGGAGATACCGGTGAATACGCGTTCCGGCGTCGTCAGCGCCTTGTTCACCCAAAGCTCGCGCGCGCTATCGCTGGTCACCACGACGTCGCTGAAGGTGCCCCCGGTATCCACCGCGATCCGATAGGTCATCGCCTGGCCCCGCTGCAAATGGCGAGATGAGAGAGCGCGTTCATGCGGGACCTCCTTGGGTAAGAGCTAAATGAAAACACAAGACAAAATTTTTATCAATAATGAAAATTATATATTTAATTTTCATTTTCTAGCGTTTATGGTTCTGGCCATGCAGATGGACACTGCGGCCGAGGCCGCCATTGGGGTAAAACTCCGTCAACGCCGCCATAGCCGCGGGCTGACCCTGGCCGCGCTGGCGGAGGCGGCCGACGTTTCCGTTGGGCTGTTGAGCCAAATAGAACGCGGCCTCACTGCCCCTTCATTGCGTTCGCTGCAGCAAATCTGCACCGCGATGGAAATGCCGATGGGTTGGCTGTTCGAGGCGGCCGATACGGATGCTTCGGATGTCGTCGTCCGCGCCGCCGGCCGCCGGCGGATGGATTTGGGGCCGGGCGCCATGGTGAAGGAACTGCTGACACCTGACGCGGTGCTGGATATTCAAATGATCCGGATCGTTATTGAACCCGGCGGCAGGTCGGCCGACGCGCCCTATAACAATCCGCGCGGCGCCAAATGCGGCACCGTCACCGCCGGTGAACTTGGGTTGGAAGTGTCAGGGCAGCAATTCGTCTTGAAGGAGGGTGACTCTTTTGCTTTCAAGGCGAACGATATGCATAACTTCTGGTGCGTAGGCGACGCGCCAGTGGAATTGTTCTGGGTCGTAACGCCATCGTTGTATTAAACTCGCCAAAGCCCCTTTCTTGGCTTGCGGCCGAGACCATATGTGGGATGGCGAGAATAGCTTCCGGGTCGAGAATGTGTTGAAGCCGTCTCGTTGGCAATTTCTCCAAGTTTTCATTGACGCCCAATCGGTGGAAAGAATTTCGTACGCGTTCAGTGAGCAGGAGAAAATAAAGTTGAATTGGTTTATATTGGCTTCGTTGCGATTTGACACTGAAAAGCGCTTTGCAGTTGCCAAAGAGTCCGAAATCTCCCGCGATCCTTCGCTTTAGAAGGCATTTGTGCTGATGATCTCGCGCACGAATGTAAGCAGGATTACTTTAAGATCGAACCAGACGGAAATCCGTTCTATATATTCCAGGTCGTAGGCAATACGTTTACAGAGATCTTCACGTTGAACAAGTACACCGCGCGCGCCATTGACTTGTGCCCATCCGGTAATACCAGGCTTAACGCAGTATCGATGAAGATATTTATCGTCGATGTCCTGCAACAGTTCTCCGTCAACTCTAGTATTGGTCGCGTGGGGCCGAGGTCCCACGAAAGACATCTCTCCACGCATCACATTTATCAATTGCGGTAGTTCGTCCAGGCTTAGACGGCGAATCCATTTCCCGATGCGCGTCAGGCGTGGATCGTCGCGCATCGTCTGACGTTCTGCGCCGAAATCGGAAAACTGCTCATGCATGCTACGAAACTTTAGAATGTTAAATTCGTTAGCCTGAAAACCACGACGTGGCTGACGAAATAACACTGGTCCTTTTGAGTCCAGCTTCACGGCAATGGCGAGCCCGATAAAGAGTGGGAGTAAAATGATAACTAGCGAAGTAGCCAACGTATAATCTAGGATTTTTTTGCCCAGAAGCGAGCCCGGTGGCCGTGAATAATTCGACGGAAGCGGCCGCGCGATAAATTGCAGGCCAGCCCTTGTGCCAGCGCTCCAGCAGCGCTTAACAAGTTGCGAAGCATCGGGACTAAATCGTATGATGAGCTCGTCTGGAAGGCTGATAGCTTCGCTCAGATCAACCTGTATTCCTCTTGTTGATTCATCCAGAACGGTACAATCGCAGTCTTCGCGTCCTGCACCGAGCAAAAGTCTGGCGGATCGATTTACCGGCGTTCGAACATAGCGGCGCCGGTCAGCATGGTATTCGAGATCAGTCAAAAGACCTCCAAGAGCTTCAAGATTTATGTAATTTGTCGTACAACCGTTAACAAATGGTATAAAATCCGCTGGTGGGAGATTTCATCAAATTAACTGCATTCGCCGACAGTGTTCGCCTGCCTGCGGGTTTTACCAGCCAGCCAGATGACCAATATTGCGGTAACGAGCCCTTCGAATGCGATATTATCGGATCGGCAAGATGCGTTCGGCTTGAAGGGATCGCTTTCCGGGCATTGCTGGTCGCGCAAACGGTTAAAAACCGGATGTCAGCTATTTGCGCTTTTAATCCAGAACGGGCGGATAGCTATCGGCCGACAGCATCAACGGGCACGTGCCGTCGATAACCGACCCCGGGTTCGCCTCGCTAAATTAGGACGACGGCGGTCCAAGCTCCCGGCTCCAGATAATCAAGGTTTTGTCGCCGGGGGCGCCGCGCCGCCTTTTTCAAAAGCGGCTACTTCCCTTTGCTTTTTCTAATCGATTAGAAACTTATGCAAACTCTGTTTTACATCTTCCCCGATCGGCGACGGCGTACCGGTCGCGTCGACATGCACCACGACGATGTCCGCGGTTGCGGCGCATACGCCGTTCTGGAAGATCGTCTGGAAAAAAGTGATTGACGTGCGGCCGATGGCCTTGATGCCGGTGCCAATTTCAACCGTTCCGGGCCAGGTGAGCTGCGCGCGGAAATCGATTGCCAGACGGGCGACGAAAATGGTGAAGCGGCGGTTTGGGCCGAACATGCCGAGGTTTTGCATCAGTTCTATTCGGGCGGCTTCGCAATAGGAGGCGAAGATAAGATTATTGACATGGCCTTGCGCGTCGGTATCGCTCCATCGCACTTTCTCCTGCGCCTGGGCGGGGAAATCGGCGAGGTTGAAATCCGTTTTGCGGGGTTTTGTCATGGCAGCATTTTTCCGGGGCTCAAGATGCGTGATGGGTCAAAGGCTAACTTCAGCATGCGCATCAGGTCCAGTTCGACCTCCGATTTATGGGTTTTCATGCCGGCGATACGCATCTGGCCGATGCCGTGCTCGGCGCTGAAGCTGCCGCCGCGCGCAACCGCGATCGTTTCGATTTCATTTGTTATTTCAGCCTTGCGGCTGTCCAGATGTTGCAGGGTCTGGCCGGCCGGCGGCCGGACATTGACGTGCAGATTGCCGTCGCCGAGATGGCCGAAAATATTCAGCCTACAATCGGAAAATTTCTGCGCAATCAAAGCCTCGACCGCACGGATCGTCTCCGGGATCCGGCCGATCGGCACCGAAATATCATGTTTCACCGCCCCGCCCTCCGCCAACTCCCCCTCTGAAATGGTCTCGCGAATACGCATCAGCTCGGCGCGCTCACGCTCGCTCTGGGCGATGATGACATCGGTTGCGATCTCATCGGACAGTGCCGCTTCCAGGGTTGTTTCCAATAGGCTAATGATGCCGGCGGGCTCCCCATGGGCGGAGAACTCGACCAGCAGATAGGCCGCGGCATCCAGCGGCCGGCGGCCATCTGGAATATGTGCCAGCGACAGCGCCATCGCGGGGGCGGAGATGAATTCGCACATCGTCATCGCCGCGCCGGCTTGCGCACGCAGGGACTGGAACAGATCGAGCGCTGCTTTCAGCGTTGCGACGCCGGCGAGCGCGGTGGCGCGGCCGCTGACCTCGGGCAGCAGGTTCAGCGTGGCGGCGGTGATGATGCCGAGCATGCCCTCGCCGCCGATGAAAAGCTGTTTCAGGTCGAAGCCGGTATTATCCTTGCGAAGCGCGCGCAGCCCGTTCCAGATCCGGCCATCCGCCAGCACCACTTCCAGGCCCAGCACCTGGCGCCGCATCGATCCGTAGCTGAGCACCTGCAGCCCGCCGGCATTGGTCGAGATCACGCCGCCGATCTGCGCGGTGCCTTCCGCCCCCAGGCTGATCGGAAACATTTTTTCGCCGGCCAGGGCGGCCTGCTGGACCTCCTGCAAGGTGACGCCGGCTTCCACGGTGATGCTGTTGCCGATGGGATCAAAATCCCGGATTTTATTCATGCGCTTCAGACTGAGCACAATCTGTGGCGCGCCGGCGACCGGGACGCCACCCGCGACCAGCCCGGTATTGCCGCCCTGCGGCACCACCGCCACGCCGGCGCCGGCACAGAGTTTTACGACCGCGGCAACCTGCCCGGCATTCTCGGGCAGCGCCACGCAGATCGCCGGATGCCGGTGGATATGCCGCCAGTCGGTCTCATAGGCCGCTCTATCCGAAGCTTCGATCAAAATCGCCTTGCGCGGCAGAACGGCTTGCAGCGCTTGCAGGAAATCCGACGTCAAATTTTTAGGCGCCTCAGCTGGCGGCTTGCTTGCGCGCCAGCGCCTCCTCGGCGCTTGCCACACCGCCATGGGCCGCCGACCACGCCATCGGGTTTTCCAGAAATTTCCGCACGCCCGCCAATGCGGCGTCGGAAAAATACGGCTGGTTCTTGCAGGCATCCAGCACGTCCCACCAGGTGCAGAGATGATGGAGCGAAATATCCATCTTCGCCAGCGTCTCGAAACTGCCAGGGAACACGCCGTAGAAAAACACCACGAAGGCATGGTTGCAGATGGCGCCTGCATCGCGCAGCGCCTTGGCGAACTGGATTTTGGAGCCGCCGTCAGTGGTAAGGTCCTCCACCAGCAGCGTGTTCATCGCCTCCGGTACATCGCCCTCGATCAGCGCGTTGCGGCCGAAACCTTTCGGCTTTTTGCGGATATAGGCCATCGGCACGTCCATACGTTCGGAAATCCAGGCGGCAAACGGAATGCCCGCCGTCTCCCCGCCAGCCACTGCCTGGATCGCCTCATAGCCGATATGCCGGCTGACTTTCTCCACCGCCAGATCGCAGATCTTCGCCCGCGCCCGGGGGAAGAAAATGATCTTCCGGCAATCGATATAGACCGGTGATTTCCAGCCGGAGGTGAGCGTATACGGCTCCTCGGGGCGGAAATTCACCGCCTTGATTTCCAGCAGCAATTTTGCCGTGGTCAGCGCCGCATCGCGGTCCCAATCGCTCGCCCAGTCAATTTTCGCCGCAATTTTGCTGCTGCCCGACATCGCCTGCCTCCAAATCCCGCATCAACACCTAATCTGGCCCTAGCTCTAACCGCAATTGCAGGGGTTGTCTCGCCCCGGCATAATGTTAAGACAATTGCATAATTAGGAGAGCGAAGCATGGCTAAAATCAAGGTTAAGACGCCGGTTGTCGAGATGGACGGCGATGAGATGACCCGCATTATCTGGGGTTTCATCAAGGAAAAGCTGATCCTGCCCTATCTTGATATCGATCTGAAATATTTTGACCTCGGCATCGAATACCGCGACCAGACCGACGACCAGGTGACCCTGGATGCGGCGCACGCCAACAAGCAATATGGCGTCGGCGTCAAATGCGCGACCATTACGCCGGATGAAGCCAGAGTGGTTGAATTTGGCCTGAAAAAAATGTGGCGCAGCCCGAACGGCACCATCCGCAACGTGCTGGACGGCACGATTTTCCGCGAGCCGATCATCTGCAAGAACGTGCCGCGCCTGGTGCCGCATTGGTCGGAACCGATCGTGATCGGCCGTCACGCTTACGGCGATATCTACCGCGCGACCGAGACCAAAATCCCCGGCCCCGGCAAGGTCCAGCTGACCTATCACCCCGCCGATGGCGGCGCGCCGATGCTGCTCGACGTGCATGATTTCAAAGGCCCGGGCGTTGCCATGGGCATGCATAATACCCTCGCCTCGATCCAGGGCTTTGCCCGCGCCAGCTTCAATTACGGCTTGACCCGCAAATACCCGGTCTATCTGTCGACCAAGAACACCATCCTGAAAGCCTATGACGGCATGTTCAAGGATGCGTTCGAGGAGATTTTCAACGCCGAATTCAAAACCCAGTTCGACGCCGCCGGCATCACCTATGAACACCGGCTGATCGACGACATGGTGGCCTCCGCCCTGAAATGGAACGGCGGCTATGTCTGGGCCTGTAAGAATTACGACGGCGACGTGGAATCCGACATCGTGGCGCAGGGTTTCGGCAGCCTCGGATTGATGACCTCGGTGCTGTTGAGCCCGGATGGCCATACGGTGGAGAGCGAGGCCGCGCATGGCACCGTGACCCGGCATTACCGCGAGCACCAGAAGGGCCGGCCGACCTCCACCAACCCGATCGCCTCGATCTTCGCCTGGACCCGCGGGCTGATCTATCGCGGCAAGTTCGATGACACCCCGGATGTCACCGCCTTTGCCGAAACGCTGGAGAAAGTCTGCGTCGAGACCGTTGAGTCCGGCTTCATGACCAAGGATTTGGCGATCCTGATCTCCAAGGACGCGCCCTGGCTGACGACCCAGGACTTTTTGGACAAGATCGACAGCAATCTGCAAGGGGCGATGAAGAAGTCCTGAACCAAAAGCCAGGCGGCAGGCAACACCCGCCGCCTGGCTTGGATTGTCAGGGGCGGAATATTGAACAGGAAAGAACGGCGGGCGGCCGGCATTGCGGCGCCGGCCGCGCTGCGGCAGGTGCTGGCGAAGGAACCCAGACACGCGGATGCCCTGCGGCTATTGGGCGAGGTTCTGGCGGATCTCCGCGAATTTCCTGAATCGATCGCTTTATTGAAGCGACGCCCGCAGGCTGATCGAATTTCTCGGTCTGGACTGGGATGAGAGATGCCCGGAATTCCACCGCACCGAGCGGATCGTCCGCACGGCCAGCTGGGCCCAGGTCAGAAAGCCCCTTTACCGGGATTCGGTCGAGCGCTGGAAAAACGACGCCCCTTATTTAGGGGCGCTATATGCCGCGTTGGAAACCGGCGCCCCCGCAACCTCGGCCGGCTCCGGATAGGTCTGCTCCCAGCCGCCGCCCAGCGCCTGGTACAGGGTGACCAGATCGTTGGAGAGGTTCTCGACCGCCTGCGCCTCCGATTGCTGCGCATTGAGAAGACTCGACTGCGCATTCAGCACGGACAGGTAATCGGCGAGGCCTTCCTTGTACTGGTCTTCGGCAAGGCTGAGCGCGATTTGGCTCTGCTGGGTGTCGATTTTCAGCTGCTCCAGCGCCGCGTGTTCCTGGTTATAGGCGATCAGCGCGTTATCCACCTGGTAGAAGGCGGTCAGCACGGTCTTGGCGTACAGGATCGCGTCTTCCTGCTGCTGGGCTTTGCGGAGTTTTAGCTGGCCGCGCAGCTGCCCGCCCTCGAAGATCGGGATCGAAACATTGGGGCCGATCGCATAGGTGATGGCGCTGAACTGGTTAAGGTTTTTGAACTGCAGCGCCTGGAAGCTGACCGAACCGGAGATCGAGAAATCGGGGAAGAACTGGGCAACGGCGACGCCGGTCTCGGCGGTGGCCGAATGCAGCGTCTCCTCCGCCTCACGGATATCCGGGCGGCGGCGCAGCAGGTCCGAGGGCACGCCGATCGGCACCTCCGGCGGCGTCGGCGGCACTGCCGCGGTGGTGGCGAGCTCCGGCGGCAGGCTGTTGGGGGTAACCCCCAGCAATTCGCCGATCTGGTTGATAAAGGCGTCCCGCTGGGCAGTCAGGGTCGGGATCTGGCTGGCGATCTGGGCGGAGGTGGCGCGCGCATTGGCAACGTCGAGCGAGGTGGTCAGCCCGGCCTGCTGGCGTTCAACGGTCAGGTTGACCAGTTGATTGGCGAAGCTGAGGTTCTTTTCGGTGATATCGATCACCGTTTCGGTGCCGCGCAGTTGGATGTAATTGCTGGCGACCTGGGCCTCGACATTCAGCAGGGCCGCCCGCCTTGCTTCCTCGGAAGAGCGCGCCGCGGCGACCGCGGCTTCGACCGCGCGGCGGTTTTTGCCCCATAAATCAACGTCGTACATCGATTGCAGGCCGTATTGATAGAGATCGATCGGCTGGATCAGCGATGCCGGAATGCCGCCGCCGCCGGCTGCGGTGGAACTGCCGCTAGCTACCGAGCTTGCCGTAGTGGAGGCGCCGGAGCTGCCGCCGAAGGCGTTGAAAATACCCTCCTTGCTGGGGCCTTCCCTGGTGTAGGAGGCAGCACCCGCGAGATTGGGATAAAGTGCGGCGCCGGTAATCTGCGCCTGGGCTTCGGATTCCAGCAGCCGTTCGGTGGCGATCTGCAGATCAAGGTTCTGCGCCACCGCCTCGGTTTCCAGCTTGGTCAGCTCCGGGTCGTTGAAGCTGGTCCACCAGGCCGGATCAACCGCATCGCCGGAGACATAAGGCTGGCTCTGGCTGGCTGGCCGGTCGCCGATATAGCCGCCCGGGACGGCGGCCTGCGGGGGTTCGAAATTCGGCCCCACCAAGCAGCCCGTTAGCATCGTGCTCATCAGCAGGCCGAGTGCTGGGCGGGATTTGCGTATCATCGGAGCAAGCCAATCGGCGCCCTTAACGGTATCAATGCCCAACGGAAGCTCCTTGTGCCCCCATCTTAGGCGGCGATTTGAGTAGTAAAACGACTGGAATGACGAGCAGCGCTACGAAGCCGGCGATGCGGAACAGGTCGATATAGCTCATGAACACTGCCTGAGTTTGCACAAGCGGGGCGATTTGCGAAGCCGTCATACCGTGAAGGCTGCTATACGGTGTGATCGACTCAGCTAGCCTTGCATGATGGAACTGGCTACGCCATGCGAGGATCGTTCCGATGGCCGAAACCCCGAAACTGCTGCCGATATTGCGCATTTGGTTCATCAGGGCCGAGGCCTCGCCGTTGTTTTTCGGCGGCAGGCCGACGTAGCAGAGGGCGGTGATCGGCACGAAAACAAAGGGCATCGCAATGACCGTCGCCCCACGGAGCCAGGCGATGTTCTGGAATGTCATCTCGAGCGTCATGCCCGACTGCAGGAACATTGAGAAACTGATCTCGGCAAATGCCGCCAGCAGCAGGATTTTCGCCGGCACATAGCGCCCGCAGATGAAACCGGAGATCGGCATGACCAGAACCGTCAATATGCCGCCCAAGGCCAGCACATCGCCGGCAGTCTCCGAATTATATCCAAGCAAAGACTGCGTCAGCTGCGGCAGCATCTGGGTGGAGGCGAAGAACACCACCGCCATCAGGAACATGATGACGCAGCCGACCCCGAAATTGCGGAATTTCAGCAGGCGCAGGTTCATCACCGGCTGCGGATGCTGCCATTCCCATACCGCCAGCAGGCTCAAAGCGCTGACCCAGATGCAGAACATCAGCAAAATGAACGGCGAGGAAAACCCGTCATCCTCCTGAAATTTATCGAGAAATATCTGCAGGCAGCCAAAGCCGATGGCGACCAGGATCAGGCCGAGGTAATCCAGCTTCAGCCCGGCTTTGAGCAATTCCTTTCGTTCCTGCACCAGCAGCGGCGGCTCGGAAATGAAGATGGCCACCAGCGTTCCGGCGAGCATGCCCACCGGCAGGTTGATCAGGAAAATCCAGTGCCAGGAGATATTGTCCGTGATCCAGCCGCCGACGAACGGCCCGATGGCGGGGGCGGCCACAATGGTCAGCCCCAGAACCGAGAAGATCTGCGCGCGTTTTTCCGGCACCACGCTGTCGGACAGCATGGACTGCGTCGCCGGCGCCAGGCCGCCGCCGCCAATCCCCTGGAAAATGCGAAAGACGATCATCATCGACAGCGAGGTGGAGAACGCGCAGGCCACCGAGCTAATGGTGAAACAGACCAGGCTGATCATGTAGAACCGCTTGCGGCCGATCACCATTTGCAGCCAGCCGCTGATCGGCAGCACCAGGCTGTTGGAAACCAGATAGCTGGTGAGGATCCAGGTGCTTTCCTCCTGGCTGGCGGCCAGCGAGCCGCCGATATGGGTGAGCGAGACGGTGGCGATGGTGGTGTCCAGCACCTCCATGAACGGCGCGATCGAAACCATGAACGCGACCATCCACAGATTATAATTGCCGGCCGGCGAGCGCGGCAGATACGGCTTGGCCGGACGCGTGATCTCGGCCGCGTCGTTCATCTTTGCCGGCTCTGGATGGTAATGGAGGGCAGCGCCGACATGCCTGGCGCCAGCACGTAATTGCTGATCCTGGGATCGTCGAAGACGATTTTGACCGGCACGCGCTGGATCACCTTGACGTAATTGCCGGTGGCGTTCTGTGCCGGCAGCAGGCTGAACACCGCCCCGGTGCCATATTGAATGCTGTCGACATGCGCCTTGAAGGTGACGCCGGGTACCGCATCCAGCGTCACCGTCGCCGGCGCGCCTATTTGTATCCCCGCCAGCTGGGTCTCCTTATAGTTCGCGGTCACCCAGATATCGTCGCCGACCAGCGCCAGCAGGCCGGTGCCGGCGGCCACGACATTGCCCGGCTGTACGGTTTTTTCGCTGATATGGCCGGAAGCGGGGGAAGTGATGCTGGTATAGGAGACCTGCAATTGGGCGTTCTGCACCGCCACTTTAGCCGCCTCCCACGAGGCCTGGGCCGCCACCACCGAGGCCTGCATGCCGTTGATCTGCTCCTCCGCCGCATCCAATTTCGCCTTGGCGGAGCGGATGGTCGCGGTCGCGGTGTCCAGCTGCTGCTGGGTAATCGCATTCGGGTTGACGCTGCGGTAGCGGTTATAATCCTGCTGCGCCTGGACCAGGGTCGCCTTTGAGACCTCGGCATCGGCGACCGCTTCATCGCGGTCGACCTGGGCGACGTATAATTGCGCCTGCGCCTGGGCGGCGCCGGCTTGCGCCTTGGCGAGAGCCACCTGCTCATCGCGCGGGTCGAGCAGCACCAGCAACTGTCCGGCACGGACATGCTGGTTGTCATTCGCCAGAACCTGCGTCACCCGGCCGGAGATTTGCGGCGCGATGGTGTAGATCGAGCCGTCGATCTCGGCGTCGTCGGTGGTGGCATAGCCGCGGTTGAGCAGATAATAGACCACGCCAGCTAAGGCCATCGTGATTAAAATCAAGGCAAGGATGATAAATGGCCGATGGCTGCGGCGGGGCGGCTCGGCCTCCATAAAAATTCACTCCAACATATAAATGACCGATCGGTTCGGTCAGCTTGCATTCTGCGCTTTTCCCGCTCAAATTCAACCCCATGGAAAACCCCGGGGAGCCAATCTCCAACCAGGAATGCGACGGATTATCGCCGCTACGGCGGGCCAGGATAATCGCGGGCGCCACGGAAATTTTTAACGCCGAAGGCTATGAAGGCGCCTCGATGTCGCAAATCGCGGAAACCGCCAATGTCTCCAAGGGGACGCTGTATAATTATTTTCCGAGCAAGCAGGCTTTGTTCGGGGCTTTTGTCCGGCAGCGCTGCAATCAGGTCGTGGATGATATTTTCGGCGAATTGCACAATGAGGCGCCGGTCGAGCCGGAGCTCAGGCGGATCGGGACGCTGATGCTGCGCATGATGCTGGCCCCGGCGGGCCAGTCCACCTTCCGGGTGGTGGTGATGGAGGCCGCCAAATTTCCGGAGCTCGCCAAAACCTTCATGGATTGCGGACCGAATACCATGGTCCGGCGGCTCACCGCCTGGCTGGCGGCGCAGAATGACGCCGGAATATTGCGGATAGACGATCCGCAATTCGCCGCCGAGCAATTTTTCGCGCTCACCCAGACCAGGCTTGTTCTGCGGTCAAGAATTGAGCCGGGTTACCAGGCGAGCGAAGCTGAGATCGAGCAGGTGCTAACGGGCGCGATCCGCTTGTTTCTTGCCGCCTATGGAAAGTACCGCGATTAAACTGTTCATTTTCTGGGTATTATCGATTGAAGCTCTGAAATTAGACGAGCTTTAAGCCGGCATGGCACAACGTGGTTAGACGGGCGTCCCAGCCGGTTTGACAGACAGGCAAACTGCCCGTTACGCTTAACTTTCTGTAATCTTGATAAAAAACCATAATAACAGTGCAGTGCGAAACAAAGCACGGCTTGGTGATTTGGAAATAAAGTTAACGATCCGTGAAAAACATCTTGCAACCGTATCAAATCGGTAGTTATTCCATCTTAGGTTGTATCTTTACTAAGATTGGAAAGCAAAATGCCGATTGCAGGATCTGTCGACTCGCTTGTCAGGGCCAAATTGCGCACCTGGCCGAACCATCCTCCCGGACTTGAAGATATCGATATGGGGGCCCGCGGCGCCTGGCTTCGGGCCCGTCCGGGCACGTTTGATGATCTTGATGATCCTTTTTTGAAACACCCAGGCAGCAACCGGATGCGCACCATACCCGACGGGTTGTGGCTGTGCTTCGGCGGTACGCCGGGCGATCCCTATGTCGACATCTTCGCCGTCGAGGATTGCGGCAGCTTCACCAATTTGCTGGACAAAAGATCCCGCTTCGCACCCTCCATGCATTCGATGCTGGCGGTCTGCCCGGTGCCCTGGCTGCTCGGCGGTGTTTCGCAATTCAACGCGATGCCGCGCTGGCGCCACACCGGCCTGCTGGCGGCGGCGCCGACCGGCCCGCTGACACTGCCGGTGCGTGATATTCGGGTGATGTATTCGCTCCGGCCCCGGCATTACGAGGGGTTCGCCGCCAGCCAGATCCCGCATGCGCATGAATATTTTGCGCCGGTTTCGGCGATCCTCGGCCCGGGCGGCTGGCAGCATCCGATGCTCCGCGCCTTCATCGCCCGCACCTCCAATCGCGCCAATTTCTGGGAGTTCAGCGGTGGCGCCGGCCAGGCGGTCGCTTCCTGAATTTACTTGCGCATCTTGCCGGGACTATGGCAGTCACCCCAATCATATAGATAATAAAAATGAGGGGAAACGGTCATGGCGCGATTGGATGGCAAGGTAGCATTGGTCACGGGTGCGGGTCAGGGGCTGGGCCGCGCCTGCGCCACGGTATTCGCCCGCAAGGGGGCCCGCGTCGTCGTCGCTGACATCAACCCGGCCAGCGGTGAGGAAACCGTCAAAATAATCCGCGATGCCGGCGGAGACGCAATTTTCACGCGTGCCAACGTCGCCAGCGCGGAAGAGATCAAGGCCATGGTCCAGCTCGCGGTGGACAGCTATGGCGGGCTGGATTGCGCCATCAACAACGCCGTGCGCTCCCTGCCGCAAGTGCCGCTGGCCGATATCGAGGAAGCCGATTGGAACGCCGCACTCTCGGTCAATCTCACGGGCGTCTTTCTCTGCATGAAATACGAAATCCAGGCGATGCTGAAGCAAGGCAAAGGCGGCGCGATCGTCAATGTCGGCTCCGGCAATGAACATGCCGGAGGCAGGTGCCTTGGGCCTTATTTCGCCGCCAAATGCGGGATCCAGGCCATGTCCAAGAGCGCGTCGCTCGACTACGCAAAGCAGGGCATCCGCGTGAATGTCGTCGGTCCAGGTGTGATGGTCACGCCATTGATGGAGGCAGCTTTCGCCGACCCGGCAAAACGGGCGTTTCTGATGAGCAAGTCACCGCTTGGCAGCTTCGCCGATCCTGAAAAGGTGGCCGAGGCAGCGGTGTGGCTATGCACCAGCGAGGCATCGCTGGTCATGGGCCATACATTGCTGGCGGATGGCGGCGCGGTGCTCGTTTAGGCGATATCGCGCGCCGGCCTGTCCAAATAAGTAACAATTTGAAATATGGCCTATTTCCCAGGTAAATCCTGCAATCTCCGGCGTTTAGTCCGGCGGCCGGCGAATCCAAGCGTTGACGGCGGCCGAATCAGACTCATAGTTACGTATGGATCGCTTACCGGAATTGGCCGTGCAGTCGCGCAGTGCGACGCTTTCACAAACACCGGCCGCGCCCAAAAGCTTCGCTTTGCTGCACATCCCGAAATGCGCCGGGACGTCGCTGATGGACGCTATCGCGCTGGAACTTGGGCCGGGCCCTCGCGTCAGCGGGTTTGACCGGTCCCTGTTCGGCGATTTCACCCAGTTCGATGATATCCCGAAAATGATGCGCAGCGTCACCTATCTCGACCCGGCGGATATGCCGGCGGACGCCGCCACGGTGATGGGGCATTTCGCATACAGCACCCTTCGCGGCCGTTACCCGGATGCCAATCTGGCAATGTTTCTTCGCGAGCCGACCGCCCGGCTGCTGTCCCACTGGGTCTATTGGCGCTCGCTTACCTGGTCGTCGCTCCGGCATTGGGGTGCCGCGTGGTCGGCCCGGCTGAAATTGGCGCGATTGCCGCTGCATGATTTCCTGCTGCACCCCGATGTCGCCTGCCAGACGGATAACATCATGACCCGCATGCTGGTCTGGCCGCACCGGCTGATTCCCGATAACGGGTTTATCGATCCCGCCGATGATGCGGCGCTACTGGCGATCGCGGCCGAAAATCTGCAGGCCTGCGGATTTGCCGGCATGATCGAACGGGGGCCGCCGGTCTACCGGGAATTCGCCGGCTGGCTGGGCATCAAGCTCGATCTGCCTACCCTCAATCCCGCCCGCAAAATGCGCCGTGCGGCGCGCACGCAGTTGAGCACGGAGCTTAGCCCGGCAACGCTGGCGCTGCTTGAGGCGCGCTCGCGCATCGATACCCGGCTCTGGCGGACGCTCGCCGCTCGGAACATGACGGAAGCCGATGCCGGAGATCTTCGGAAAACCGTTATTTTGCAAGCTGTTGCCCGGTTTTCCGCATTGCTGACATAGCAGCGGCTCGCTGCTCCCTTAACGCTCATCGCCTGCTGCCTGACCTGCCGCGCTTTTCAAGATAACGATTCTCTTGACTTCGACTGCAATTAGATATATCTTAGTATTGTCGAAAATATAGGAGAACGACATTTTGAGAACGAATTTTAGAAACCACGGCCATTTTCACGGGCACGGCGATACCCACCCGGAGGGTGAGCGGCGTTTTGCGCGTGGACCCTTCGGCCGGCATGGCCAGGAGGGCGAACACCATTTCCGCGGCGGCCGGCTTGGCCGCATGCTGGAACATGGCGATCTGCGCATGCTGGTATTGCACCTCATCAACGAGAAACCCCGCCACGGCTATGAAATCATAAAAGCCATCGAGGACCTGGCCGGCGGCGGTTATGCGCCCAGCCCCGGGGTAATTTACCCCACCCTCACCCTGCTGGAAGAAATTGGTCAGGTAAGCAGCGTCGCCGACGGCGCCCGCAAAAGCTTCACCATCACGCAAGCCGGGGTCGAAGCGCTCAACGCCAACCAGGACGCGGTCAAAGCCATCCTGGCCCGGATCGCCGCAAACCAGCCCAGAGAAGCGGGACTACCGGTGCTGCGGGCGATGGAAAACCTGAAAACCAGCCTGCGCCTGAAACTGGGCGCCGGCACGCTATCCGCCGAAGCAACCCGGAAGATCGCCGAGGCGCTGGATGCGGCAGCCAAGGCGGTGGAAGAAGCTTAAGACAGTAACCGCTTTTTTGAAAAAAAGCGGCGCAAAAAACTTTTGTTACTCGGGGCATGGGCGCTGGAGAGCCAACGCCCAAAACCCGGCATAAAGTCTTTTTGGTTCTTTTTCTTCAGAAAAAGAACTGCTTGCCTACACTGTTATAAACCCGCCGCCCAGGATGCGTGAGCCGTCGTAGAATACCGCGGCCTGGCCTGGGGCGGCGATTGAAGCGGTATCCAGCAGCAACGATGTTTCATCATTATTTGTTGTGATTCGAACAGCTTGCGGGTCCTGTCTCGCGCGTAGTTTTACCCGCGCGTGGATCGGGCCTGTGGGCTTTTCGATCAACCAGTTGACGTCGCGCAGTTGCACGTGCCGCGATGCGGCCTGCCGGGGCCCGACGATGATGCGGCGGGTCTGGGGTTCAATTTTGCGGACGACCATGGCCTCGCCGTCGTTGACGGCGGCATTGCCCAGGCGTTTTGCCTGGCCGACGGTATAGCGGGCGATCCCCTGGTGCTGGCCGAGGATTTTGCCGGCCTCGGTTACGAGATCGCCGGCCTCCAGCGCGTCCGGACGGAATTTGCCGACGATCTCGGCGTAGGAGCCGCTGGGCACAAAGCAGATATCCTGGCTGTCCGGTTTGACCGCTACCGGCAGCCCCATGCGGGCGGCCTCGGCGCGGACATCTGCCTTGCTTGCCATGTCACCCAGGGGGAAACGGCAATATTCCAGCTGCTCGCGGGTGGTTGCGAACAGAAACCAGCTCTGGTCGCGAGCGGGATCAACGGCCTGGTGCAGCTCTGCGCCTGTTTTGCCTTCGATCCGGCGGACATAATGGCCGGTGGCCAGCGCATCGGCGCCAAGGTCGCGAGCCATGCCCAGCAGGTCACCGAATTTGAGGTGCTGGTTACAGGCGATGCAGGGCACAGGGGTCTGCCCGGCGGCGTAGCTGTCGGCGAATGCCGAGATGACGCTATCCCGGAATTTTTTTTCAGAATCAATTACATAATGAGAGATGTTGAGTTTGTCCGCGACCCGTTTGGCGTCGTGAATATCCTGGCCGGCGCAGCATGCGCCTTTGCGGCCGGCAGCGGCGCCGTGGTCGTAGAGCTGTAGCGTCACGCCGATCACCTCATGGCCTTCTGCAGCCATCAGCCCGGCGACCACCGAGCTGTCGACTCCTCCGGACATGGCGACGACGATTTTCATGTTATTTCTTATAGGCCCGCACGGCGCTGGGGAGTTTGACGGTCAGGCCGTCAAGCGCTTCGGACATCACGATCTGGCAGCCGAGGCGGGAGGTTTTTTCCAGGCCGAAGGCGAGGTCCAGCATGTCTTCCTCGTCCTCCGTCGGTTTGGCGAGTTTGCCGAACCAGGCGGGGTCAACGATGACATGGCAGGTGGAGCATGCCAGCGAGCCTTCGCAGGCGCCTTCGATATCGACGTCATGCTTATGGGCGACTTCCAGCACAGACAGACCGACCGGGGCTTCAACCTCCCGCTGGTTTCCATTGCGCTCGATAAAAATCATTTTTGGCATCGCGATAACCTTCAACCTTCAGGCGGATTTGCGGGTGTCGGTAGTCGCTGAAGGCCGGGCATGCAAGACGCGGTCGAGCATGGCGGCATAGGCGGCATTGAAGGCCAGAACATGTTTCGCCTCAAAATTCCAGGGCAAGGAAACCCGGATCGCCTGGCCGGCGAGCGGGCCCAGACCCATCGCCAGCAGGACGTGGCTCTGCGCTACCTTGCCCGAGGAGCATGCGGAGCCGGCGGAGACCGCGAGACCCGCCATGTCGAGTCCGATCAGCTGGGTGTCGGCGCGGATGTCCGGATAAGCCAGGCATAAGGTGTTCGGCAGCCTTGGTGCTGTTTTGCCGATCAGAATGGCGCCGCGGGATTCGCAAAATGCGGCGATCCGGTCTCGGTAGGCGGAGATATCCGGGTTGGCGGCGGCGTTGAAGGCGGCGGCCATGCCGGCGATGGCGGGCAGTGGCGGGGTGCCGCCGCGCCGGCCGAGTTCCTGGCCGCCGCCTTTGATGAGGGGGGAAAGGTTCTCGCCATAAGCCGGCGCCAGTACCAGCGCACCAGCGCCCATCGGGCCGCCGGCCTTGTGGCCGGAAATGGCGAATGATGCGGCACCGAGCGCCAGCCAGTCCTGCGGCGCGCGGGCGGCGGCCTGCACGGCGTCGACATGCAGCAAAGCGCCGGCCTGCGCGCACAGTCTTCCGGCGGTGGCGACATCATGCAGCACCCCGGTCTCGTTATTGGCGGCCATCAGGCAGAGCAGCGCGCCGGGATGGGCTTTCAATTCAGCAGCCAGGATCTCGGGATCGACGGGGCCGGAGGGTAGCACCGGCAGGATGACGGCGGCGGGTGCGGCGGCGCGGATGGCGTCATGTTCAGTGGCGCCGATCAGGATGGGCCGGCCGGTGCCAAGGGCGTGGATCGCCAAGGCGTTGGCTTCAGTGGCGCCGGAGGTGAATATAATATCCTGCGGCCGGGCACACAGCTGCGCGCCGAGAAATTCCCGGGCGTTCTCCAAAATCCGCCGCGCCAGCCGGCCGGGGCCGTGAACCGAGGACGGGTTAGCAGCCGCCATCGCCGCGATGGCGGCATCGCGCGCTTCCGGCCGCAGAGGTTCGGTCGCATTGGCGTCCAAGTAAATCATGGTTTTGGATACGCCTTTATCAGCGTGTTGAGAACGCCGGCTTAGGCTACGGCCGGCTCCAGCCCCTGCCCCTGAGTAAAAAAGTCTTTTTGGTTCTTTTTCTTCAGAAAAAGAACTGCTTCCCTTCAATCCAAATAATCGTGGTAGGCGCGGTGGAAATTATCGATCGGGATTTCCTGTTTGGGGTTCAGGCGCGATCCCGAAAAGCCGCTTGATTTGATCCCGAGATGGGTGCCCTGCATTTGCTGGAAATCCTGCAGCAGGATTTCGCCCCAGAAATCCTGGTCGTAGATATCGTCATTGCGCAGGTTGGGCGGGTTGGGTTCCTGGCCTTTCGGCATCCGTTCCAACTGGTAGACCTCAAAAATGCAGGAATCCGGATCATTGCCGTCGGGCCGGGCGCGGTAGCCGAGGCAGTTGGTTGCCATCGGTAGCAGGACGGTGTTCGGGAAAAGATGCCAGTCGATCCCGCCGCGCTGGTATTGTTCCGGCGTGATGCTTGGCCAGGTGACGCCCCGCTCGGCGTCGATGGAAATTGAGAGCTGCATCAATTTGCCGACGATCTCGGCGGGCGTGGCATCGTCCGGCAGCACCGCCGGCAGCGATTGCGCGGCGTAGACCATGGTGTCGGTCAGGATCGAGTCGATGGCTTTTTTCTGGTAGCGGTAATACTCGGCGAGCGAGCGGCGCAGGTCCATGGTGGAGGAGCGCAGGCGCACGGTGCCCTCCGCGGCGGCGGCATCGATGCCAAAGGTGCCGTGCCGGCTGAAGGCGGCGCTGGCGAAGCGGCTGGTGCCGAAGCGGTTGAGCGGATAATGCGTGATCGCGACGTGGTAGCCTTCGTTGAAGGCTTCGAGTGCTACTTTCCAGTTGCAGGGCATTTTCAGCCATTTACGCCAGCGGAAGCGCATCTCGTGCAATTCGAACGGCGCCAGCGCCTCGGCGGCTTCGCCGAGATACTCCATTAACGGTTCGGCCTGGCCGTCGAGATTGACGAAGAGGAATCCGCCCCAGGATTCCATACGGATACGGCCGAGGCCAAGATCGTCCTTATCCAAACTGCCGCACCAGTCTTCCCGCTGGGTCACGTGTTCGTTTGTGCCGTCGATGCTCCAGCGCCATCCGTGAAACTTACAGGGGAAATTTGCCATATTGCCGGCGCCGTCCACCAGCCGGCGGCCGCGATGCAGGCAGACATTGTAAAAGGCGTTGAGCGTATCAGCGTCCGAACGGACGATGATGATGGATTCCGCGCCGATCTCATAGGTCAGGTAATCGCCGACATTGGGGAGCTCCTCGGCACGGCAGACCATCTGCCAGACGCGCGGCCACAGCCGCTCGTATTCGCGTTCCACCTGCGCCGGCGCATAATAGGCGCCTTTGACGACATGGTTGTGGCGGCTGCCCGATTGCCCGGCCGGCTGTGCACTGACGGCTGTGTCCATCTCAAACCCTCCCTGGCCGATGCCTATCCTATATAGGATTCATAAAGTCTCTGGCGAGTTGAACCTCGCGCTTGGTTACGGCCAGCTCTTCTGGAACGCGTCGGTATGCAGGATCTTGCCGGTCAGCGTGGCGGCGGTCTGTCCCGCGAGGCACAGAATCGGTGGACCGACCACTTCCGGGATGCAGGCCCGGACCACGCCGGCGGCTTTCCAGGTCGCGACCGCGCCGGGATCGTGGTTGTTCCAGGTTTCGGTGTCGACGGCGCCGGGGCTCATCGCGTTCACGGCAATCCCGTATTCCTTCAACTCTTCGGACATGAAGGTGGACAAGCGGTTCACCGCCGCTTTGGTCACCGAGTAGAGCAGCAGATCCTCATGCCCAGCATGACCCTTTTCCTGAAACGATCCGGACAGGGATGTCAGGTTGACGATGCTGCCAGCGCGCTGCCGGATCATGTGCGGGGCAACTTCCCTTATGGTCAGGAACGGGCCGCGGACATTGACCCGCATGCTTTTCTCCCAGCTATCCACATCGATATCGAAGGTGGAATAATGCGGGTAGATGGCGGCGTTGTTGATCAGAACATCGATCCGGCCGAAATTCGCGATGGTCTGCGCAATTGCGCGTTTCACGTCGTCCTCATTTTCAACGTCGCAAGCCTGCGCGAAGACGCGGCCGTTAAGGCCCTCGCAGGCCTGCACGGTTTCCGCCAGGCTGTTATGCGCGGGCATACCATCCTTGGCGACGCCAAGCGTGCGCGCGCAGGCGATGACGGTGGCGCCGGCGCCCGCGAATGCCTGACAATAGGCGCGGCCGATGCCGGAACTGGCGCCCGTGACGACCACAACTTTTCCTTCAAATTCCATTATCTGATCTTCCCCAAATATTTTTATGCGAAGCGAATTTTTAGAATCTGCTGGCCCGGCTTCAGGGCCGCATTGTGCCGCCGCCGTCAACCGTCATCACCTGGCCGGTGACGTAGCCGGCTTCCGAGGACAGCAGGTACGCCCCCATTGCCGCGATATCTTCGGGCCTGCCAACCCGTGTCTTCAGCGCGGTGCGCGACAGCGCATATTCGATCGCCCCCGGCGGCATCCCGGCTTCCAGTTTCGGATGGACAATCAGCCCCGGCGTAATGACGTTTGTGCGGATGCCGTCGGGCCCATAGCGCACGGCGATGTTGCGCATCAGCGCATGCAGCGCCGCTTTTCCCATCGCATAGGTAAAACGCAGCGGTGCGCCCATGAAGGCCTCGACGGATGAGGTGAACACCAGCGAACCGCCGCCATTCTCGATCATCGCCGGAATCGCATGGCGGGTGCAGAGCAGATAACCGCGCAGGTTTACCCGCATCATCTCATCGTAATCGGCAAGATCCATATCGACGCCGGAATTGCCGTGCGGGTCCAGCACTGTCACGTAATTCGCATGGAAACCGGTGAGTTTTCCGTATTCGGATTTGGCCAGCGCCACCATTTTACCAATCGATCCGTCATCGCCGCCATCAAGGGTGGTGCCGACGGCCTGGAAGCCCTCGGCCCGGATTTCAGCGGCGACCTGCAAAGCGTGATCGCCAATAATATCGCCCAGCACGATCCCAGCGCCTTCCCTGGCGTAGCGCCGGGCCAGAACGTTGCCGATGCCGCCGCCGCCGGCAACGATGATGACTTCGCCTTTTAGCCGTTCATTCATCCCCAACTCCGCTCCGGCCGGTTCGCTCCCGCCGGTCCCTTGGCTTGCGCTGATTTATCAGCACAAATCATCTACAGGTTTCGTCGCGGATGATCTTCACCGTCCGGCACGCCCTGTCAACAGCATCTCCCCTTTTGGCGGGATGCTGTTGACCTGGATTTTCCGGCGTTCGGTCTGTGGCGCGTGGCGAGGCTAGTGTTTCAGTTGGCCAGCCGCCCTGATATGCCCGGAGAGTTTGTCGATCGTGTAGGGTTTTTGCAGCAGCATCACGTCATCCTGTAGCTGGGCGATGTTGCGCAACACGTCGCGCGGATAGCCCGATGCCAGCAGCGCCGGCAGCCCGGGGCGGATGGATCTTGCCACCTCCAGCAATTCCAAACCGTTGATGCCGTTCGGCATGATGATGTCGGTGAAAAGATAGTCGATCGAGGCATTGGTTTGCAGCTGTTGCAAAGCATCGCGCGCGTCTTCGGCCTCCACCACCGTATGTCCGAGGCCCCGCAGCATCTCGCCCACCAGTGAGCGGATGGCGAATTCATCGTCCACAAGCAGGATCGTGCGATGATCGCTCTGCGACGGCTTTTCCTCGACCTCAAGGGCGGGCAGAAAAATCCGGACCGTCGTGCCGCGGCCCTCAACGGAATCAATGACCAGCGTACCGCCGGATTGCCGGGCGAAACCGAAACACTGGCTAAGCCCAAGCCCGGTGCCCTGGCCGACATCCTTGGTGGTGAAAAAAGGTTCTATTGCGCGCTCGCGCACCGCTTCCGACATGCCGATGCCGGTATCGGCCACGCCCAGCACAATATACCTGCCGGCCGGCACATTGGACGGGACCTTGAAGTTGGGGGATTTAAGGATTTTTGTCTCGGTGAAAACTTTTATAATGCCGCCGTCCGGCGTCGCGTCCCTGGCGTTAACGATCAGGTTGAGCAAAGCCGATTGCAACTGGGCGGAATCGATCGCCGCCTGCGGTAATTCCGGCGCCAGATTCCATTGCACGCTGCGATTGCTGCCGACCGCTTTTTCGATCAATACATCGAACACCGATATCGTATTGTTGATATGGGTCGGGGTCGGTTTCAGCACTTGCTTACGGGAAAATGCCAGAAGCTGGGCGATAAGCTTGCGGCTTTTATCAATCGCGACTTTATTGACCTCGAGCACCCGGCTGATCCGCGAATCGTCGGAGTATTTGGCAACCAGCTGATGGCCGGCATCGATCACCGTTAACAGATTGTTGAAATCATGCGCCACGCCGCCGGTAAGCTGGCCGAGCATCTCCTGCTTCTGGGTCTG
The DNA here is from genome assembly GCA_026225115.1 of Rhodovastum atsumiense. Taxonomy (GTDB): domain Bacteria; phylum Pseudomonadota; class Alphaproteobacteria; order Acetobacterales; family Acetobacteraceae; genus Acidocella; species Acidocella atsumiense_A. Next base: position 23,331 of record JAMFSE010000130.1, read on the forward strand.
ATTATAATCTTCCTTTGAAAGGTCGAGCTGATGCTGCAGCGTGACGTCTCGCGTGATCTTCACAAAGCCTGTGATATCGCCAAGCTTGTCGTGCACCGGGTGAATGAGAATGTCCGCACGGAAGCGATCGCCGTTTTTGCGCAATCGCCATTGCTGCGTCTTATACCGCCCGGTATCGCGGGCGGCGGCCAAAGCTTTTTGCGGAAGGTCATCGGCGACATCCTCGGCGAGATAGAAGCTTGCGAAATTGCGGCCAGTGATCTCGGCCTCGGTGAAGCCATGCATTTTCTCGGCGCCGATATTCCAGCTGGTAATATTGCCTTCCAAATCAAGGAATAAAATCGCGTGATCATAGATGCAGTTAAGGATGACATCCAGCTGTGATGCGGCATTGGCCAGGACGTCTTCGCAGGGCATTCGTTTTTGCAGGCTCTTCAAAATACTCAGCGGCATATTCATTGTTGTTTTCATTTTAACCTCCCCAAAGATTACATTTGGAGCGACCGTATTCGAGCCTTGCCGCCTGTCATGAATGACCAACGGTTTGCCTGCATTTTGGCGCCCATTACTGTTACGCTATGCAAATGGCCGTTTCATTGGCGTTTCATTTTTGCATTCGGTTCTTCCGTGAATACCAAGCTCAGGGTTCTACACGTCGGGGCGATAATTGATTGGCTCTCTTCAACCATGACGGGTAGATTACGGCGATATAACCAAATGGTGACCAGTTCAAGGAAAAAATTCCGAATATGTAATAATTTCGTCAACCGATTGTTAAGAACTTTCATCTTTGCCGTTTTTAGGAAAAAATTCACGCGCTTCTCATTTTCTGGCGATTTTCAGTATTTTGTGCTGCACCGCGGTAGAAGTGACATAGGATAAAATCCTGGTTATCTATCGGCGATGGACTTTATTCGTGGCCGATAATTTTGCAGAGGATCTCGCTGCGGTAGCGAGCATCAAGGCCGTGCCGACCATATTGGACATCATCTGCCGCACCACCGGCATGCGGTTTGCCGCCGTCGCCCGGGTCACCGAGGACCGGTGGATCGCCTGCAGCGTCCGCGATGACCTGGCCTTCGGACTCGCGCCGGGCGGCGAACTGAAGATCGAGACCACCATCTGCCAGGAGATCCGGCAAAGCCGGAAAGCCGTGATCATCGATCACGTGGCCGAAGATCCGGAATTCCGTAACCACCACACGCCGGCGTTCTACGGCCTGCAAAGCTATATCTCGGTCCCCATCATCCTGCCCGACGGCAGTTTTTTTGGCACGCTCTGCGCGATCGACCCCGAACCGCATGTGCTCAAAACCCCGGAAACGATTTCGATGTTCGAGATGTTCGCGGAGGTGATCGGGACATTGCTCAGCGCCACGGACAAGGTCGCGCACACCCAGGCCCAGCTACTGGAAGAGCACAGAACCCTGGCCCTGCGCGAGCAGTTTATCGCGGTTTTGGGGCATGATCTGCGCAATCCGCTCACCGGCATTCTGGGCGGGATGGAGATGCTGCAAAAGAACCCGCTGAACGAGCGGGCCACCCAATGGGCGCAGATGGTCGTCGCCAGCGCCAACAGAATGGCCGGATTGATCGATGTCGTCGTGGATTTCTCCCGCAGCCGCTTAGGCGGCGGGCTGACCCTTGAGCGCCATGCCCATGATTCCCTGGAGCTGGTTTTGCACGAGGTCGTGGCCGACCGGCAGATCAGCGCGCCGAATCGGCGGATTGAAACCGATATCGCGGTGCCGCTTCCGGTGTTTTGTGACATCAAGCGGCTGACGCAGCTGGCGGTCAATCTGCTGGACAATGCGCTGACCTACGGCGATCCCGAGAAACCCATAAAGGTCGCAGCGGCCGCCGCCGACGGCCGCTTCGAACTCTCGGTTTGCAACGGCGGGCCGCCGATCCCGGAATCGCTGCTCACCAGCATCTTCGAGCCGTTTTCCCGCGGCACCGTGCAGCCAAGCCGGGAAGGCCTGGGCCTGGGGCTGTATATTTCGCACCAGATAGCCCTGGCGCATGGCGGCGATCTAACGGTGTCCTCAACCCCGGAAGAGACCCGTTTCACCTTCAGGATGCCCCTGGAGCAGGCGTAGTTCGGCCGCTAAACCCGCTCGCCCGCTAGTTTGGCGATGCGATGCTCCAGCTCCGTCAGCTCCCCGCGCAAAAGGTCGAGTTCATGCAGCAGCGGGTCGAGGCCAGGATCGACCGGCGTGCCGTAAGCCTCGCAGCGGGGGTTTCCCGTAACCGGGCCGGTGCCGTGCTCGACCGGCCGGGCCGGTATGCCGACCACAGTGGTGCCCGCCGGAACCGGCGCCACAACCACCGCATTGGCGCCAATGCGCGCGCCGTCGCCAACCGCGATCGCGCCCAGCACCTTGGCGCCGGCGCCGATGATCACATTGTCGCCAATGGTGGGATGGCGCTTGCCGGGCGCCGTGCTGATGCCGCCCAGGGTGACCTGATGATAGATATATACGTCATCGCCCAGCTCCGCCGTCTCGCCAATGACCACCCCCATGCCATGGTCGATCACGAAACGGCGGCCGAGTCTGGCGCCGGGATGGATTTCGATACCGGTCAAAAACCGCCCGATGTTTGAGACAAATCTGCCTAAAAAATACCAGCGATGCCGCCAGAGGAAGCTGGAAACGCCGTGTATCGCCACCGCATGCAAGCCCGGGTAGCAGAGCAATACTTCCAGATTCGAGCGTGCCGCAGGGTCGCGCTTGCGATAGGCCCGCACCGTCTCAGTTAAAAACATAAGGGCCATGCGACATTTCCGTAGGAAAGCTGAAAAGAGCGGTATATATTAATAAACCCAGGGAGGATCTAAAACGATTCTAGCTGAAATCAGCGTTACGAGGAATTTAAGTATCCGGACCGCTCAGGTCAACATTCGGTTGCGGCGAGCGGTGATCGGGCAGTGACTCTGACGCGGATGCGATGACACCGGTTGTATGAAAGACGAGTGATAGAATGCCTGAAGTAATGTTTGCCGGGCCGGAAGGCCGCTTAGAGGGTCGCTACCACCATGCCAAGGAACGTGGCGCGCCGCTGGCGCTGGTGTTGCATCCGCACCCGCTGCACGGCGGGACCATGAACAACCGCATCACCTATTCCATGTATCAGGTATATCAGCGCCTTGGTTTTTCGGTGATGCGCTTCAATTTCCGCGGCGTTGGCCGCAGCCAGAGCAAGTTCGACGGCGGCATGGGCGAGATCAACGACGCCGCGGCGGCGCTGGACTGGATGCAGGCGCTCAACCCGGGCCATGGCGGGCTGTGGATTTCCGGCTATTCCTTCGGCTCCTTCGTGGGCATGCAGCTGCTGATGCGCCGGCCGGAAGTCTCCGGCTGGGTGAGCGTGGCGTTGCCGGCCGCCGGCTATGATTTCGGGTTCCTCGCCCCCTGCCCCTGCAGCGGCCTGATCATTCACGGCGATGCCGATGAAATGGTGCCCGAAGGCTCCGTGCGCAAACTGGTCGACAAGCTGAATCTGCAGAAGGGTGTTGCGATCGACTATCGCGTCTTCCCCGGCGCCGACCATGTGTTCGCCGAGCATGCCGACAAGGTGACCGAAGCCGTCGAAGGCTATGTCAGTCAGTGCCTGGCCCGCAAACAAATGGCACTGGCCGCGGATTAAGGGGCGCTACTGCGGTGGTCATCTGAGGCAGCTTTCTCCGCTTCCGGTGCTCACCTACTTACGTAGGCTCCGCTCCGGTTCTCGAAAGCCGCCCCAGCTGACTCACCGCAGCGCACCCCTAACCCGCTATAGAGTTTGTATAGAGTTTGAGTTGAATAAGTTCGGCTCGTTTCCGGTAACGGAGGCGGGCCGTTTTTATGTGTACGACGTGGAGGGTTGATGGGGTCTGGCTGGATTACCGGGCGTGGGTGGCTGGGGCTGTTTTGGCTTGGGGCCGGGCTCAATATTCTGGTTGGGTTGACGGGCTGGCCGGCTGTTTTGGCCGGGAATCTGCTCGATCCGGATAGTTATATGCGGCTGGAACGTATCCTTCAGGGCATCTCCCAGGGGCATCTGGTCAATTGGGTGGCGCGGGATGATTCCGGGGCCGGGGTGCTCGTGGAGTGGAGCCGGCTGCTGGACATGCTGCTCTGGGCGATGGCGGCGCCGCTGGCAGTCTTCATCGGCTGGCGGCATGCGCTGTTTGCCTCAGGCGTTGCGCTCGGGCCGCTTGGCGTCGGGTTTCTCGGACTGGCACTGGCTTTTGCCGCCCGGCCGTTTTCCGCCACGAAATTTCTCTGGGCAGCACCGGTCGCTGCGGCACTGCTTCCGGGGCTGCAATGTTTTTCCGCGCCCGGCGTGGTGCATTATCATATTTTGCTGCTGGCGCTGATCGCACTGACCCTGGGGCTTACAGCCCGTGCCTGGGACGGCGATAGCGGCTGGGGGTTTTTGGCCGGGCTGGCCGGCGGGTTTGCCGTCTGGCTGACGCCGGAGACCATGCCCTTCGTGTTGATGTCCTACGCGGCATTGCTGTTCCGCTGGGCGCAATTGCCGATCGGCGCCGCAATCGCCGCCTGCGCGGCCGGATTTGTGGATGTCCTGGGGTTTGCTTTGGCCGTCGATCCGCCGGCCGGCGGCTGCGGGATGGCTGAAATCGACAGGCTTTCAATGGTGTACGTCGTGCTGGGACTGTTGCTGCTGGCCGGCGGCCTGGCTTTGTGGCGGCTGCAGCGATGGCAGCGGATCTGGCCACGGCGCATCATCGGCGTTGGCGCGATGGCCCTGCTGCTCCTGCTCTGGATCGCTTTGTTCCCGCAGGTCGCAATGGGCCCCTACGGGGTCATGGACGCGGCCGACCGGCAAATGTTTTTCGGCGCCATGCTGGAACTGCAGCCGGTGCGGGGCACAAGCCAATTGACCGAATTCCTGCTCCCCGGCCTGCTCGCCTTGATGTTTCTGCTCCTGCGCACAACCCGCGGCGGCAACGGATTCTGGCTTTGGCTTTACGCAACGCTATGCGCCGCGGTCGCTCTGTTTCTCGGCCAGAAATTTATCCTGTTCACCGAATTTCCCGCCGGGATCGCCGCCGGACTGCTGCCGCTGATGCTGACGGACGTCAGTTCCAAATGGCACCTGCCATTGGCAGCGATGCTTGCCCGGCTCGGCTTGATTTTTTTCATGCTGGTGGCCCCGGAGCTGTCACTGCTGGCAGTACCCCTGCAAGCCGTCGCAAAAACCCCCGCATCAACCGCTAAAGCCGCATCCTGCTCGCTGCGCCATATCGCACCCATGCTCTCCCCCTACGCCGGCAAAATAATCCTCGCCGGCGCCAACGACACGCCGGAACTGCTGTACAGATCGAACATTCTCACCGTCGGCTCACTATACCAGCACGGCGTGCCCGGCTTCCTGCGGCAGCGCGCCGCCTGGCGCAGCGAAAACTTCGCCGAAAAACCCCCGACTATGGCCGTAACCAACGCAGCCTACATATTATTCTGTGCCGAAGGCCGCGATCTCACCATCGCGGACCTGCCGCGCGACACCCTCTGGGACGCCCTCAACACGGGAAAACCGCCAAAATGGTTAACGCTGCGGGCAAGCGATCCCAAAACCGGCTGGCAATTATTCAGAATTCAGTAAGGCCAAGCAGTTCTTTTTTGAAAAAAAGAACCAAAAA
>JAMFSE010000131.1 GCA_026225115.1 Rhodovastum atsumiense
TCCAAAAATAAAGTTCACCCTCTGGAGCGTCGTCAATGCTTCGGTAATCACGCTCTTCGCCAAGCGCCCCGAGCGATGCGCGGATAATCTTTGAACCGGAACGATAGTTAAACCGAAGGTGTATTTTCCGCACATCAGTGCGTTCGATAAGGTTGTGTAGAAGCTGCGGATTCGCGCCCGTGAATCCATAGATGGACTGGTCACCATCGCCCACCGCAAACAAGCGGATGCCGCCTTCAAAACACAAGAGTAGTACCAACTCGTGAAGCGCGTGACCAAGATCCTGATATTCATCGACGAACAGAACCGGATAACGTGCGCGTAAGGCATCACGAATCCACGTATTGGATTTGATCATACGAAATGCAATGAGGGGCATGTCTTCGAAATCTATCAATCTTCGGCTTCGAAGTTCTGCCTCAAAAGCCTCGATGAAGTCGGCCAGCTCGGGATTCCTTCCTCTCCAAGCAGGCAAGCTGCGATCAACATCACGGCGGCGTTTCTCTTCGGCGAAGGCCCAGCGATCGTGAGGATCATACAAATCGTTGGTCACAGATGCATAAGCGGTCTCGACCACAGCACGGCACTCAGCACGCGTCGCTACACGAAAATCATCGGGCAGCAGACCAGGAATGCAATGAGCATAGGGTAAAATTACCTGGGTGAGTGCAAAGCTGTGGACGGTGCCGATGAAATTACGCTCGCTGCTCTCGACGCCAAGGGCGGCTAGCCTCGTTTCGAGTTCGATCCCGCATTCATTGTTGTAGGTGATACAAGCGACCCCACGCGGGTCAACCACGTCTTCGGCTAAAACACGTGCCATAGCGATGGTCAAGGTTTTGGTCTTGCCGCTGCCCGGACCCGCTAGCACAATGCAGTGGCCTGGTTCACGTACGGCCGCCGCCTGCTCAGGATTTTTGTCAAGTTCTCCCAGAGCATGCGTCAGCGCGAGATAATTAGACACGTGCGGCCACAGACCGGATCGCTTCGGTAATGTAAGGTGGCGGCGCGAACCCTTGCGGAAGCTTCTTCTTGAGCTTAGCGCTTAGCCGCCCTTTGCCTATATCGGTGATCATAGCGAGTAGTTGTGTTGGATCGATGGACGCGCCCGCGCGCCAAGCCGCGATCCGTGCCGTGCGGCGCGCCCCAAAACCCTGCTCATCGAGAATATCGAGCAGCGCAGCCTGAAGGCCAGGCGCGCTCGCGACCGAGACCTCAAATGTCCTGTCATTCAGAAAAAAGCCGACGGGCGACCATATTGCGCAGAAGGTCGAATAATCCATAGCCTCCCAGACAACGCGCTGAGACGCTGCCACAGGAGGCTGTCCAGTCGCCGTGAGGATGCTATCCCATATGCTAAGGGTGCGTGCCTTTCCAAGCGGTAATTTGGTCCCATCGAGAGGATCCCAGTCGGTAACGATCGAGAATGGCAGGCCAAGACTAACAGCTAGCGTCACATAGGGGGTAAAATTGACGCCGGCGACATTACAGACAGTGATGCCTAAACGGTTGAGGTTTACGCCCAAGGCATCCGCAAACACTGGAACGAGCGTCTCTTCAGCATCACCTTCGACAAAGATAACACCGCGAGCAAACAGGAGCTCGGATCGAGTTGCTGTGAGATATCGTTCGATATCATCGAGTTCCTCGGGCGTGACTGGCAGGCTGGCGAGCGAGTAGGCCCTGGTTGCGCCGTTGACAGCGCGAAGGTGCACGATCGAGCGCAGCGGCGCAACGGCCGCTAGTGTTGGCGAATGGCTGGTAACAATCAGCGCTTGCGCAGGATCACCGGCGTTGAACAGTTTTTCAAAAACGGCACGCTGCAGTTGGGGATGGAGGTGAGCCTCTGGCTCCTCGATGCATAGCAGCGAAAAATTGCGTTCGTTCTTCGTGCGGCGCCAGGCGAATTCGGCGAGTTTTAACGCAACCAGTGCTACGTTGGCGGAACCAAGGCTCGCTTCGGCGATTCCCCGTTTGCCGTTGTCGATATACATCGCGATCGATCGAAACAACCGGAGCGGATCGGCAGGCGCGAAGCGCAATCGTGCGTCGATGTCGTACTTGGAACCAGCAAGATTAAAAATACCAGTGCGCAGCGAAGTTTCGAGGTCCATGACTGACTTGAAGCCTTCGAGCTTTTTGGTGGCCGCCTCAAGGTCAGCGGCGACCGCGTTCAGCTCTGGGCGGCTGACTGACGCAATTGCATCTTCGAGCAGAGGCCTTAGCGGAGAATTGCGCCACGACCCAAGTTGACCTTCGGCATCTCGCAACGCATCGAGCATATCCAGTGCAATCCGGCGCCGTACGCGACTTGGCACCGAGCGAGATTCATTGCCGCCACCATACACAATAAACTCACAATCCTCGCCGGACTGGGGGGCGCCAGTGACGTCTGGCTTCTTGCGGTAGACATAACTCAGGCGAGCGATCGTAGGATCGGTGGAAATCCGAAAGTCAGTAAGTAGCGCAACGAGCATGGGATCAACATCGAATTCGGCGAAATCAAGATGCACTTCAATTTGAGGTGAAGTAGTGGGATCGCAACCATCCCAGAAATCGGACAGCTTTAGCTGACGTGCTGAGTCGGGAAGCGTAGGGTCGAGTACGAGACGGATGGCAAATAGCAGATTGCTTTTGCCAACTCGATTCTCCCCTAAAAGTACGACATTGCCAGCGAGTGGCACGTCGATGTAAGCAAAATTTCTAAAGTTTCGGATACTCAGTTTAGCCAGTCGCAAGGAGCCCCCTAGTGCGGCGTTAGCAATACCCACTATCGCAATGAATTCATGCGAACAGTACGGAAGTCAATAGTGGGGAGCAGGTAACATGACTTTTATACTGGAACATTTAACGATTCCACACAGCCGGGACACAACACGACGTGGTCCGCTCTCTATGATTTTGAACTAAAACCGGACCGTCCGCTTACGGCCAATTTACGCAATTTTGGTCGATAGGATCATGTCGCACCGGCGCCTATGGCCTAGATTCAAAGAAGTTTTTTGGTTCTTTTTTTCAAAAAAGAACTTCTTCCTGCCTCAAAACAAAATCGGCCAGATGGCGATGATGAGGCCGGCCAGGCTTAGTAAATAGACGAGGGTTCGGATTTTTGGGACGCCCAGAGCGTAGAGCGGCAGGTAGATGATGCGGCCCGCGAGCCAGAGCCAGCCGCCGAGCGCGGTCCATTCGGTGTTGCGGCCGGCCAGGACCACGCCAAGCAAGGCGATGATGGCGATGGGGAAGGTTTCCAGAAAATTGGCCTGGGCGCGGACGAGGCGGCCGGCGACCGGCGCCAGCGGAGGCAGCGCCTCATCGCGCGCGCCCATGTTCCATTTGGGACCGTATTGTTTGGTCTTGAAATGCGCCGCGGCGAAGATGTGGACAAGCAGCAGGACGGCGCCCAAAGCGAGGATTTTTATTTCGATTGGCATGTTTGTGCTTTCTGTGTGGGGGTATTTCAGGCCGTAACCCGGGCGTCTTGCAGGATCATGTCGCTGGCTTTTTCACCGATCATGATGGTGGGGGCGTTGGTGTTGCCGGAGATCAGGCGGGGCATGATGGCGGCGTCGGCGACGCGCAGGTTTTCCACGCCGCGGACGCGCAGGCGGGAGTCCAAGGGGGCGGTGTCGTGGCCGCCCATCGCGACGGTGCCGACCGGGTGGTAGACGGTATTGCCGGTGGCGCGGACGTAGTCGAGGATTTCGGCGTCGGTCTCAGCGCCAGCGCCCGGGTTTAATTCCTTTGTGACCACCTCGGCCATTTGTTGCTGGGCGACGATGTTGCGGGCGATGCGGACGCCGGCGATCTGGATCGCCTGGTCGAGCGGGTCGGTGAGATAGTTGAACTGGACGGCGGGGTTGGTCAGCGGATCGGCGGAGCGGGCATGCACCCAGCCGCGCGAATTGGGGCGCAGGTGACAGGGGCCGAAGGTGATGCCGGGTTCATCCCCCATTTCCATTTTATCGGCGCCGGCGGTGGGGTCCTTGATGGAGCCCGGCGTGACCGAGAACTGGATGTCCGGGGCCTCCAGGCCGGGTTGCGATTTTGCGTAGATCAGCAATTGGGCAGCGGATTCCGCCAGCAGCCCTTTGCGTGTGAAAAGATATTTCAAAGCCTGACCGGCGAGTGCGGAGCCTTTGGCGAGGCTGTTGAGCGAGCGGATGCCGGGTTTCAGTTCGAAGCTGACATAGGACATGTAATGGTCCTGCAGATTTTCACCGATATTGGGGCTGTCGGCGAGGACCGGGATGCCGAGGGCTGCGAGCCGCGCGCCGGCACCGATGCCGGAGAGTTCCAGCAGATGCGGGGAGTTGATGGCGCCGCCTGCAAGAATGACTTCGCCGCGGGCGCGGACCGATTGCACGACGCCGGCGCGGATGAAGGCGACCCCGGTGGCGCGGCGGTCTTTGAACAGCACGTGGCTGGCCTGGGCATTGGTGAGAACCGTGAGGTTGGGGCGCGACATTACGGGGTGCAGGTAGCCGACTGCGGCAGAATGCCGCCGGCCATTGCGGGTGGTGAGCTGGGCACGCCAGCCGCCGAACTGGCTGCCGCGGTTGATATCCTCGGTGCGGGGGATGCCGGTGGATGCAGCGGCGTCCAGCACGCGTTCGGAGACGTCGTACAGGCCCTGGTTGTCGGCGACGTTCAGCGGGCCGCCGATGCCGTGGAATTCGTCGGCGCCGCGTTCCTGATGCTCGGCGCGGATGAAATAGGGCAGCACGTCGTGCCAGGCCCAGCCGGTGCAGCCGAGCTGGCGCCAGTTGTCGTAATCCGAGCGCTCGCCGCGGACGTAGAGCATGGCGTTGATGGAGGAGCAGCCGCCCAGGACCTTGGCGCGGGTGACGGCGAAGACGCGGTTGTTGGCACCGGGATCGGGTTCGGTTTGCAGGCCCCAGCCGATGCGCGGGTCCTTGATGGATTCCGCGAAGCCGACGGGGATGTGGATCATCATGTTGGTTTTGAACTGGGAAGGGTTTTTGAGCGCACGGTCGTCGCCGCCGGCTTCGAGCAGGATGACCTTGTTGCGCGGATCGGCGCTGAGGCGGTTGGCCAGCACGCAGCCGGCGCTGCCGCCGCCGATGACGACGTAATCGGCGTTGAGATCGGCGTTCGGCATTGTTTTATCCCTTGGCGGTGAGGAAGGGTTTCAGGCTGCGGGTGAGGTTGGATGCGGTGGCCTTGCCGTAAGGCGGCTTCATGCCGCCGAGCTTGCCGATATCGATGCGGGCCTGTTTGTAGATGGATTTGGCGTGGCTGAAGGTGCGAAAACCGTCGATGCCGTGATAGCTGCCCATGCCGGACGGGCCGATGCCGCCGAAGGGCAGATCGTCGATGCCGGCGTGGAAGATCACGTCGTTCAGGGTGACCCCGCCGGAGATGGTGCGCTCGAGGACCTGGCGCTGCTCGGCTTCGTCGGCGCCGAAATAATACAGGCCGAGCGGGCGGTCATGGGCGTTGATGTAGGTGATGACTTCGGAGAAGTCGCGGTAGCGTTTGACCGGCAGGATGGGGCCGAAAATTTCCTCGCGCATGACCGCCATCTCGTCCGTGGGGTTGAGCACCAGATGCAGCGGCATCTTGTTGCTGTTGGTGGTGGTGAAATCTTCCGATCCGGGATTTACCGTGACGATTTCAGCGCCTTTGGCGCGGGCGTCATCCAGATAGGCGTTGAGTCGGACATGGTGGCGTTCGTTGACGACGGAGGTGTACTGGTCGTTGGCGAGCAATTTTGGATACATGCGGGTGACGGCTTTGCGCATGCCGTCGACGAAGGCGGCTTCACCCGCTTCGGGCACGAAGGCGTAATCCGGCGAGAGGCAGATCTGGCCGGCGTTCAGCATTTTGCCGACGGCGATGCGGTCGGCGGCGGTGGCGATGTCGGCCGATTTGCCGATGATGCTGGGGGATTTGCCGCCGAGTTCCAATGTGACCGGCACCAGATTATCGGCGGCGGCGTGCAGGATGTGGCGGCCGATGGCGGTGGCGCCGGTGAAGATGATGTGGTCGAAGGCGAGCTCGGCGAAAACCTTGCCGATCTCCGGGCCGCCGCTGAAGAAGGCGAGTTCGGTGCGGTCGAAATAGCGCGGGCACAGTTCCTCGAAGAGGGCGGAGAGGCCGGGGGTGGTTTCCGAGCTTTTGACCATGACGCGATTGCCGGCGGCAAAGGCGCCGGCGATTGGGCCGATGGTGAGCTGGATGGGGAAGTTCCAGGGCGAGATGACGCCGATAACACCTTTGGGCTGGTATTCGACCCAGGCGCGGGCGCCAAGCACGCCGAGCGGGAATGGGAGTTTGCGTTTCTCAGGCTTTACCCAGCTGTCGATATTGGCGAGCGTGTAGGTGACCGGCATCAGGCTGCCGGCGATATCGGTGACCGCGGATTGCTCGCGCGAGCGGTGGCCGAAATCCTCGCTCAAGATGGCGGTGAGGCGGTCGGCGTTTTCGGCTACCATGCGGCCGAGGCGCTGCAGGCGGTCCTTTCGGGCGGTGACGGAGACCGGGAGTTCGGCCGTGAAGGCGGCGCGCTGGGCGGCAAGGGTGGCGGTTAAATCTGAATCGGTCATGGCGCGCTCCCTGATCGGGGTTATTGGAATTCCTTGAAGAACGCGCCGACGTCTTCGGCGAAAAGTTCCGGCTGCTCCCAGGCGGCGAAGTGGCCGCCTTTGGGCATTTTGGTCCAGCGCACGATGTTGACGTCTTTCTCGACCGTGGCGCGCGGGGCGGGCGGCATGAATTCCTGCGGGTATTCCGCAAAGCCGGTGGGGATTTTGATGGGGACCGGCGCGAAGGGTTCGCCGCCCAGGCCGTTATACATCCAGATGCCGCTTTGCACGTTGCCGGTGACCAGATAGGTCATGACATTGGTGAGCAGCGCGTCCTTGGAGAAAATGCTTTCGACATCGCCGCCGCAATCGGACCAGCTGCGGCATTTTTCGATCACCCAGCCGGCGAAGCCGATCGGGCTGTCGGCCAAGGTCAGGCCGATGGTCTGCGGCCGCGTTCGGTGGATCAACGCATAGGCGCTGTCCATCATCACCTTGATCCTCATGGTTTGCTGCCAGGCTGCTTCTTCCGGCGTCGGCGGGTTGCCGATGACGGCCTGCATCATGTTGATATGGATGGCGCCGACGACATCGTCATGGGCCTGGCCAAGCCGGCGCGTGACGGTGGAGCCCCAATCGCCGCCCTGGGCGCCGAAGCGCTTGAAGCCGAGACCATCGACCATCAGTTTCCGCCACATATCGCCGACTTTATGCGGGCTGATCGGGCGCGCGGGACGGCCGGAGAATGCGTAGCCGGGGAGCGAGGGGATAATGACGTCAAAACCCTGCACGGCCAGCAAAGGTGCGGCGGCCATGAATTCGAGCGGGGAGCCGGGCCAGCCGTGGGTTAGGATCAGGGGATAGCCGCCAGCTGAGGGCGGCGAAAAACGGAAGAAATGGATGGGGATGCCGTCGATTTCGGTGCGGAATTGCGGGATCTCGTTGAATTTGGCTTCGGCGGCGCGCCAGTCGTAGCGGTCGCGCCAATAGTCGCGCAGGCCGGAGAGCCAGGCGGCGTCGACGCCGTATTTCCAGCCGGAATCGTCATCCGGGGCGAACCCGATTTCGGCATCGGCGACGCGGCGCGCGATACGGTCCAGGATTGCCTGATCGATGTCGATTTTTGTCGGCTTGATTTCGCTCATTTTAGGCTCCCGGGACGATTATTTGTCAGTGATCTAGCATCTATGCTGGTCAATACAACTAGCGAAGTGGACAGAGCGGGTGTTGAGGAGCGGTGCGAAAGAGATTGGGTTGGTTTGTCGCTGTCTAGACACTCTGTCCATTTTGCGTCACATGAGTCGGGACGATCACCTGTAAAGGGGACAAGGATTGGGAACGAAGGAAACCGGGTCGAAAAGACTGGTCATTTGCTGGGGGCTGGCGGTTGTCTGGCTGGCGGCGTTTTTGCTGTCGGTCTCGCCACTGGGCAAGTTCAGCGCCGCGGCGGCGGGCATCGGCGCGCTGCTGATGCTGTTGATCTTCGTGCTGCAGGCCTCGCTGATCTACGGCTGGAAGGGGCTTGGCGCCTATGTGGTCATTGTCGCGGTGATCGCCTTTGGGCTGGAGGCGAACAGCATCGCGCATGGGTTTCCGTTTGGATTTTACGTGCATCACCAGCCGGGGCCAAAACCGCTCGGGGTGCCGATCCCGGTGGTGCTGGGGTATGTTGTGCTTGGATGGTACGCCTGGATATTGGGGCGGCTGATCGTCGATGCCGGGGGCAGCGGGCCGGCGGCGCTGCGGCGGTTCGCAACGCCCGTGGTGGCGAGCTTTATTCTGGCCGGTTACGATTATCCATATGATCCGATCGGCTCGGCGGTGCTGCATATGTGGAGCTACCGGAACCCGAGCGGGCAGTTCGGCGTGCCGCTGATCAACACCCTCGGATGGCTGTTTACGGGGTGGCTGTTTTTTCAGGTTTTTGCGCTGGTGGCCGACCGGTTTGCGGCGAGTGCCACGATTGCGCACCGGCGGTTCTGGCTGCTGCCGGTGGTGGTCTGGCTTGGCATGGCCCTGCAATATCCGATCATGTTCGCAAATGCGCCGGCGGGGAATGTGGTGCTGGGCGTGCGCAGCTTTATTACCAGCGATATTTATGAGGCGGCGGTGGCGGCGAGCCTGTTCAGCATGGTGTTTCCGGTGCTGATCGCGCTGCTGCGGCTGGCGCAAAGCGGGCCGGTTGCGACCATTGAGCGGGCTTACCCGTGACGGCGATGGCGCAGGCGAAACCGGCCATAGAGTCGCTGCGGGATGCCCGGCTTTCGTTCACGCGGGCGAAGATTTGCGCGGCCGCGCGCGAGGTTTTTCACACGCATGGTTATGCGACGGCAACGCTTGAGCAGATTGCGCAGGCGGCCGGGACGCGGCGTTCCACGGTGTATAATTATTTCCGCGACAAGGAGGAAATTCTTGCCACCATCGCCGAGGATTTTGGCGACGGGCTGGTGCGGGTTGTGGCGCGGCTGCCGGGGCCGGTTCCGTCCCGGACGGCAATCGACCGGTGGATGCTGGAAGTGGTTTCCTTCGCAACGGCTGAGCGCATACCGGCCGAGTTGATGATGCATTTGGGCGCCACCGTGGACGTGCCGGAAGCGTTGAACGCGCTGGGCGGCAAGATCACCCAGGCTTTGGCAAGGCAGCTGCCGGCATTCCGGCAGGCAATTGAGCCTGGGCCGATGCAGGGGCTGGCATTGGCGCGCGCACTTTCCGTGCAGCAGGTTATCGGTTGGGCCTGCCTGCATCATCCGCAGCGCAACGGGCCGGTGACGCCTGGGGATTTGCTGGCGGTCGCGGCAGAGATTTTTGAGCGATTCGTGAATGCGGGCGCGGCACCCGAAGGCTCATCGCCGAAACGAAATTCGAGGGAATTTAAAAAATGGAATTAACCGTTCGCTATCCACAAATAGACTATGAGAAATGTTTTCCGAACTGGGCGCCCAATCTTGAATTCGCGATGTTCATGAACGCGTTTTCGATCACGCCGGTGTTTCTGGAGCCGTATATCATCAAGGTGTTCGCGGATGCGCGCAAATTGCTCGATCCCGTGCGCGACGAACAGCTGACCAAGGAAGTCGACTGGTTTGTGGCGCAGGAATCGCAGCATTACCGGCAGCATGCGAAATTCAACCGGATTTTCCAAACGCCACGCTTTCCGAAAGTTGAAGAGCTGGGCAAGGGATTTGGGGCCGATCTCGACGGGTTCCGCAAAAACAGATCGCTGCTGTTCAACCTCAGTTATACTGAAGGTTTTGAGGCCGCGGGCGGCGTTTTCTACCGGATTTGGTTTGAGAAACTGGGCAAGTACCGGTTTGGCGCGCGGGAAGAGGCGCTGCTGATTTATGATTGGCATTTTGCGGAAGAATTCGAACACCGCGAAGTCGCCTATAAATTATATATGGCGCTTGCGGTGCGCGGTAATATTTTTCGGAAAATCTGGTATGCCTATTTCTACCGGATCTACGGGGTTCTGGCGATGCTGGGGCATAGCGGCAAATATTCGGACGCGGTGCGCCAGCATCTGCTGGAAACCTATCGGGCCGAGATGTCGCCGGAAGAGGTGGAGGCTTCGAAAAAGCGGGAGAAGGCGTTCGGAAAATTTCTGTTCCGGAGCACGATTGTCCGGCTGCTTGGGGTGCTCTCGCCCTGGTATAATCCGGCGCGGAAACCGCCGCCTGAGGGGCTGGAGGCGGTGCTGACCAGTTTCGACCGGGGCGGGCAGTATAGTTCGACCGCGGCGTGACATAAGGCTCTCGAAACCCTTACTATTGATCGTACGGTACAGCCGCGTTAGCACATAGGCGGCGCGTCATGCGGCGGGCCGTATGATCCGGGGGGATACGATGGAAGCGCTAGAGGAACTCAGCCGCGCGGCTGTCAACGACAGGTCGGATGCGCCGGCGATGGAGTTTGAGGGCATCTGGTACAGCTGGGGGGAACTCAGCCGGATTGCCGGGGAGGCTGAGCGCCTGCTGGAGGCGGCCGGGATCAGGGAAGGCATGCCGATCGCCTTCGTGCCGCGCAACCGGCCCTGGGCGATTGCCGCCGAGCTTGGGATGATTGCCGGGCGCTATAGCGTGCGGATGATTTATGCCTTTCAGCAAGCCGCCGGCATTGCGCGCGACGTGGCCAAGGCGAATGTCTGCGCGGTGGTGGCGGGGAGCGATGATTTCACGCCGGAGTTGCTCGAAGTTGCGAAGGCGAATGGGCTGGCGGCGATTGCGCTTGGGGCCGATGGCGCCAAGGCGATTACGGGATTTGAGCGCTGTGCGGCGAATTTTACGCCGCAGACCGGCGAGCCCTATATCGAATTGCTGACCAGCGGCACGACCGGTGCGCCGAAGCCGGTGCGTTTTCCGTTCGATACCATCCGGCGCTATATCGTCGGCCAGAATGTGTTCGATGACGGCGGCAGGCATTCGGATGAGATTCCGGTGCTGCTGACGTTTCCGCTGGGGAATATTTCCGGAATTTACAGCACTCTGCCCTCGCTTTTGAAACGCCGGCGCAGCGTGCTGGCGGACCGGTTCACGCTGGATGTGTGGCGCGATTATGTGCGGCGCTACCAGCCCGCCGCACCCGGCGTGCCGCCGGCGGCGGTGCGGATGATTTTGGATGCGGATGTGCCGAAGGAAGAGCTCACCTGCATCAAATCATTGCTGACCGGTGCTGCGCCGCTGGACCCGACGGTGCAAAAGGCTTTTGAGGAGAAATATGGAATTCCGGTTTTGCTGTCCTACGGGGCGACGGAATTCGGCGGCGTGGTGACGCTGATGACGCCGCAGATGGTTGCGGAGTTTGGCGGCACAAAGCATTTGAGCGTTGGGCGTCCCTATGCGGGGTCGGAGCTGCGGGTGATCGATCCGGAGACCGAAGCGGTGCTGCCGCCCGGGACCAGCGGCTTGCTGGAGGTGAAGACGCCGCGCATTGGCGATCATTGGATCCGCACCACGGATATCGGCATGATCGATGCGGATGGGTTTTTGTATCACCAGGGGCGCGCCGATGGCGCGATCATGCGCGGCGGGTTCAAACTGCTGCCGGAGGTGATCGGGCGGGCGCTGTGCGAGCATCCGGCGGTGGCGGCCGCGGCGGTGGTAGGCGTGCGCGATGCGCGGCTGGGGCAGGTGCCGGCGGCGATGGTGCAGACCAAGGCCGGGCATGCGCAGCCGACAATTGCAGAGCTGGAACAGCATCTACGGCAGCTGGTTTACGCCACGCATATTCCAACGATTTGGAAATTCGTCGACTCGCTGCCGCGTAATGCCTCCTACAAAACCGATCTTGCGGCGGTGCGCGGGATGCTGGAGCCGGCGGCAAGCGCCGGATAGGCGGCGGCGGCAATCATCGTTACAGTTGAACTGATGGACATACCGAAAAGCTTTTTTGTGCAGGACGGCGAGCAATTCGTGCCGACCGGCCTTGGCCTCAGCCCCTGGGATAAAATTTCGCAGAACGGCGTCTCGCTCAGCGCGCTGGTGGCGCATGCGCTGGAACTTCATCCGGCGGATACGCCGATGCTCACCGCAAGGACGACGTTGGATATTTTCGGCTCGGTGCCGATGACGCCTTTGACGGCTGCGGTGAAACGCTTACGGAGCGGGCCGCGGTTTCAGCTGATGGAAGTTGAATTGCATGCGCAGGACAAGGTTTGGGTTCGGGCCAGCGCGCTGCGGCTGCGGCTGGCGGAGTCGCCGGACCGCAGCGCGCCGTTGACCTATCCGGTGCCAGACAAAGGTGAGCCAGGGCCGGCGCTGCCTTGGCTGGATGGCGTGCGCATGAAGGGCGATTTCAACGTGATCGGCGCCGGCGCGATGTGGGGGAAGATTCTGGTGGATGTCGTCGAGGGGCACAAGATCAGCCCGATGGAACGGGTTGCGATCATGGCGGATTTTTGCGGCGGCGTTGCGCCGCTGGTGAAATTCTCTGAATGGACCGCGGCTAATCTGGATATCGATTTGCATTTGACGCGCAAGCCGGTGGGGGAGTGGCTGCTGGTGGATGCGACGAGCGAGAGTGCGGGGAATGGGATTGGCGTGGCGACTGCCAGAATTGGGGACCGGGATGGGATGTTCGCGACGGCGCAGCAGACGGTGTTTTTGAATAAGCGTTAGGCAAGCACTTCTTTTTTGAAAAAAAGAAGCAA
>JAMFSE010000021.1 GCA_026225115.1 Rhodovastum atsumiense
CCCGGCGTGCCGCCCCTATTTGGTCTTGCTCCCGGTGGGGTTTGCCCTGCCGCTTCCGTTACCGGTCGCGCGGTGGGCTCTTACCCCACCGTTTCACCCTTGCCTGCCTGGTTTGCCGTCCGAAGACGGGCCCGACCGGCGGTTTGTTTTCTGTGGCACTTTCCCTGGGGTCGCCCCCGCCGGCTGTTAGCCGGCACCGTATTCCCGTGGAGCCCGGACTTTCCTCCACCAGGGTTTTATCCCCGGCAGCGGCCGTCCGACCGTCTGGATGGCGGACCGATTGCGCCTTGATTCTGATCCGGTCAACTCCGCAGCGCTGCCGCCCGGCCTGCGGTGGCCACATCCGCCTCGCCGGTGACCTGATCGGGAAGGAAATGCCGCTGAAAAGCGGTGATCACCGCCGGCAACGGCAGCGTTACATCATAGCCGATTGCCGCCAGATCGGCGGGAATATCTCCCGGCGGGGCAAAATCATCCGTCCAGACACCGACCCCCTGCCCGGCCAGGTATTTCCACGGAAACAGTTCGCCGGGGTCTTGCTTGCGGTCAGGCGCGATATCCGAATGCCCGACCACATTATGCGCCGGTATCGGGTGGCGCTGCAGAATCCCCCGGGCAAGCGCCAGCACCGCCGAGATCTGCGCCTCCGGAAACGCCCGGTATCCCCACTCATGCCCGGGATTCACGATCTCGATGCCAATCGAACTGTCGTTCAACGCCTGCATCCCGCGCCAATAGCTCACACCCGCATGCCAGGCCCGGAACTGCTCCTCGACCAGGCAATAGATCGTCCCGTCCTCATCAACCACGTAATGCGAAGACACCTTCGCCGCCGGATCGCATAACCGCTCCACCGCCGCGGCGCCGGTCTGCATGCCGGTATAATGCAGCACCAGATGCTGAACCTCTCCCGTCCGGACGTCGAAATTCGGTGAAGGCGAGAAAATCACTTGTGCCGTCAAAGCTTCCGCTCGCGTTTGATCACGTCATAAGCGGCATTGATCCGCGCCACCCGGTCCGAGGCGGCGGCGATGAATTCCGGCGGCACGCCTTTGGATGCCAGGCTATCCGGATGATTTTCCCGCATCAGCGTCATCCAGCGGGTACGGATCGCCTCGCTTGTCGCCTGCCGGTCCACGTCCAGCACTTTATAGGGATCGCCCTCCATGCCGGCGGCGAAGCTGCCCTGGCCGGCGCGCCGGGCTGCATCCGGCGCCAGGCCGAACGCCTGCGCCACCCGCTGCAGATAGTCCGCCTCGCGGCCGTTCATCGGGCCATCGGCGCGGGCAATCTGGTGGAGCCCGGCCAGCACCTGTTCCAGCAGCCCGCGATTATCCGAAAAAACCTCGCCCAGCTGCTGGGCGTAGGATTCGAAGCCGTCGGCGCTATCGCGCGCCTGGTCGAACATGCGGCCGACCTCACGCACGTTTTCCTCGGGAATTCTGAAGCTGCGCTTGAAGGCGTCGATTTCCGCGCGGTTCACCTGGCCGTCGCATTTCGCCAGCTTCGCGGCCAGCACGGTCACGCTGATGGCAAATAATTGCTCGCGCCGCCCCAGCAAAGCGGCAAACCGGGCGGTATCGAACGGCATCGCGTTGCCAAGGCGCCCCGCCACATTCGGCAGCCCGCCCTGGTCGGCAGCGTGGCCCAAGGCGGCGCCAAACAGCGCGCCCACCGGCCCACCCATCGCAAAACCCGCGACGCCGCCGAGAATCTTCCCCCAATAGCTCATCATCGTCTCATATCATGCCGCAACCGCAGTTTCCAAAGGGCAAACTTGTGCGGTCTTGAACCCATTCGCACAATCATACATCAACCAATTCATTCTTTTAGGCGGGGTTTATGGCGGGCTGGCAATTCTGGATCGATCGCGGCGGCACGTTCACCGACATTGTGGCGCGCGATCCGGCCGGCGCGCTTTCCACCAAAAAACTGCTCTCGGAGAACCCATCCCGCTACCGGGACGCCGCCATCGCCGGTATCCGTGAATTTCTGTCCCTGAACGCGCAAGCCGAAATCCCGCACGGCGCCATCGAGATGGTCAAAATGGGCACGACGGTCGCAACCAACGCGCTGCTGGAGCGTAAAGGTGCCGCCACCCTGCTGCTGATCAATCGCGGCTTTGCCGATCTTCTGCGCATCGGCAACCAGGCCCGGCCGCGGCTGTTCGATCTCGATATCAAGCTGCCCAGCATGCTCTACGACCGCGTCGCGGAGGTGACCGGGCGCATCGCGGTGGACGGCGCGATCCTCGAACCGCTCGACGAGGCGCAGGCTACCCAGACCCTTCATCGTGCCCGGCAGGACGGTTTTGACGCGATCGCCATCGCATTGATCCATGCCTGGAAATTTCCCGAACAGGAAGCAAGACTTGGCGCCCTCGCGCGTCAAGCCGGCTTCACCCAGATCTCGCTCAGCCACCAGGCCAGCCCATTGCTGCGCCTGGTCCCGCGCGGCGACACCACGGTGGCCGACGCCTATCTTTCGCCGATTCTGCGCCGCTACATCCATCAGGTCTCCGCCGGCCTCGGGGGCGCCAAACTCTATTTCATGCAGTCGCATGGCGGCCTGGCGGAGGAGCAGAAATTCTCCGGCAAGGATGCCATTCTCTCCGGCCCCGCGGGCGGCATTGTCGGCGCCGTCCGCACCGCCGCCATGGCCGGGTTTTCTTCCGTCATCGGCTTCGACATGGGCGGCACCTCCACCGATGTCGCGCTTTACGACAATGCATTCGAGCGTTCGTTCGAGACCGAGATCGCCGGGGTCCGCCTGCGCGCGCCGATGCTCGCCATCAACACGGTGGCTGCCGGCGGCGGCTCCATTTTGAGCTTCGACGGCGCCCGCCTGCGCGTCGGGCCGCAGAGTGCCGGCGCCAATCCGGGACCCGCCTGCTACCGCAACGGCGGCCCGCTCACCGTAACCGACGCCAACGTCCTGCTCGGCAAAATCCGGCCGGAATATTTCCCGGCGATTTTCGGGCCCAACGGCGACGCACCGCTGGATGCCGCCATCGTCGAACAAAAATTCAACGCGCGGACCGATGAGATTTGCAGAGCCACCGGCACGACGCGCACGCCGCAACAGATCGCCGAAGGATATATTGCCATCGCGGTTGCCAACATGTCGCATGCGATCCGGCAGATCTCCGTGCAGAAAGGCCATAACCCGGCGGATTTCGTCCTGACCAGTTTCGGCGGCGCCGGCGGCCAGCACGCCTGCCTGGTTGCCGACGAGCTCGGCATGGACAGGATCTTCATCCACCCGCTCGCCGGCGTGCTCTCCGCCTACGGCATCGGCCTCGCCGATTTTTTACTCCTGCGCGAACAGGCGGTCGAGACGCCGCTGACCGAACCCAATCTCGATCAACTGCAAACCACCGCTACCCAGCTCGCCGAACAGGCGGCGGAAGCATTGCGCGCCCAGGATGTCGATGGCGCCATCGCTACCAAAAACTTCGCGCATCTGCGCTACGCCGGCACCGACACCGCGCTGCCGATCCCGCTCACCGATCTCGCGGCAATGCGCGGCGCTTTTGAGGCCGCGCATCAAAAACGCTTCGGCTTCATCACGCCGGAAAAGCAGCTCATTGCGGAGACCATTTCGGTCGAAGCGTCCGCACCCGGCATCTCGATCACCGAAGCCCCGGCGCCATCACGCGACACCCCGCTTGCCGCTATCGGCCAAGCCGAAATTTTCACCGGCGGCGCCAGCCATGTCGCGCCGGTTTATGCGCGCGACAGCCTTGCCGCGGCGGATGTCATCAACGGCCCGGCACTGATCCGCGAAGCCAACGCCACCACCATCATCGAGCCCGGCTGGCAGGCGGAGCTCACGCCGCGCAACCACCTGATCCTCAAACGCATTACCCCACGCGCCAACGCAAACATCACCGATATTTCAAAACCCGATCCGGTCCTGCTCGAGCTCTTCAACAATCTTTTCATGGCGATCTCGGAACAATCTGGCGTGGTGCTGCGCAACACCGCGCAAAGCGTCAACATCAAGGAGCGGCTGGATTTCTCCTGCGCGATTTTCGATGCGCAAGGCGGGCTGATCGCCAACGCCCCGCATGTGCCCGTCCATCTCGGCGCCATGGGCGCCAGTGTCCGCCATGTGATCGCGCTGCGCGCGGACACGCTCAAACCCGGCGACGCCGTGGCGCTCAACAACCCCTATGCCGGCGGCACCCATCTGCCGGACATCACGCTGATCACGCCGGTGTTCGACGCGGCGGGAATAAAAATCCGCTTCTTCGTCGGCAGCCGCGGCCACCACGCCGATATCGGCGGCCTGACCCCCGGCTCGACGCCGCCCTTCTCGACAACGCTGATCGAGGAAGGGGTGGTGATCGATAATTTTCTGGTCCGCGCCGCCGGCGTATTTCAGGAGCAGGGTTTCCGGGACATCCTGGCCGATGCCAGATACCCGGCCCGTAACCCGGATCAGAACATCGCCGACATCAAGGCGCAAATAGCCGCCAACGAGACCGGGCTGAACGGGCTTGCCGCCATCATTGCCCGCTACGGCTGGGAAACCGTCGAAGCCTATATGGGCCATGTCAAAGCCAACGCCGAATTTTCAATCCGCAGCGTCATCGCCAGGCTGGCGGACGGCAGCTTCGAATACCAAATGGACGACGGCGCCATGCTCAAACTCGCCGTCTCGATCAACCGCGGCGACAAATCCGCCACCATCGACTTCACCGGCACCGGACCGTCGCAACCCAATAATTTCAACACGCCGCCCGCCGTCACCACCGCCGCCGTTCTCTACGCCTTTCGCTGTCTTGTCGGCACAGACATCCCGCTCAACGAAGGCTGCCTGAAACCGCTGACCATCATCATCCCCGAGGGCAGTTTTCTGTCGCCCAGCCCGGGTGCCGCGGTGGTCGCCGGCAATACCGAGGTCAGCCAAGCCGTCACCGTCGCCTTGCTCGGCGCGCTGAACGCCTGCGCCAGCGCCCAGGCGACGATGAATAATTTCCTTTTCGGCAATGCCCAGCACCAATATTACGAAACCATCTGCGGCGGCGCCGGTGCCGGCCCTGGGTTCGACGGCGCGTCCGCCGTGCACACCCACATGACCAATACCCGCATCACCGACCCGGAAATCCTGGAACTCCGCTACCCTGTCCGCGTCGAGAATTTTTCCATCCGCCAGAATTCCGGCGGCGCCGGCGCCACCCAAGGCGGCAACGGCGTCGTCCGAAAAATCCGCTTCCTGGAAAAAATGACCGCCACCATCGTCGCCTCCCGCCGCAGCCTGCCGCCCTTCGGCCTGCAAGGCGGCGCACCGGCCCAGACCGGCCGGCAATGGGTCGAACGCGCGGATGGCAGCATCGAAATTCTGGCCGGCAGCGCCGAGGCCGCCCTCGAACCCGGCGATGCTTTCGTCATTGAAACGCCCGGCGGTGGCGGTTTCGGCGATGCCATGACATGACCAGCCTTGCATGACCCTGAAGCCTGAAGCCCGCAAATTGGTATCGAAAAAAAATCTGCTCTGGGCCGTCCCGCTGGCGCTCGCCGCCGTGCTCATCTGCGCGGTTCTGGCGCTGCCGGGTCTCGTCTCGTCGGGCTACCACCGCGCCACCATCGAGGCGCTGGCCTCCTCGCTCACCGGCCGGACCGTCCATATCAACGGCAAGCTCTCGCTGGCGCTGCTGCCGCATCCGGAATTCATCGCCGGCGACATCACCATCACCAGCCCGGACCACGAGGTCATCACCGCCGCGTCGCTGACGCTCGATATCGCCCCGATCCCGCTGCTGCGCGGCCAGATTTCTGCCCGCGCGATCACGCTTCAGTCGCCGCACATCGCTCTGCCCTGGCCGCTGCCCGGCGGTGCCGCGGCAATCGCGCCGCCGACATGGCTCACCACCTTGCACGCCCAGATCAATGACGGCCAGATCAGCCTGGGCGCCGCCAATTTCACCCATGTATCGGCGGATATTTTTACCGGCGGCCAGGGCACTTTCTCGATCTCCGGCAACGGCAACCTGGCCGGCGCGCCCATCACGCTCTCGCTGAGCTTCGGCACCATTTCGGCCGTCGGCAGCACGCCACTCACTTTGGATGTTCAAACCAATAACGCCGCCAAACTGCAGGCGCATGTCGCCGGCAAATTCGACGCCTCGAGCCGGCTTGCCGGCTCCGCCAGTTTCAGCGCCGCCACGCTGAACTGGCTGGACCCGTCGCTTTCGCAACCGCTCACCGGTACCGCCAGCATCACTGCGGATCCGCAACAAATTCTGCTATCCGGCCTCAAAATGCAGCAGGGCCACGCAAGCCTTGCGGGCACCGCCACCCTCAGCCTGCCGCAGCCGGCGCTGAGCCTGCTGCTGACCGGCAAAAACCTGACGCTGCCGCCGGCAATTCTGCATGGTGCGGCAGGATTTCCACTCCTGCCCACGCATCTGACGCTGGATGCCGTCAATTCCACCATCGCCACGCATCCTCACGTCATCATCGCGCATCTGCGCACCAGCATGGATTTCGGCGCCAACGGCATCGGTATCTCCGCTTTCACCGCAAGCCTGCCGGGCGCCGAGATCTCCCTCTCCGGCACGGTCGATCGCGCCGGCAATCTGCAGGCGGCATCCAGTTTCACCAGTACGGATCTGAACAGCCTCGGCGGGCCGGGCAACGCATTTCCCGCCCCCTGGACCAACGCTTGCCTGAAATTCACCCTGGGCGGCACAGCGGATCACCTGACGCTCGATCGGATCAGCGGCAATTTCGGCCCGGCAACCCTCAGCGGCTCGGCGGTGCTGACGGATTGGCGCAGTGTCGGCGGCCAGTTGCATTTCGACCAGCTTGATCTGACCCCCTTCGTTGCATTGCTGCGCAGCTCGCCCGGCGCTTTTTCGTCTCCCGGATGGTCCAGCGATTTCGAAATCACCGCCGATCGCGCCAGTATCGATAAAATCCCGCTGATCCATTTGCTGGCCGACGCCAGCCTCGGCCGGCAAGTGATCGTCCGTAGGCTATCGGCCTCGGTCTACAGTGGTATTGCCGCCGCCAGCTTCACGCTTTCGGGACGGACCGCCCCGGCGCAGATCGCCTCCGCCAGGGCCATTCTGGCATTGCCCTCGGCGGCGCCGATCGCAGCTCTATTGCCCGCCGCCTTCCGGCCGCCGCCGGCGCTGACCAAGGCGCCGCTGGCGTTCTCTTTCCTGGCGGCCGGTCCTGCCAATGCCGTCGCCACCAGCGCCAGCCTTACCCTGGGCGAAGTGGACGTTACCGCGGCGCCGGTCATCGACCTCATCAACCAGACCGCCAGCGGCGCCTTCACCCTGCGGCATCCGGACGCGATTGCCGCCTTCAAGGCATTTGGCCTCAACGCCGGCCTGCCCTGGCCCGGCGCCGGCTCCATCGCCTTGCGCGCCAGTATTCTGGTCTCCCCGGCGCAAACGGGGTTCTCCGATTTCGTCCTGTCGATGGGCGATCTGACCGCCAATGGCGCCCTCCTCCTTCGCGCCGATCATCAGCTCAACGGCCAGATCGACGCCGACACGCTGGCACTGCCGCCAATCCCGGCGAATTTCACCTTGCCCTGGGCCTATCTCGCCAATCTCCAAGGCAAAATCGGGATTGCCGCCAACCGCGCGCTCATGGCCGGCAACCAGATTCTCGGTCCAATCACCGCCGGCATTACGCTCCGCCCCGGCAAATTCGACCTCGCAGTCACCCAGGCCGCCCTGGCCGGCGGAAAAATCGACGGCGATTTTTCGGCGGCACTTCCGCCAGCCGCCGCGCCGGACATCGCGAAAACGCCAACGCCGCTCAAAACGGCTCCGCCGCCATTACCCGCAATCGCCGCAAAATTCGAACTCACCGGCGCCGATGCCGCGGCATTCAACCTGCCCGTCAATTTTCCATTGGCCCTACCCAGCGGCACAATCAGCGCCGCCGTCGACCTCACCGCCAGCGGCTACACCCCGTCCGTCTGGCTGGCGACGCTCACCGGCAACGCCAGCCTGGCTGCGAAAAATGGTTCCATCAATGGCTTTAATTTGCCCGCTTTGACGACCGCGCTGCAGGCGCCCAAACGCCGCCCCAGCCAATTGGTCGCCGCCAGCCTGACCGGCATCACCCCGTTCACGACACTGAGCCTGACCACCAGCCTGACCAGCGGCATCGCCAACCTGACCGCCGCCAACCTAACCGCCCCAGGCGGCACCGCCACCGCCACCGGCAACATCGACCTGCCGGACACCGGCCTCACGCTATCATTAACGCTGCTACCGAACGTCCCAACCCCGCCGCAACTCACCCTGACCCTAGACGGCAGCTGGCGCAGCCCACGAAAAATCACAGCAATAAAACCAGCCCTAGCCTGGAAACCACCAGCTAAATAAACTTACTCCAACCCAAGTCCGAGAATTCGCTGTGGTGAGTCAGCTGGGGCGATTTTTTCGGACCCGGAGCGGAGCGTACTTAATGTACGCGAGCACCGGAAGCCGAAAAAAGCGCCTCAGATGACCACCACAGTAGAATTCTCACCGTTCGGGGTCGTCGTTTTCGGGTTGCACGTCGATATCCGCATCAATGACGTCGGCGTCATCGTCGATGTCATCGGCGTCTTCCAGAATATCCTCATCGTCGTCATCATCCACGACAACGTCATCGGGATCGGCCGGCACCGGCTTGACGACTTTCTTGGCCTCTTCGGGCAGCGGCGCCGAGCGCTTCAGCCGCGGCTGTTCGGCCGGCTGCTCGGTGGCGCAATTCGGGCAAGTTGCCGGGTTCTTGCCAAGGTCGAAAAACCGCGTGCCGCAGCTGACGCATGTATGCTTCTCACCGAGTTCCGGCTTGGCCATTTTACCCTCTTTTATCTACGCTGAATGCTAGGGGCGGCGCGATGCCATGCTCTGACAGCTATGTCAAACCAGTTGCAACGTGCTAAGCGGCGCCGTCATGGACTCAACACCCCTCAGGCCCCTGAAAGCCTCCCGCCCCGCCGCCGCCCTGCACGGCGAGATCACGGTCCCCGGCGATAAATCCATCAGCCACCGCGCCCTGATGTTCGGCGCGCTCGCGGTCGGCGAAACCCGCATC
Organism: Rhodovastum atsumiense; assembly: GCA_026225115.1. Classification (GTDB taxonomy): domain Bacteria; phylum Pseudomonadota; class Alphaproteobacteria; order Acetobacterales; family Acetobacteraceae; genus Acidocella; species Acidocella atsumiense_A. Next base: position 9,057 of record JAMFSE010000021.1, read on the forward strand.
ACAGGCCTGCTGGAGGGCGAGGATGTATTGCGCACGGCCGCCGCCATGCGCGCGCTCGGCGCCCGGGTTGAGCGCCGCGGCGCCGAATGGCTGGTGGCCGGACCCGGCATCGGCGGCCTCACTTCGCCGGATGACGTGCTGGATATGGGCAACTCCGGCACCGCCGCCCGGCTGCTCTGCGGCATCCTCGCCAGCCATGATATTTTTTCCGTAATGACCGGCGATGCCTCGCTCCGCAAACGCCCGATGCAGCGCGTGATCACGCCCTTGCGGGCCTGCGGCGCGCGGTTCACCGCCCGCACCGGCGACCGGCTGCCGCTGGCCATCCAGGGCGCGCGCGACGCTTTGCCGCTCAGCTACCGCCTGCCGGTTGCCTCGGCCCAGGTGAAATCCGCCGTCCTGCTGGCCGGTCTCAATGCCCGCGGCCTGACCGAGGTTGAAGAACCCGAGCCCACCCGCGACCATTCGGAAAACATGCTCCGGCATTTCGGCGCCACCGTCACCGTCAGCCAGCACGGCAGCGCCCGCCATATTCAGCTGGTCGGCCAGCCGGAACTGCGCGCCGCCGATATCGCCGTCCCCGGCGACCCGTCTTCCGCAGCTTTCCCGCTGGTCGCCGCTTTGCTGGTCCCGGATTCCCGCATCACGCTGAAGGCCATCGGCCTCAACCCATTGCGAACCGGCCTGTTTGCAACCTTACGCGAAATGGGGGCGGCGCTGACGATCCAAAATCCGCGTGTCCAGGGCGGCGAGTCCATTGGCGACCTCCGCGTCGAATACACCGCGCTCAGCGCCGTCGACGTGCCGCCCGGACGGGCCCCCAGCATGATCGACGAATACCCCATCCTCGCCGTTGCCTGCGCCGCCGCGCGCGGCACCTCGCGCCTGCGCGGCCTGGCGGAACTGCGGGTCAAGGAGAGCGACCGCTTCACCGCGACCGCCGCCATGCTGGCCGCCGCCGGCGCCCGGGTCGAGGCCGAAGGCGATGACCTTATCATCCACGGCATGCCGGAAATTCCCGGCGGCGGCAGCGTTACGACGCAGATGGACCACCGGCTGGCGATGAGCGCGCTGGTGCTGGGCCAGATCACCGCGGCGCCGATGACGATCGACGACTCGACCTTCATCGAAACCAGTTTCCCTGATTTCACCAAGCTGATGCGCGGCCTGGGTGCGGCGATGTCGCCATTATGATCATCGCCCCATGATCATCGCCATCGACGGCCCCGCCGCCGCCGGCAAGGGCACCCTGGCGCGGCGAATCGCAACCGCCCTCAACCTGCCCTATCTCGACACCGGGTTGCTTTATCGCGCCGTCGGCCGTCTGGTGCTGGACGCAGCGCAAGACCCCGCCGACCCGGCAGCCGCCACCGCCGCCGCCAAAGCCTTGACCGAGGAAGACCTGGTCCGCACCGATCTGCGTGGGCCGGACGCCGACAAGGCGGCAAGCCTGGTTGCCTCCATCCCCGGCGTGCGCGCCGCGCTGCTCGACTACCAGCGCCATTACGGCGACAGGAACGGCGCTGTGCTGGACGGCCGCGACATCGGCACCATCGTCTTCCCGAATGCCGATATAAAACTTTTCGTCACCGCCAGTATCGATGCCCGGGCGCAACGGCGGCACAGCGAATTGCTACACCGCGGTGCAGCAATTTCGCTTGATGCAGTCAAGGAAGATTTAAAATCACGCGACGAAGCCGACCGGAACCGGGCGGCTGCCCCGCTCAAGCCCGCAGCGGACGCAACCCTGTTCGACACAACGAACATGGACGCAGAAGCAGCATTTTTCCAAGCCCTTGAATTGATAAGAAACCCATCACGATAGCCGCAAGCGCACGGCAGTTCATATCATTATCAAGATGAAGCATTGCGTTTCGCGCGCTTTAAACAGCCGCGCCTCTATTCTACGCACCATTAACATTTGATTAATTTGGGGAAGTGTCCAACCCAACCTACCGTGCGTGAAATTTGCATTGTTTACCAGAGGTTTAGATTTCAACTTTAATCATGGCGAATGCCGGACAAGTATTTTGCCAAATATTCCACCCAGGATTCTCCGCTGGATGGGGGAAGAAAAATGTTCTCGTTAAGCCACGGCCTGCCAACCGAATTCTCACAAAGACCATCCCGTGCCACCGATCGTGTTCAACCGCCGGCGAGCGGTCTTTGGCATGAAGGCAGACTGAACATGGGGCCCGCTCTTTGTCTCGCAGTGGCGATGTCGCTGCTGGGATGGGCCGTCATTCTTACTGCCTTATATTTCCTTCGCACCCTGGTCTAACACAGGCGCCGCGACGGGCGCCGCAACCGGTGCCGCGCGAAACGCGGGCAGTATCCGGAAAAGCCAGAAGGCCACGGCAATATTCGCCACCGCGGTGACGATTAAAATGCCCGGTGCGAAAGGCCATACCGCGTAAAGACCTGCGGTTATCACCGCCGCCAGCACCATGGCCAGCGCATTCAATACATTATTCGCCGCAATCATCCGCGACCGATGCGAAGCCGCTGATTTTTCCTGGCAAATTGCGTAAAGCGGCACCGAGTAGACGCCGCCGCAGGCTGCCAGCAACAACAGATCCGCCAGCATGCGCCTGCCCTGCCAGGATGCCAGCACCGCGGAGACGTCGTGCAGCGCGCCGGCGGAAATGGCCGCCAAGGCAAAATCGGCGGTGAACAGCGAAATGCCGATCGCCGCGAACGGCACCAGCCGCGCCGATACCTCGCCTCGCAGCAGCCGCGCGCAAAACACCGAGCCCAGCCCAACGCCAATCGAGAAAGCGGCCAGCATCAAGGTCACCACATGGCCGCCGGCCTGCAGCTCGACTCGCGCAATGGTCGGAAACTCCGCCAGCAAAGTGGCGCCCACCGCCCAGAACCAGCTGATGCCCAGCAGCGACAGCCATACCGGCCGGTTCTGCCGCGCCTCGCGGATCAAAACCGCGGTCTCCGCGGCAATATTCCAGCCTATTTTCAACTCCGGCGCCGCCACCGGGGCTTTTGGAACGAAGGCGGCGGCCAGGATGCCGGCCAGCGCCACCGCGATGCCGGCACCGGCCACCACCTGCGGCCCGGCGTGCATCACGATCAACCCGCCCCCCGCCACGGTGCCAAGCAGGATGCCGACGAAGGTTCCCGCCTCGATCAGCCCATTGCCCGCGACCAGCTCATCCTCATGCAGCAGGTCGGGCAGGATGCCGTATTTAAGCGGGCTGAAAAATGTCGCCTGCACGCCCAGGCCAAACAGCACCAGCATCAGCGCGAACACGCTTCCGGTCAGAAAACCCGCAGCCGCCAGCAGCATGATGCCCAATTCCAGCAGCTTCGTCAGCCGGATCATCCGGGACTTCTCAAACCGGTCCGCCAGTTGCCCCGCCATTGCCGAGAACAGCGCATAGGGCAGAATAAAAACCCCGCCGGCCAGCGCCACCAATATCGGCCCGCCGGCGGTCAGCCGGTATAATACCAACACCACCAAGGCATTCTTAAACAGATTATCGTTGATCGCGCCCAGCATCTGGGTCACGAACAAGGGCAGAAACCGCGGCGTTCGAAGCAGTGAAACGGAGCTTGGCATGGCGCCGAGCATGCACTGGGCGCCATAGCATAACAACCAGCGCAAAGCGCCCCGCGGCGACTGCTTTATGCAGTTAGAATTTCTAGTCCTCTCCGCTTTCTGTTAAAGATCGCGCCATGAGCGCCCTGCCCGATCTCGCCACAGCACGCAGCTCGGCCCTGGCGGCGGAACTGCGTGGCGCGATCGGCAAGCTCAGCCGGCGTCTGCGTGAACAGGCGCAGCTGAACGACCTCACCTGGACGCAGATTTCAGTACTCTACCGGCTGGAACTTGAAGGTCCGGCAACGGTCACCACGCTGGCGCGCGCCGAGGGCATGCGGCCGCAATCCATGGGCGCCAATATCTCGGCTCTGGAAGCCGTCGGCCTGGTCAGCGGCCGCCCGGATCCCGCTGACGGCCGCCAGACCATCCTGTCCCTCACGCCCGCCTGCGTGGAATGGATCAGCGCCAACCGCGCCGCCCGGCAGGACTGGCTGCATAACATCATCCAAAACCGCCTGGCGCCCGCCGAACAGGATGAACTCAGCCGCGCGATCGACCTGCTGAGACGCCTGGTAGAATAGGCGCACAAATTGTTACATAGGGCTGCCGCATGCCCTGCCGCGCGCCATATAGAGCGGATGGAAAAGGCGATGCGCGAAAATTTCAGGCGAAACCCCGGCAGGTTCAGCCGTCTTATGTTAAGCGCGGCATTGCTGGCGTCGCTCGCCGGCTGCGTCGTGGGCCCCGGCTATGGCTACGGCACAAGCTACGGATATGCCGGATCACCCTATTACTACCCCTATGCTTACCCGGGCTACAGCAGCACCGTTATCGTGGGCGGCGGCTATCGCTGCTGCTGGAACCGCAACACCGGCTGGCACGGCGGTTACAACGGCGGACCCGGCGGTTGGCACGGCGGTCCGCCGCCGGGCGGCGGCGGTGGCTCACACGGCGGACCACCCCCCGGCGGTGGCGGTGGCGGACATGGCGGTATTTGGGGATCGCAAGGCCAACACCATTAACCCAGCCTATTTACTTTTCGCCCCGGCGGTGCCAAAGGCTCGCCTCCCCTGCCGGGCGCGTGGCATCGCGCCTGGCTAATGCTCGTCCCGATTTTGGGATGTGCCCAGACCCGGGCCGGAGCTGACAACATCCGAAGGGAGCACATATGCCTTTATATGAAACCGTGCTGATTGCACGGAGCGAAATCACGCAGGCGCAAGCTGACGCCGTCGCCGATGCCGCAACCGCCCAGATCGAAGCCGATGGCGGCAGCGTCAAGAAGCGCGAATACTGGGGTCTGCGCGGCCTCGCCTACCGGATCAAGAAAAACCGCAAGGGCCATTATATCCTGCTCGGTCTCGACGCCCCCTCACCGGCGGTGTTGGAGATGGAACGGCAATTGACCCTGCACGAAGACGTGCTGCGCTTCATGACGATCCGCATCGATGAAATCTCCGAGGAACCCTCGGTCATCCTGTCGCGCAAATCCGACGACCGTGAGCGCGGCTTCCGCGGTCCGAAACCCGCCGGACGCTTCGAGACCGGCCGCAAGCGCGGCTATGACGAGCGCGAAGAATTCCGGGCGCGCGACGAGTTCCGCCCCGGCCATGATGAATTCGCTGTTGAAGAGGAGGATATCTAATGTCCGACAGCACAGAATCCGGCCCCGCTGGGCGCCGCCCGGGCGTTGGCGCCCGCAAGCCGTTTTTCCGCCGCAAGAAATCCTGCCCGTTTTCGGGCCCGGATGCGCCGGTCATCGATTATAAGGACGTGCGGCTGCTGTCGCGTTTCCTCTCCGAACGCGGCAAAATCGTGCCGAGCCGCATCACCGCGGTCTCCGGCAAGAAGCAGCGTGAGCTGGCGAAAGCCATCAAGCGCGCCCGCTTCCTCGCCCTCCTCCCCTATGTTCTGAATTAAGGGGGAGAAGAAAAATGGCAAACGTAGAACTGATCCTCCTGCAGCGGGTCGAAAAACTCGGGCAGATGGGCGAAGTGGTCAAGGTAAAGCCGGGCTACGCCCGTAACTTCCTGCTGCCGCAAGCCAAGGCGGTCCGCGCAACCAAGGCGAACCGCGAGCGCTTCGAGCGTGAGCGCGTGCAGCTGGAAGCGCAGAACCTGAAGCGCCGCGAGGAGGCCGAACGGGTCGCCGAGCGCGTCCAGGGCCTGGCCGTCGTGCTGATCCGTCAGGCCGGCGATTCCGGCAGCCTGTTCGGCTCCGTCACCTCCCGCGACATCGCCGACGCCGCTACCGCCTCCGGCCTCACGATCGAACGCAACCAGGTTTTGTTGCAACAGCCGATCAAGGTTCTGGGCATCTCTTCGGTCCGGGTGGCACTGCACCCGGAAGTCTCGATCGAGGTTAAGGTAAACGTCGCCCGCAGCACCGAGGAAGCCGAGAAGCAATCCCGCGGCGAAGCCATCGTTGCCGAACCGGACGAAGCCCCCGAACTGGGCCCGCTGTTTGGCGAGGAAGAAGAGGCCGCAGCCTGAACTTGAATTAATGCCGGTCCAACCTGGCGTTATCTGTCCAAAGCCCTCCATCCTCGCGGATGGGGGGCTTTTTTTTGGATTGACCGACCCTAATTAAATATTGCTTAATCCTACGCCAGGGGGTGGTCGTGAACTGGGCCTTCAAAAAAATCTTGCAGCGGTCGCTATCGATCGGGATTCGAACCGGCAAATTCACGGTAATCTGGCCGGACGACTCCAGCACGTCCTTTGGCGACGGCGGCGAGCCGCAGGCGAGCCTGCAAATCCGCGATTGGGCAACCATGCGCCGGCTAACATTGAACCCGGCACTGGTGCTCGGCGAGGCCTATATGGACCAGGGCATCGTCCCGGTGGATTGCTCGATCCACGACGTCCTGAACGTCGTCATGCAGAACGTGAACAAATATTGGCACGAAGTGCCGGTGCTGCATTGGCACACGGTGGTGCACCAGGCGCTGCGGCCGATCTTCCAGGCCAATGACGCACAGCGGTCGCGCCGCAATGTGGCGCATCACTACGACCTGAACGGCCGGCTCTACTCCCTCTTCCTCGACCGCGACCGGCAATATTCCTGCGCCTATTTCCCGCGCGGGGACGAAACCCTGGAAGCAGCGCAAGCCGCCAAAAAACGCCATATCGCCGCCAAGCTGAAACTGGACCGTCCCGGCCTCACCGTTCTGGACATCGGCTGCGGCTGGGGCGGCATGGCCATGACCCTGGCCCGCGATTACGGCGCCGAGGTGACCGGCATCACGCTGTCGGAAGAACAGCTGCACGAAGCCCGGGCCCGAGCCACCGCGGAAGGCCTGGACGACCGGGTAAGCTTCGAGCTGATGGATTACCGCAACCTCAACCAGCAGTTCGACCGGGTCGTCTCAGTCGGCATGTTCGAACATGTCGGCATCCCCAATTACGGCGAATTTTTCAACGTCATCAAACGCAGCCTGAAACCGGACGGCATCGCTTTGGTCCATTCGATCGGCCGGCTGGAAGGGCCGTCCGCCACCAACCAATGGATCGCCAAATACATTTTTCCGGGCGGCTACTCGCCGGCCCTCTCGGAAGTACTCGGCCCCGTGGAAAAATCCGGCCTGATCACCACCGACATCGAAATCCTGCGGCTGCATTACGCAAAAACCCTGGCGCAATGGCGCTTTCGCTTCGCCGCCAACCGCGACGCAATCACCGCCCTCTACGACGAGCGCTTCTGCCGGATGTTCGAATTCTACCTCTCGATCTCCGAACTCTCCTTCCGGGTCGGCGACCACATGAACTTCCAGATCCAGCTGACCCGCGACCTGAACACTTTGCCCCTCTCGCGCGACTACATGGTTGAAACCGAACGCGAAAAAGCCTTCGCGGCGAGTGGAGATTAAATCAGGAAGGCCTTCTTTTCTGAAGAAAAGAAGCAAAAGACTTTTTATACCGGGCCGGGGGTTGGGGCACCGTTGAAGCCAACGCCCTTCAGGAGTAGCGGCCTACGCATGAATATTTTTCCCTGGCGCCATACAAAAATTCCCGTCGTACCCTTGCGCGGCATTATCGCGGCGCAACTCGGCCGGGTTAATCTGGAATCAACTACGGCGCCGATCGAACGCGGTTTCGCGCTCGCCAAAAAACATGGTCATCTGATCCTCGCGATCGAAAGCCCGGGCGGCTCCGCCACCCAATCCGATTTGATCGGCCAGTTGATCCGCCGCCGCGCCGATGAGACCGGCGTCAAGGTAACCGCGGTCATCGGCGATGTCGGCGCTTCGGGCGGCTATTGGCTGGCCTGCGCCGCCGACGACATCCGCGCCAACCGGCTCTCAATCGTCGGCTCCATCGGCGTCATCACCGGCGGCTTCGGCCTGGACAAGCTCATCGCCCGCTACGGCATCGAACGCCGCCTCTTCACCGCCGGCGAAAACAAGGCGCGGATGGAAACCTTCTCGCCGCTCCGCCCGCAGGACATCGAATTCACCAACGAACTTCTGGAGCAGGCCCACGGCATGTTCAAATCCTGGGTCCGGGAGCGCCGCGGCGCCAGGCTGGGTCCTGAAGAAGCCGTATTCGACGGCGGCTACATGCTGGGCGAGAAGGCCAAAACCCTAGGCCTGATCGACGGCTTCGGCGATGTCGACATGGTGGTAAAAGAACTGGGCGGCGCCAAAGCCAAACCCCTCTGGCTCCGCGCCAAGCGCCCCCGAGGCCTCATGCGCCTGATCTCCCGCAGCGCCGTGGAATCCGCCTTGGACATCGCCGAAGAACGCTTAACAACGCCAAACCTGCGCTAACCCCCGCCACCCACACCGTCATTGCGAGCGAAGCGCGGCAATCCATCTTTTTAGCTAAAATTCAGCGGAAATATCGATAAACCCGACGACTGCGCGGCCCCGCTGATTGCCAAAAAAAGAGGGGCAAAAATGCCCCTCTTCCGAACCACCTTATCTATCTTTGGTTTCTTTGACCAAAGAGCTGAAGCAAGAACATGAACAAGTTGATGAAGTTCAAATACAGCGTAAGCGCATCGTAGACGCTGCGCTTATTGGCCATCGCCTCGCCGTAAGACGAGCCAAATTGCAAATAGCTGACCTTAATGCGCTGCGTGTCGTAAGCGGTCAGACCTGTAAAAATCAGCACGCCCAGCACGCTGATGGCAAAGTTGATCGCCGGCGAGTGCAGAAAAATATTCACCACCATCGCAACCAGAATCCCGATCAGCCCCATGATCAGAAAGCTGCCGAACTTGGTCAGATCAGCCTTGGCGGTATAGCCGTACAGGCTGGTGCCGGCGAAGGTCGCCGCGGTGATGAAGAACACTGCCGAAATCGAGGTCTGCGTATAGACCACGAAAATGCTGGTAAGGCTGGCGCCCATGCAGGCGCAAAAAGCCCAGAACAAAATCTGCGCGGTCTGCGTGGATAGCTTGTTGACGCCAAAGCTCAGCACCATCACGAAAATCATCGGCGAGAAAATCGCCGCGTAAGCCAGGATGGTCGGCTTGTACATCATGGAGCCGTCAGCGGTTTGCACCAGCTGGTAGAAAGCGTTCATCGCCGAGGTATGCGAGATGGCAAAGGCGATGATGCCGGTCAGCACCAGGCCGGAGGCCATCCAGTTATACACGCGGAGCATATAGGCGCGCAGCCCCTGGTCGAGCGCGGCGGCGCCGGTAGCGGCGTAGCCGCCGACCTGGGCCGTGCGATAGGAGTTGCTGTCTGGATTGTAAGCCATGGAAAACCAATTCCCTTCAAAGCGGCATATGGCCGCGCGCTATGTTTGGTTAATTCTCAATCATTTTCAAGTGGAATCGCTTTTTGCCAAGCAGATGAGCCACTTGCGCAATGCTCCTACCGCCGCCACCAGCCGCGCTTTTTCTCAACCAGCTCTTCCGAGGCCCCGATAATCACCGGCTTGACCAAAGGCTCCGGCGCGAGCGGCGGTTCGGGCGCAGGCGCCGGATCGGCAGCCTCCGCTGCAACCGTCTCCAACACCGGCTCCGGCGCCGCATATGCAAACTCCGGCTCAGACTGGGGCGCTGGCTCAGCCTCGATCACGATATGCGCTTTGACGCGGCCGGCGCCTTCGGTGCGGCCGGCGCCTTCGGCGCGCTGGGCCTCTTCCGCGCGCTCGGCGGCTTCAAAAATATCCGCAATATCGGCGTAAACGACTTCCGGCGGCGGTGCCGCGTTCACCGCTTCCTCGCCGGGCTCAGCCCCGGTACGGCGGCGCCCGCCGCGAACCCGGCGGCGACGCGCAGGTTTTGCGTCCGCGTCGGGTGCGGCTTGCCCGCCGGGCTCCCGCATGTCGCCAAGCTCGGCGGCAAGCACCAGATCCATCTCCGTCGGCGCGTCGTTTTCCGCCGCGGGTTCAACCGGTGCCGGCTCGCCGGATTCCGTCGCCGGCGCATTACCGGAGTCGGTGCGGCGTTTGCCCCGCCGCCGCCGGCGGCGGCGGCGGTGTTCACCCTCTTCGGCCGTCTCGCCCGGAACAGACCCGGTGGCGTCCTCGGTCTCGGCCTCGGCATCGCCTTCATCGGCATCCGGCAAAGTCTCAACCACCCGGTTCCCGCTGACAGGGGGAGCGGAAATCTGCGCATGCGCCGGCGCCGGCAGTGGTCCGGTCTGCGCCCGGGTTTTCTCGATCCGGAAATTGGCGGCCGCCAGGCTGGTATCGCCGGAGAAGACGATCTGCATCGCATAGCGGGCTTCGATCGAGGAGAGCCGGTCACGCTTATGGTTGAACAGGTACAGCGCAACGTCCGGCGGCAGGGTCACAAGAATTTCCGCGGCCCGGAATTTCGCGCCCTCATCCTCGATGGCGCGCAGAATATGCAGCGCAGCACTCTCGGCCGAGCGAACATGGCCCATGCCGGCGCAATGCGGACAGGTCACAAGCGAGGCTTCGGCCAACGACGGCCGCAACCGCTGCCGGCTCATTTCCATCAGCCCGAAATGGCTGATCGAACCCACCTGAATGCGGGCGCGGTCGTTCTTGAGCGAATCTTTCATCCGCCGCTCAACCGAGGCGTTATTCTTGCGGCTCTCCATGTCGATGAAATCGATCACGATCAGCCCGGCCAGATCCCGCATGCGCAGCTGCCGGGCGACTTCCTCGGCGGCTTCCATATTGGTGCGCAGCGCCGTGTCCTCGATGCTGCGCTCGCGGGTGGAACGGCCGGAGTTCACGTCGATGGCGACCAGCGCCTCGGTCTGGTTGATGACGATATAGCCGCCGGACCGCAGCTGCACGATCGGGTTCAGCATCGCATCCAGCTGCGCTTCCACCTGATATTTGGCGAACAGCGGCTGGCCTTCGGTCCAAAGCTGCACCTTTTTGGCGTGGCTCGGCATCAGCATCCGCATGAAGTCATGGGCGGCACGGAAACCCTCCTCGCCATCGACGAAAATATCATCGACATCGCGGGTATAAACATCGCGGATGGTGCGCTTGATCAGGCTGGCTTCTTCATAGATCAGCGCCGGCGCTGAGGATTCCATGGTGCGGTCGCGGATATCATCCCACAACCGCAGCAGATATTCGCAATCGCGCTTGATCTCCGGCTTCGGCCGGTTGGCGCCGGCAGTCCGCACAATCAGCCCCATGCCCTGCGGCACATCCAGCTCGGCCATCGCCTCTTTCAGGCGGCGGCGGTCGGCCACCGAGGTGATTTTACGCGAAACGCCACCGCCGGTGGGCGAGTTCGGCATCAGCACCGAAAACCGGCCGGCCAGTGAGAGATAGGTGGTGAGCGCCGCGCCCTTATTGCCGCGCTCTTCCTTGACCACCTGGATCAACATGATCTGCCGGCGGTGAATAACTTCCTGAATCTTGTAGCTGCGCAGGAAACGCTGGCGCTGGCGGCGCTCGCGGGCTTCGGCCGCATCATCGCCGTCACCGCCCAGGCTCTCCGGCGGCGGTTCGGCCGGCAAATCCTCGGAATCCGTGTCCGCGGAGTCAGGCAGCGGCGATTCCGCCTCGTCCCCGCTGACCACCGCATCTTCGTCGACCCCTGCCGCGCCAAAAACTTCCTCAACAACCGGAACGTCAACATTGGACCCGGTCATGGCGCCCGCATCATCCCCGGCAACCGGCGCTTCTTCCGGCGCGGCTTCCTCAGCCCCCGCCATTTCCTCGGCATCCGGCGGCGGCGCCGCGACGATGCTGATGGAGGTCATCTCAAGCGGCTGCGCCGCGTTCAGCTGCGGCTCGATCTCGCCATCCGGCGCGGCAGCCTCAGCCGGCTCCGGTGCGCTGGCCCGGGTTGCCTCGGCCTCTTCAGCCTCGTCGGCTTCCTCGGCATCCTCGGCCTGCATGGCGAGCAGCCGCTGCCGGTCGGCGACCGGGATCTGGTAATAATCGGGATGAATTTCACCGAACGCCAGAAAACCATGGCGATTGCCGCCATATTCGACAAAGGCCGCCTGCAGGCTGGGTTCGACGCGAATTACCTTGGCGAGGTAGATATTGCCTTTAATCTGCTTGCGCGTTGCGGTCTCAACGTCGAAATCCTCAAGCCGATTGCCGTCCAGTACCACCACGCGCGTCTCTTCCGCGTGGCTGGCGTCGATTAACATTTTTTTGGTCATTAAAAAGGGAGCTCCGGCAAGCGGCACCGGCACGCATTTCATGCGTTTCAAACGCGGCGGCGGGCTTGCAAAAATTGAAGGAAAACAAGGGGTGGTGGGACGGAAGCCGCGCCATGCCAAAACTGGGTTCTAAAAAGTCAGCCGGCAGAGCGGTCATCGGTCCTTAATCTCGCGGGGCCGGTGCATCCGGCGCCATAGTTGGTTTTACCCCGGCCTGCCAACGAAATCGCCGGCGAACGGGTTGGATTAGGGACTTTGGCAGTTGTTGAGACCCATATGAGCCCGCAACAGAATTGCGCTTAAGCACCCTAGGTTTAAACCATGGCGCAAATACCGCGTCACCGCAAGCTACTCGCTTTGGGCGCGAGTGCAGCCCTTGCGTAAACCGCACCGCCTATTGCACTACAGCAAAATAACCGAAGGAGCAGTGCCGTGGCCGAAGACGCAGCGCAAATTATGGGCGAACCGAGGACAAGTGCCGGCGGATTGAGCGTTGCGACGGTCCTCTACGACTTTGTAACAAACGAGGTGCTCCCCGGCACCGGCCTCGCTCCAGCAGCCTTCTGGGAAGGTTTCGGCGCCCTGGTGGCGGCGTTCTCACCGCGCAACCAGACCTTGCTCGCCAAGCGCGACGCGCTGCAGGAAAAAATCGACGCCTGGCATCTCGAGCGCAAAGGCCAGCCGCACGCCGCCGCCTACCAGGCATTTCTGCGCGACATTGGCTATCTCGCCGCTGATCCGGCCCCATTCTCCGTTGCAACCGACCGCGTCGACGACGAAATCGCCCATATCGCCGGCCCGCAACTGGTGGTGCCGGTCATGAACGCCCGCTACGCCCTGAACGCCGCCAACGCCCGCTGGGGCAGCCTGTACGACGCGCTCTACGGCACCGATGCAATCTCCGACGCCGACGGCGCCGCCCGGGGCAAAACCTTCAACAAAATCCGCGCGGCAAAAGTGATCGACCGCGCCAAAACCTTTCTGGACGACAGCTTCCCGCTGAAACAGGGCAGCTTCGCGGACGCCACCGGCTATGCCGTCCAGAACGGCGTCCTGGTCGTCAGCCTGCCGGATGGCGAGGCCATGCTGCAGGACCCGGCGCAGTTTGCCGGCTATACCGGCGACCCGGCCAGACCCTCGGCGATATTGCTGAAAAACCACAATCTGCATGCGGAAATCGTTATCGACCCCGCCAGCCCGATCGCCGCGGACGATGCCGCGGGCGTCGCCGATATCCTCCTGGAATCCGCCATCAGCACGATCATGGATTGCGAGGACAGCGTCGCCGCGGTCGATGCCGCCGACAAGGTCGAGGTCTACCGCAACTGGCTCGGCCTGATGAATGCCTCATTGGAAGCACCGGTGGAAAAAGCCGGCAAAACTCTTCTCCGCAAACTCAATCCGGACCGGACCTACATCGCGCCGGATGGCGGTACGCTCTCGCTGCCCGGCCGCTCGCTAATGCTGGTGCGCAATGTCGGCCACCACATGCAGACCGATGCGATACTGGACGCCGCCGGGGCGGAAATCCCCGAGACGATCATGGACGCCGTCATCACCTCATTGATCGCGATGCATGATCTGAACAGCGCCAACCCGGTCAAGAATTCGCGCAAGGGCTCGGTCTATATCGTCAAACCCAAGCTGCACGGTCCGGAAGAAGTGGCTTTCGCGAACGAACTCTTCGGCGCCGTCGAGGCGCTGCTCGGCCTCGCCCCCAACACGCTGAAAATGGGCATCATGGATGAGGAGCGCCGCACCAGCGCCAACCTCAAAGCCTGCATCGCAGCTGCAAAAAACCGCGTCGTCTTCATCAACACCGGCTTCCTGGATCGCACCGGCGACGAAATCCACACCTCGCTCGAAGCCGGCCCGGTCATCCGCAAGGCGGAAATCAAGAACACCCCCTGGATCAAATCCTACGAGGACCGCAACGTCGATTTCGGTCTCGAATGCGGCCTGCAGGGCAAAGCCCAGATCGGCAAAGGCATGTGGGCAGCACCCGACCAGATGGCGGCAATGCTGGAACAAAAAATCGCCCACCCCCGCGCCGGCGCCAACACCGCCTGGGTCCCCTCGCCCACCGCCGCCACGCTGCACGCCATGCACTACCACGCCGTCAACGTCACCGCCCGGCAGAACGCGCTGAAAAGCCGCAAACCCGGCTCCCTCGACGATTTGCTGACCCTGCCGCTCGCCACCGGCACCAACTGGGCGCCCGAGGAAATCCAGCAGGAACTGGACAACAACGCGCAAGGCATCCTCGGCTACGTCGTCCGCTGGGTGGACCAGGGCGTCGGCTGCTCGAAAGTGCCGGATATCCACGATGTCGGCCTGATGGAAGACCGCGCCACGCTCCGCATCTCCTCCCAGCACATCGCCAACTGGCTGCACCACGGCATCACCACCGAGGCCCAGGTGATGGAAACCATGAAACGCATGGCATTGGTGGTAGATAAACAAAATGCCGACGACCCAGCCTACACGCCCATGGCCCCCGGCTACGACGGCCCAGCCTTCCTCGGCGCCTGCGAGCTGGTGTTCAAAGGCCGTGAGCAGCCCAACGGCTATACCGAATTCGTCCTCACCAGCAAGCGCAGAGAAGCAAAGGCGAAGTAAAAAGCAATTCTTTTTCTGAAGAAAAAGAAGCAAAAAGACTTTTATTTATTTGGGCCATGGGTGTTAAAACGATCGCGGTATAGGCCAGATAAAATAAGTAATCGGCAGGTCAATGGGACAAAACTGGGTAAATTTGCTGACGTTTCAGCAGCCGATCAATCTGCAGCTGTGGCATTGGTTCATCGTCCTCGTCGTCGTTGTCCTGCTCTTTTGGCCGCATTGGCGACGTTGACTGGCGACGCTGAAAACAGACGCTTCCGGAGGCTCTCGTCCACGGAAGCCGTCTATATCCGCGCGCACACACAGGTCATCAGTCACAGTGCGGCACTCGGCGCGATTACGCAGCACCAATTTGAAATCGCGCTCGCGGCACTCGAAGCGCATTACCCGATCCTGCGCGCAGCACTTGAGGGCGAGCATTTCGTCGAACGCGCGTCATCCTCGATCAAAGCTTTTGTCTGGCTCGACAGAGCCACCAACGATCTCGAAACACTCTACCAGGAAGCGCTGCATCGTCCGCTGGATCTCACAGCCGCTCCCTACACAATTCATGTCCTTGCCGACGCTGCCGGCTTCGACATCCTGATGCTCAGCTCGCACGCAATCGCGGACGCGACCGCGCTGGTCGCCATCCATTCTTCCCTCCTCCATTTCTGCGACTGCGCCGTCCGCCACATTACCCCGCCGGCCGAACCGCAGCCATTCCCGGAAAGTATCGATCCCACCGTCGAACATTGCCTGGCCTCGCCAATTCCCCGGCTTCCCGCCGCACTGCCGAACCCGGACGCCGATTTCATCCGCCTGCCCCGGCTGGCCGAGTCCTCCGCCCCCCGTTATCGAAACGAACATCGGGTCATCGAGGCCGACAGCGTGCCGGAAATCTTCGCCACTTGCCGCAGCCATGATGTCACGTTGCATTCCATCCTGACCGCCGCATTCGTGCTTGCGATCCGCGACCTCGCCGGCGCAGCTGGCCATAAAATCCTGCTACGCCACACCGTCGACATGCGCCGGCGCCTGGAGCCGCATATCTCCTGCGATCTCGTTTTCACCGCGGTGACAGGCCATTTCACCGCGATCGACAATATCGAGCAATCGATTTTTGCGATCGCAAAAATGATCCAGACCGACATCCGCGGCGCCACCGCCGACGGCCGCATTCTGCAGGAATACCTGAACTATCCTCAGAGTTTCGGCACGCCGCAAACCGCACCCATCGCCTTCAACCTCTCGGACATGGGCGTGGTCGCGTTCCATGACGAGATTGCGGTCCTGCAGCCATTGGGCTTCGACTACGCAACCGCAATCGGCCAACCCTTCCCGAACTGTTCGATCACCATCTACGGCAACCGGCTCGTGGCCAACACGGTATACCGCGAAGACCTCATCACCCCCGCCACAATGCAGGCGTTATCCAAGAAAATCGTCGAGATTTTGCACCAAAGCTGCGCGCCCAAAGGCTAAGCCGTCCGGCCGCTCATCGTCATTGCGAGCGAAGCGAAGCAATCCATCGTCCTGCCGGAAATTCAAAAAAATCGAATGCTTCGTCGGCTACGCCACCTCGCAATGACGCAATGGGAAAGGCCCGTAGCCACCGCCTCTCGCCGTTACTCGCTTTTGTCATTGTGAACCGTGCATTTGTCGATCAAAGCAAACCTTGGGTTTTACGCAGTTCTGTCAAGGACGCCGAAGGCGCCGGCGCAGCCGGTTTATCCTTGATAGAACAGGGTAAAACGCAAACCATCCCGATCGAACCAATGCAAAAAACTCAAGCCCTCAGCAAAGACCAATAAACCGGTTGCCGCCCAGCGCTGATCGCCTTTGCTTCATAGCGCGTCGGCGGCCAGCCCTCAGGCCGACTCTCGGTTCGCTCCGCCACCCTGAACAGCGACTGCGCCGCCAGCACTTCATCCGTCCAATCCTGATACGTCGGATCATCGGACGCGATGCGCCATTCGCCGCCAGGCACCAACACGCGCGCAACCTCACCCAGTATTTCCGGATGCACAAAGCGCCGTTTCGCGTGCCGCGCCTTCGGCCAGGGGTCCGGAAACATCAGGAACAGTTTCGCGAGGCTCGCATCCGGCCTCTCGCGGATCAACGGCCGCGCGTCATCGGTGAACAGCCGCAGGTTCGCCGGCGGCACCGGATCCGTCACCTCATCCGCCGCCAGGCGGGACAGCAGCGAGCAGATACCGGTCTCGAACACTTCGGCCGCGATAATGCCAACGCCCGGATTGGCAACGCTGAGCGCGTGCGCGTGCTCTCCGCCGCCGAACCCGACTTCAAGCCAGGTCTGGCCTAAACCTTCGGAAAACGGAATTTCCGGCCAATGCACCCGCGGCAGAAAATGCGCCAGCAGCCATTCCTGACGCGGCCGCA
This sequence comes from Rhodovastum atsumiense, assembly GCA_026225115.1. Taxonomy (GTDB): domain Bacteria; phylum Pseudomonadota; class Alphaproteobacteria; order Acetobacterales; family Acetobacteraceae; genus Acidocella; species Acidocella atsumiense_A. The sequence continues at coordinate 26,177 of JAMFSE010000021.1, forward strand.
GCGCCTTCCCCTTAATCCGCCCATATAGCCGATCCGGCGGCGGCTTAACGTCCAAACGCGGTCTTCAACGCGTCGACCAGGTCGGTTTTTTCCCAGGTAAAGCTGCCGAGTGTCGGATCCGGCGTCCGCCCAAAATGCCCAAAGGCCGAGGTCGGCACGTAGATCGGACGGTTAAGCTGCAAATGTTCGCGAATGCCGCGCGGCGTCAGATTGACCAGCTCGCGCAAGGTACTTGCCAGTCTCACCTCATCGACATCCTTGCCGGTGCCATGCAGATCGACATAGAGCGAAAGCGGCTGGCTGACGCCGATGGCGTAGCTGAGCTGCAGCGTGCAGCGCTCGGCCAGACCGGAAGCCACCACGTTTTTGGCAAGGTAGCGGGATACATAGGCCGCGGACCGGTCGACTTTCGTCGGGTCCTTACCGGAAAAAGCGCCGCCGCCATGCGGGCAGCTCCCACCATAGGTATCAACGATGATCTTCCGCCCGGTCAGCCCGGTATCGCCATCCGGACCGCCGATGACGAAATTGCCGGTAGGATTGGTATAAAGTTCCTCTTCCGGCGGCATCCACCCCTCTGGCAGCGCCGCCTTGATGATCGGCCGCAATTGGTCGCGGATGGCAGATTGCAAAATGCCTTCATCATGCTGGATGGAAACCACGACCGAGGTGGCGCCCACCGGCTTGCCGTCGATATATTTCAGCGTCACCTGGCTTTTGGCGTCCGGCTGCAGCCCGGCGGCCCGGCTGTCACCGGCGCGGCGAAGTTCCGATATCTGGCGCAGAATAAGATGCGAGTAGTAAATCGGCGCCGGCATCAGGTCTTCGGTCTCCGAGCAGGCATAGCCGAACATGATGCCCTGATCGCCAGCACCCTCATCCTTATTCCCGGCGGCATCGACACCTACGGCGATATCGGCGGATTGTGCATGCAAATAGACGCTGACATCCGCGTTGCGCCAGGAGAACCCGGGCTGGTCGTAGCCGATATCCTTCACCGCGGACCGCGCCAGCTCGGTCAGATGCTCAGCGGAGATGGCCGGCCCGCGGGTCTCCCCGGCCAGCACAATGCGGTTGGTGGTCACCAGCGTTTCGCAGGCAACCCGAGCAAAGGGGTCCAAACCGAGATAGGCATCCACCACCGTATCCGAAATCCGGTCGGCAACCTTATCCGGATGGCCTTCGGAAACCGATTCCGACGTGAACAGAAACTCACCTTTGTCGCGCATCAAAATATCCTCGAAAATGGGCTCTAATTTCAGCAATTCGGCGGAGGGGGATGGCGGAAATGGCGCGAGGGGTCAAGTCCGGCCCGGTTCCTCCCGAATGACCCTAAATCCCTAAAACATCCTTCATGGTATATCGGCCCGGCGGCCGGTCCCGCAGCCAAAGTGCCGCACGCACCGCGCCGGCGGCGAAGGTCCTGCGGTCGAAGGCGTGATGGCTCAGCGAAATCTGTTCATTCGCCGCCGTAAATGAAACAATATGGCTGCCGACGATCTGGCCGCCGCGCAACGCCGCAAAGCCGATCTCCCCGTCCTTGCGCGCGCCGGTCTCCCCGTCGCGGCCGGAAACCTTAACATCTTCCAGCGCCACACCGCGCCCGGCAGCCACCGCCCGGCCGATCCCGAGCGCAGTGCCGGAAGGCGCATCCACCTTCTGCCGATGATGCATCTCGAGAATTTCGGCGTCATAGGCATTTGCCGGCAAGGCGGCGCCAAGCCGCTCAGCCAGCGCAAACATCAAATTGACCCCGGCGGAATAATTCGGCGCGGCAATGACGGGGATTTTGGTCCCAGCCTCGGCCACGGCGGCTTCGTCCTCCGGGGATAGCCCGGTAGTGCCCAGCACCCAGGCAACCCCCGCGGCGGCCAAAGCCTTGGCATGCAAGCCCACCGTACTGGCATGGGTAAAATCGATCACCAGATCACAGGCGGCGGCCAAAGCGACGATATCGGCAAATAGTTTCGCCCCCTTGGCGTCCACCCCCGGCCGGTCGATACCGCCCACCAGCACGGCAGCGGCAGCCACCTCCTCGGCCAGCATCTGCCCCATCCGCCCGGAAATCCCGGCGATGCCGATTCGTGTCATGCCGTCCTACATCCCGCCGGGATAATTCGGCCCGCCCGCACCTTCCGGCACCACCCAGTTGATGTTCTGGGTCGGGTCCTTGATGTCGCAGGTCTTACAATGCACGCAGTTCTGCGCGTTGATCTGCAATTGCGGATTGCCGGTCTCCTCGCCGACAATCTCATACACCCCGGCCGGACAATACCGCGTCTCCGGGCTGCGATACTCATCCCAGTTAACCGAAATCGCCTTGGCCGGATCCAGCAGCGTCAAATGCGCCGGCTGGTTTTCCTCATGATTGGTGTTGGAAATAAACACCGAAGACAGCCGGTCAAAGGTCAGCTTGCCATCGGGCTTGGGATAGTTGATCGGCGTCGCATCCTTGGCTTTCTGCAAATGATCATAATCGTTATGATTTTTCAGCGTCCACGGCATTTTTCCCCTAAAAATATACGCCTCCAGCCCGGCATTGATCAGCCCGCCCCAAAGCCCGAATTTCGCGAAGCCCGGACGGATATTGCGCACCGCATGCAGCTCCGGCCAGACCCAGCTTTCCTTCAGCATCTCAGGGTAGGCGGTCACCTCATCCGGCCGGTCGCCGGCCAGCGCCCCGGCGATCGCTTCCGCCGCTACCATGCCGGATTTCATTGCGGTATGCGTGCCTTTGATTTTCGGCACGTTCAACGTCCCCGCCGCGCAGCCGATCAATACGCCGCCCGGAAAGGTCAGTTTCGGTAGCGATTGAAAACCGCCTTCGTTCAACGCGCGGGCGCCGTAGGAGATGCGTTTCGCCCCCTCGAAATACGGCTTGATCGCCGGATGCGTTTTATAGCGCTGCATCTCCTGGAACGGCGAGAGAAACGGATTGGTGTAGTCCAGCCCAACGACAAAGCTGTACGCCATCAGATTCTCGCCGAAGAAATAAATCGCCGCACCGCCATAGGTGTCGGATTTCAACGGCCAGCCCAGCGTATGGATCGCCAGGCCCTTTTTGAAATGCTCCGGTGTTACTTCCCAAAGCTCCTTGACGCCGATGCCATAGGTCTGCGGGTCGTTATTCGCATTCAGATTGAAATTCTTCATCAACTGCTTGGACAGCGACCCCCGGCAGCCTTCCGCGAAAATCGTATAGGTGGCACGCAGCTCCATGCCGCGCTGGAAATTGCCGGTGGCGGCGCCATCCTTGCCGATGCCCATATCGCCGGTGGCAACCCCGGCCACCCGGCCGCCGTCAATCAGCACCTCGGCGGCGGCAAAACCCGGATAAATCTCCACCCCCGCTTCCTCGGCCTGCTGGCCCAGCCAGCGCACGACATTGCCGAGCGAGACGATGTAATTGCCCTCGTTATGCATGGTGTTGGGCGTAATCGGCGATTTAAACGCCTTGGTCTCGGTGAGATAGATGAACTGGTCTTCCGTCACCGGCGTCGCCAGCGGGATCAGCCCGGGATCGCAATCGGGAAACAGCTCTTTCAGCGCCCGCGGTTCCAGCACCGCGCCAGACAGCGTATGCGCGCCGACCTCGCCGCCTTTTTCCACCACGCAGACCGAAATCTCCGGATTGAGCTGCTTCAACCGGATCGCGGCCGACAGCCCCGCCGGGCCGGCGCCGACGACCAGCACGTCGAATTCCATGCTCTCCCGGGGGTCAAGCTGCTCTGACATTTTTTATCAACTCCTGAATGACTGCGTGTCCTATTCCTATAAGGAGCGGCATCCCCTTGCGTAAAGTCCACGCCCCGCTCCTTATGCCAGTATGGACAGTTTGGAATTATTGCGGCTGCAAATTGCGCTGCAAATCGAATGGGGCGCCGACGAAATCCTGCTCGACGCGCCGCAGAACCGCCTGGCCGTCAAAACCACCCAAGCCGGCAACTTAGCCACCGCCGTCAGCCCAACGCCAACGCCCGCCAAAGCGGCAGCCAGGCCCAAATCCCCAAGCCCCAGCCTGGCAGGCCCAGCGGAAGCCGCCAGGATCGCGGCCGCCTGCGGCACGCTGGAGGCGCTGAAGACGGCGGTGGCCAGCTTCGCCGGCTGCGCGCTTAGCGAAACCGCCACCCAGCTGGTCTTCGCCGATGGTGCCGAGAACGCCAAAATCATGCTGGTCGGCGAGGCGCCGGGCGCCGAGGAAGACCGCGCCGGCCGGCCTTTCGTTGGTCCTGCCGGCCAATTGCTGGATAAAATGCTGGCAAGCGTCCGCCTCGACCGTACCCTGGTGCGGATCGTCAATGTCGTGCCCTGGCGTCCGCCGGGAAACCGGGCGCCGACCGAAAGCGAAATCGCGGTCTGCCTGCCGTTCCTGCATCGCCACATTGCATTGATAAAACCGGAATGCCTGGTCCTGCTGGGCGCCACCGCGGCCAAGGCCATGCTGCCGGCGCCGGACCGCAACAGCGGCATCCGGCGCCTGCGCGGCCATTGGCGGGCGCTGGAAATCCCGTTTTCCGAGGCAAACATACCTGCCTTGCCGACCTACCACCCGGCCTATCTGCTGCGCACGCCCAGCGCCAAGCGGGAGGCCTGGCTCGACCTCATCGCCCTCGCAGATCGAATGAAAACAATGGTTTGAACATTACAATCGCGCAATCTTGAACGAAAAATACGCTGCTAACCGCCGGAAACCATTAAACCTGTCTAAAAAAAGTGCAACAATCTCACACTCGGCACTTGCCTATCCCGCGGCCGGTGTGTACCGGCTCAGCGCATGCGAGGAGCTCTCCAAACGCTCGCCCGCCTGGATGCCGCCAAATTGGGTCTTACCCTGGCAGCGTTAATTGCCCTGAACACCGTGCCCGTCACGGCTGCTTGGGCAAGATCCCAGAACTCTGGGTCAGGTCCGGGCACAAATTCACCCCCTGCCGCGCCGGTTAGCGCCGAGCCCGGTGATTCCGTCGCCTATGCGGTGCCGCGCAACGCGCCGTCTGCGGATGAGGAAGTCATTCTGCCGCAGCCCTTGCCGCCCAGCGCCGTCGCGCAATACGGCCGCATTCTGACCCTGCAGACGCAAGGCCACATGCGTGAAGCCGACACGCTGATCAGCCGGCTGGATGACGCCAGCCTGGTCGGCCCCATTCTTGCGCAGCGGTATCTGAGCGATAATTACATCAGCTCCATTGCCGAACTCACGGCCTGGATGGCGCAATACGCCACGCAGCCCTCCGCGCCCGCCATCTACACGCTGCTTGCAAAAAAATCCCCCCGGCACGCCAGCCTGCCCGCCGCCCCGCAGCCCGCGCTGCTGCCGGAGGTGACGATGGTCGCCGGCGCCGCCGCAAAACCCTCGCTGCAATGCGACGGCAACGCCTGGCGCCGCATTTTCATGTCCGGTCTGAACGACTGGCAGCGCGGCGATATCAGCACAGCCCAGCCCTTGTTCATTCGCGCCGCGAATATGAACAATATTTCCGATGATGACCGCGCCGCCGCGGATTTCTGGTCGGCCCGGGCGGCATTGCGCCTGCAGCAGCCCGAGGATTATCTAAACTGGCTGCGCCAGGCATCCGCCACCAGCGATACCTTCTACGGCATGCTGGCCGGCCGGCTGCTGGGCGAAGGCTTTGGCCCGACCGGCATCGCAGCCACACTGACGGAAGCCGATATCATCGCCGTGGATGCAACGCCCGACGGCCATCTTGCCTTTGCTTTGCTGCAAATTGGGGAGACCGAACAGGCGGAACTGGCGCTGCGGACGCTGTGGCCCAGCATTCAGAACAACCCGGATTTCGGCCATTCGGTGATGGCGGTCGCAGCCCGCGCCGGGCTGGTGGATGTGGCAATCGCCATCGCCGGCCAGATCCCCAATGCCGGCAATGAACTCGCGGATGCGCGGCTGCCCTTGCCTTCCATGCACCCAACCGGCGGCTTCACCATCGACCCGTCGCTGGTCTATGCGCTGACGCGTACGGAATCCGGTTTCAACACCGCCGCGGTATCGCCCGCCGGCGCCCGCGGCCTGATGCAGTTAATGCCGGTGACGGCGAATTTCATTGCCCGCAACCAGGGCATCTCCGGCGTTATCAGCAACCCCTCCGCCAATCTCGCACTCGGCCAGGGCTATATTCATTACCTTGGCGAGCAGCCAGGGATTAACGAAAATCTGCTGGCCATTCTCGCCAGCTACAACGCCGGCCCAGGCGCCGCCGCTTCCTGGTATAACGCTTTGCAGCAGGACAGCGATCCTTTGGTGTTTATCGAAACGATTCCCAATGCCGGCGTCCGCCGCTTCGTGCATCAGGTGCTGGCGGATAGCTGGATCTACGCCGAAGAGATCGGCCTGAAACCGGACAGCCTCGACGACATCGCCGAAGGTAATTTCCCGCAGCTGGAAAATCGCAGCGCCGTCGCTTCCATTCACTAGCGCGGGCACTTCACTGGAACCTCATTGCCCTGCGGCAATTTTGCGCTACTCTCTTTTGAATGTCCCAGACCACTGAGCCCCGCAATTTCATTCCGGTCCATATCGCCGTCCTCACGGTGTCCGACACCCGCGATCTGCGCAACGATCGCTCCGGCGACATTCTGGCGCAACGCATTACCGCCGCCGGCCATAGCGTTGCGGCGCGCGCAATCGTGCAGGACGATGCCGGATTGTTGGAAAGCCAGCTGCGGACATGGATCGCCGATAAAAATATCGATGCCGTAATCAGTACCGGCGGCACCGGCATCACCGGCCGCGACGTAACGCCGGAAGCCTTTGCCCGCGTGCTGGACAAAACCATCGACGGTTTCGGTGAATTATTCCGGATGCTGAGCTATCAGAAAATCGGCACCTCGACGATGCAATCCCGCGCCATTGGCGGTGTTGCAGGCGGCACCTATTTGTTTGCCTTGCCCGGCAGCACCGGTGCGGTGAAGGATGGCTGGGACGATATTCTGGTCTACCAGCTCGACAACCGCCACCGCCCCTGCAATCTGGTCGAACTGATGCCAAGGTTGAACGAGCATCTTCCAGGCAGCAATTAACGGAAGCGGAACACTGGATGCCGGCGAAACAAAACCCGCTCGTCGTTGGGCTCGATATTACCGGCACATTTATTTTCGCCATCGAAGGCGCGCTCGCCGCAATCCAGGCAAATCTCGATCTGCTCGGCGTTCTGGTCCTGGGTTTTTCCACCGCACTTGGCGGCGGCATCATTCGTGACGTTCTGATCGGCGCCTCGCCGCCAGCCGCATTGCGGGACTGGCGCTACGCGACGCTGGCGCTTACCGGCGGCGCTTTAACCTTCATATGTTACCGTCAGGTGATTGCCGTTCCGCATCTGGCGCTGCTGTCGCTGGATGCCGCCGGGCTGGCGATTTTTGCCGTCGCCGGCACCGAAAAATCGCTTGAGCTCGGAATTTCGCCGTTCATTGCAACCATGATGGGCACCATCACCGCGGTCGGCGGCGGCGCGCTCCGGGATTTGCTGCTCACCCATGTTCCGGCAGTGCTGCGTACCGATATCTACGCAACCGCGGCGTTGTTCGGCTCAATCATCCTGGTGCTGCTTCGCCGGGCCGGGCTGCGGCCAAAACCCGCCGCATTTTTTGGCTTCATCGCCTGCTTTATCGTTCGCATGCTCGCAATTCATCTGCATTGGCACCTGCCAAGCGTGAATCCCGTCCACAGCTGATATGCTGCAATGCGGTAGCGCCGCTGACGGATCACGCCTATAAGCTTCGTCCAGTCACAGCTCTGGGATCCCCGCCATGGATGCAAACCTCGCCAAAACCAAAGTAACCGCCTTAGCCGGCGATGGCATCGGTCCGGAGGTGATGCAGGCGACAATGCGGGTGCTCGAAGCGGGCGGGGCGCCGATCGAATGGGAGATGGCCGAAGCCGGCGCCGAGGTTTTCAAAAAGGGCTCAGTCACCGGCGTGCCCCGCGAGACGCTGGACAGCATCACCCGCAATGGCCTGGCACTCAAAAGCCCGCTGGAAACACCGGTCGGCTTCGGCGGCAAATCGGCCAACGTCACGCTCCGAAAGTATTTCGAACTCTATGCCAATATCCGCCCGGTGCGCGAACTACCCGGCGTCATCACGCCATTCACCGGCCGCGGCATCGACATGGTGATCATTCGCGAAAATGTTGAAGACGTTTACGCCGGCATCGAGCATATGCAGACCACCTCGGTCGCCCAATGCCTGAAATTGATGACCGCACCCGGCTGCGAGCGCATCATCCGCGCCGCCTTCTCGGTGGCCAAAGCCGAAGAGCGTAAAAAGGTTACCTGCGCCACCAAGGCCAACATCATGAAACTCACCGAAGGCATGATGAAGCGCATGTTCGAGAAGGTCGGCCCGGAATTTCCGGAATTCAAACAGGATCACATCATCATCGACAACTGCGCGCATCAGCTGGTGATCGCGCCCGAGCAGTTCGACGTCATCGTCACCTCCAACATGAATGGCGACATCATCTCCGACCTCGCGGCCGGCCTGGTCGGCGGCCTCGGCATCGCCCCATCCTCAAACCTTGGCGACCACGCAGCCATGTTCGAAGCGGTGCACGGCTCGGCGCCGCAGATTGCCGGCAAGGGATTGGCCAATCCCACCGCGCTGCTGAGCGCCGCCATCATGCTGCTGCGGCACATCTCCGCCTTCGACGTGGCCGAGACAATCGAGCAGGCGCTGTTCATCACATTGGCTGAAGGCAAGAACCTCACCGGCGATCTTTCTCCGCGCGGGCACGGCGTCGGAACGGCGGCATTCACCGACCAGCTGATCGCCAATCTCGGACGCACGTCAAATCTGCCGTCACGTAATTACAAACAGATCGAGCTGACGGCATGGCCGGAGCTGACCGCGCATAGCGAGCCGAATACCCGCGAACTCGTCGGCATCGACGTATTTCTCGAAACCGACCTGCGGTCGGAGGAACTTGGCAAAGCCCTGGAGATGATTGCCGAAGACACGCCCTTCCGCCTGAACGGCGTCTCCAACCGCGGCGTGCAGGTCTACCCGCCGACCGGCGGCCAGACCTTCCTGGTCGATCATTTCGCCTGCCGGTTCATGCTGAAGCATCCGATCCCCCTGGACCATTCCAGCGCCAACGGCCAGCCGGAAATAAGCTATCTCGTGCAGCGCATCGGCACGAAATTCTCGTGGATGCATATCGAGAAATTGCAAAGCTTCGATGGCAAGGACGCCTTCGAGCGGCCGCAGGGCGAAGGCTGACACCCAGGCGTCTTGCCCGCAGGGATCAGTCACCGCCGCAACGTAAGGTGTTCTTAATGTAACGCTCGCTCTAGCGAATCGTGACCATGCGTGTACGTTGTCTTGGACGGTACGCTGTCATGACGTTTACCAATTGTTAGCCGCAAGGCGATTACGCTGCGGCCAGCACCCAAAAGGCGGATCCCTCGTTTGAAAGAAACTCCCGAAGTCGCTTTTTTTTCATCAAGCCCCACACTTGCCAGTGACCCGATCAATCCGACCTGGATTTTGGAGGGCGCACCCAACGCCCGGGTTCATGTTCTGGCCGTAGGCAGCGACGGATCCGCTTGGACCTGCACCTGGGACTGCACCGCGGGCAAATTCAACTGGTTCTATTCCTTCGACGAAACGGTATACATCCTGGAGGGAAGCGTAACCTTATTTGGCGGCACGCCAAAGGCGCGAACGCTGAAACCGGGGGATATGGTTCATTTCCCCAAGGGATCGCAGGCGCATTGGCATGTTGAGACCTACGTCCGAAAATTGGCCTTCTGCCATAACATCCTGCCTGACATCATCACCAAGCCAATTGCCTTGGCGAAAAAAATCCTTCGCCCAAACGCCAAGGTGGGAATGAGTTAAGGTCATTTCTCCGCCATGCCTGGCCAATATTCTGAGCGCAACATCCGGCCGGCCACAACTTTTTATTGCAAAAACAGGGGAACAACAACCAGCACGATAAAGTTTCAACCTGTACCCGCATATTCTGGTTCGATAAGTTCTTACTTGAACTTTCCAAGAACATTATCGACCCGGGTTACGAATTATAAATAGTTTAATAATTCCGCCTGAAAAAATGCAAGGCGCCGCTCGCCATAGTTATGCCGAAAACCTCAGCTTGACGTTTCGATATTGCATCGCTCCGGCACGCGTAGTATTACCGGTCACCGAGCGAGACTTTGGAAAGGCATGAAGTCATGGCCCAGATAGACTCGAATGATCCGGAACCGCTGAACAAAATGATCAGCAATTATCCGCGCCCCATCAGCCCACGGCGCGCAAAATATGAAGCCGAACGGGCGCGGTATCACGGCTGGGAATTGCCCCGCGGCCATCCCTATTATCACGTCCATCCCGGCGTCCCCTATTTGCCGGCCAAGCTGATCTCCCGCGTCACCAGCCTTTTCACCTGGTGAGCCGCTACAGCGGGTAATGGCGCTTTCAGTCTGGCAGCCATGGCGTAAACCTCTGGCAGGGGAAGGGGCGCATGGTATAGCGGAAACATGGCTTCCGACACCACAGCCCCTTCCCCGCCGAGCGCAAAATTACTCCTAAGCCATCAGCCTTTCGTTTGTTTTTCTCTGGGCCGCGTTTTCTCCACGCTGGCCTATCAAATGGGCGCGGTGGCCGTCGGCTGGCAGGTCTACGCCCTCACCCACAGCGCGTTCGACCTTGGCCTGATCGGCCTGTGGCAATTCATTCCCATGGCATTGCTCACCTTCGCCGCCGGCCACGCCGCCGATCGCTATGAGCGCAAACAGGTCCTGCAATGGTGCCAGATCATCGAAGCGCTGACGGCAGCGATTCTGGCATGGGGCACCTTCGCGCATTGGCTCACCGTCGACGAGATTTTTATGGCCGGCGCGGTCTTCGGCGCGGCCCGAGCCTTCGGCAGCCCCGCCAGCTCGGCCATGCTGCCCGGCGTCGTACCGGAGGGCCTGCTGCAAAAAGGCACCGCACTATCCAGCGGCGCGTTCCAGTTCTCCACCATCATCGGCCCCGCCATCGGCGGCTTCGCCTTTGCGATCTCGCCCGAAGCACCCTACGTCATCATGGCCATCCTCTGGCTGATCGCCAGTGTGCTGAACGGCATGATCCGGATGGATCGCCCGGTCGCGCCGAAAGAACCGCCGACCTTCAAATCATTATTCGCCGGTGTCGGCTTCGTACGGGCCAATCCCGCCATCCTCGGCACCATCTCGCTCGATCTGTTCGCGGTACTGCTCGGCGGCGCCACCGCCCTGCTGCCGATCTACGCCCGCGATATTCTCCACACCGGCCCCTGGGGCCTGGGAATATTACGCGGCGCGCCCGCAATCGGTGCGCTGCTGACAACGCTCTGGCTCACCCGCCATTCGCTCACCCGGCGCGTGGGCATGCGGATGTTTCAGGCCGTCATCGCCTTCGGCCTGGCGACCATCGTCTTCGGCCTGTCCCGCTGGTTCGTGCTCTCGTTATTTGCCTTGTTCATCATGGGCGCATCGGACACGGTCAGCGTCGTCATCCGGCTCTCCCTGGTGCAGCTCGCCACGCCGGACGCCATGCGCGGCCGCGTCAGCGCCGTGAACTTCCTGTTCATCAACGCCTCCAACCAGCTGGGCGAAGTCGAAAGCGGCTTTACCGCGGCCCTATTGGGCGCAATGCCGGCCGCCGTATTAGGCGGCGCCGGTTCCGTTCTTGTGGCCTTGCTCTGGATGAAGCTGTTTCCAACCCTGCGCGAGGTCGAACGCCTGGAATGAAGGCAAGCGGTTCTTTTTTGAAAAAAAGAACCAAAAAACTTTTGTTTATTGGAGTAAGGCGTCGGTCGCGCCAACGCCCCACTCCAAATTAACAGAAGTTTTTTGCGCTGCTTTTTTTCAAAAAAGCGGCCAGTATTTTCCTACGCTAAGCCGCTTCGTAGCCCACTACGCCCTTGATCTCCAGGAACTCTTCGAGCCCCCATTTGCCCCATTCGCGGCCATTGCCGGACTGCTTATAGCCGCCGAAAGGCGCACCCATGTCGCCCCCCGGATAGTTGATATAGACATTCCCGGTGCGCATTTTTTTGGCCATCGCCTGCGCCCGCTTCGGATCGCCGGATTGAATATAGGAGGCCAGGCCGTAGACGGTGTTATTCGCCTCGGCCACGACCTCGTCATCCGATTTATAGGTCAGGATCGAGAGCACCGGCCCAAAAATCTCTTCCTTGGCAATCCGCATATCGGGCGTGACATCGGCAAATACCGTCGGCCGCACGTAATAGCCGCGGTTCAACCCTTCCGGCCGGCCGGTCCCGCCGGTGAGCAGCGTGGCACCCTCATCGATACCCGCCTGGATCAGATCCTGGATCTTCTTGAACTGCACTTCGGAGACCACCGGACCCATCTGCGTACCCTCAGCCGTGGGCGCACCCACCTTGATCGATTCAGCGGCGCGCTTGGCGGCGTTTTTTGCCTGAGCATTGGCCTGCTCAGGCACGAACATCCGCGTCGGCGCATTGCAGGACTGGCCGGTGTTGGAGAAGCAATTCACAACGCCCTTGGCCACGGCCTGATCAAAATCCACGTCATCAAGCAGAATATTGGCGGATTTGCCGCCAAGCTCCTGATGCACGCGCTTGACCGTATCAGCCGCCGCCTTGGCGATAAGAACGCCGGCGCGCGACGAACCGGTAAACGAAATCATATCGATACCAGGATGTTCCGAAAGTGCGGTGCCAACACCCGGACCATCGCCGTTGACGAGGTTGAACACGCCCTTCGGCACGCCGGCTTCATGCATGATTTCGGCAAAAATAATCGCATCGATCGGCGCAATCTCGGAAGGTTTCAGCACCATCGTGCAACCCGCCGCAATGGCAGGACAAACCTTGCAGGTAATCTGGTTGATCGGCCAGTTCCACGGGGTGATCATGCCCACCACGCCGATCGGCTCTTTGGCGATCAAGGTGGTACCTTCCAAATGCTCGAATTCAAAGCTTTCCAGTACTTCGATTATTTTAGAAATATGCCCCACGCCGATCCCCGCCTGCCCGCTCATTGAGAGCGGCGTCGGTGCGCCCATTTCCTGAGTGATAGCGTCCGCCAGATTCTTGTACCGGGCTTTATATGCGGTGAGGATGCGCTTCAAAAGCTCCAGCCGCTCGGCTTTGGTCGTCTGGCTGAACGTCTCAAACGCGGTGCGCGCCGCGGCAACCGCCAGATCCACATCCGCTTTTGTGCCGAGCGATATCTTCGTGTAAGCCTCTTCCGTGGAAGGATCGATCACATCGAACGGGTGCGGAACCACAGGGTCAACCCATTCGCCATTGATGTAGAATTGCATTTCATGGGACATGCTGTTTTTCCTCTTGCCTGATCGGCGTTTCGCCGGATATACGATAATCGCCGATACGATCTGAGCATTTCTTTAGGCCTTTTCCAGCCATCTGGCCATCGTTCCGGATCTCTGAATTCGGCAGAATTGGCCTGCGCTATATCACCGATTGTCCGGTGCCGAGGACCGCGGCAATGCCGTCCAGCGCCAGAAACCCCATGGCATTCCGCGCCTCGACGGTGGCGCTGCCGATATGCGGAAGCAGCACCACATTCTCGAGCGCCAGATAACCCGGATCAATCGCCGGTTCATCGCTGAAAACATCAAGCCCGGCCGCGGCGACATGCCGGGACCGCAACGCCGCGGTCAACGCAGCGTCATCCACCGTAGTCCCCCTTCCGGTATTCACAACGATCGCGCCCGGCCTGAGCAGGCTGATCCGCTCGGCGTTCAGCCAATGCCGGGTCGCCGGTCCGCCCGGCACATTGATCGACAGAAAATCGCATGCGGCGAGGAAACTCGCATCATCGTCGTGATGGATCGCCCCCGCCTCCAGCAGCGAGTCCAGCCGGGTCCGGTTACGATAATGAATACGCATCCGCAAGCCACGGGCCATTTCCGCAAGCTCCCGCCCGATCCTGCCCATGCCAAGAATACCCAGCACCTTACCGGCAACGCCGGTGCCCAGATGGAAAGTCGGCGTGAGCCCGGTCCATTTGCCGGCGCGCAGTAGCCGCTCGCCTTCACCGGCGCGCCGCGCCGCCATCAACATCAATGTCAAAGCGAGTTCGGCTGTCGCGACCGACAGCACATCCGGCGTGTTGCAGATCGCAATGCCGCGCGCCTGCGCGGCCGCCAGGTCGATATGTTCAAGCCCGACGCTGAACGTGCCGATTACCCGCACGGTTTGCGGCAATTGCCCGATCAGCCCGGCATCGAACCTATCCGCCGGCGTACATAAAATCGCATCAACGCCGCCCAGGTTCGCAAGCAACACCGCCGCATCGAATTTCCCCTGCATGTCGAGCGCCCGGGTCGAAAATTCTCGCTCAGCCCGCGCCGCGACGGCTTCCGGAACCTGCCGTGTGATAAGCAAAACCAATATACACGCCCCGCCGAAAAGACGAACTAAGGGACATATACAAGCGCTTCATGCCAGGCGGTAGTCACCGGCTGCAAGCAGGCGTCACGCCCGGCATCGGTACAGAATCGTCCGACTAAGCAACCTCAGCCATCATCGGAGCCGCAATCGGCGGGGCCGCCGCACCCGCATCCTGCCGATGGTCGATGACCATGTAGCCGCGGCCCCAGTTGGTCTCAATAAAGTCGTTGACGCCCATCATTTGCAGCTTCTTGCGGATCTTGCAGATGAATACATCGATGATCTTCGGATTTGGCTCATCGAGACCGCCGTAAAGATGGTCCAGGATCGCTTCCTTGCTCAGCACCGCACCTTTGCGCAAAGCCAGGATTTCGGCGATCTGGTATTCCTTCTTGGTGAGCGTAACCGGCAGGCCTTTGGCAAAGATTTTCTTGGCGTTCATATTGATCTCAACCGCTCCGATACAGAGCGAACTGTCCTGAAAGCCCCGGCTTCGGCGGATCAGGTTCTGGATCTTCATGAACACCTCCTCATGCGACAGCGCGTTCACAATCAAATCATCGGCGCCGGCCTGTAAAACCCGCAACCGTGCGGATTCCGTGAGCGCGCGGGATAACACCACAATCGGGGCGCGCACTTTCGCCAGGCGCAATTTTCGAATGATTTCCGTCTCGCCGATCCGCTCCTCGGAGAGCCGCAGAAGGATGGCGTCGTATTCGTAGAATTTTATCAGATCGAGCACCTCCTCGTTGTCATTGGTCTCATCAACGATGGCGAGACGCGACCTTAGGAAAGGCGTAAGTAGGTCTGTTTTATTGATAAATGTCTCAAAAGATAAAATCTTCATCGAAGCCTCCATTTACATTTCCATGAAATACAACCTACGCAAGAATAAGTCAATTATTTTATTGAATGCACGTTTAGATTGTATCAAATTTAAGAGGTTGCCCTAGAATTTGGTTAACGGGTTATGGATAGTTACTTTCGACAGCGCAGTTTCATAGGACAGCGCAATTCGGCAAATGCCAGACTACCGGCTTCGACCCGCAAAAATGGAGGCGTGCATGAAACACAGCATCACCGGCAGCACGATGCCCGTTCTGCAGATCGGGCTCGACCCAGGCGAGAAAATCATCGCCGAGCCCGGAGAATTCTCCTGGATGAGCGACAACATGCAGCTGCACACCACCACGCAAACCGCCGGCGCGCGCGGGCTCTTCGGCGCCATCAGCCGCGCGCTCTCCGGCGGCGGCCTGTTCATGACGGAATACGCCCCAGCCGGCGGCCCAGGCCTGATTGCATTTTCAGCGAAAGTTCCGGGGACCATCCAGCAAGTCGATATCCCGGCCGGCCACAGTTACATGATCCACAAGCACGGGTTTCTATGTGCAACCGAAGGGGTCAATCTCTCCATCGGTTTCCAGCGCCAGCTCGGCGCCGGGCTGTTCGGCGGCAACGGCTTCATCATGCAGAAACTCGCCGGCCCCTGCTCCGCCTTCGTCGAACTCGGCGGCGAATGCGTCACCTTCGACCTGCGCCCGGGAGAATCCATCCAGGTCCATCCCGGCCATATCGGCATGTTCCAGGACTCCGTGAATTTCGACATCATCTTGATGCGCGGCATCCGCAACGCCTTGTTCGGCGCCGACGGACTCTTCATCGCCCGCCTGACCGGCCCCGGCAAAGTCTGGCTGCAAAGCATGACGGTGCCCAACCTGGCCCATGCTTTGGCGCCCTATCTCGGCGGCGAACAAATAGCCTCCACCGCCACCGGCGTCACCGGCGGCATGGTCGCCGGCAGCATTTTCAACGATATTTTCGGAAAGGGCTAAACCAGCCCCAATCGCGGCATCTCAATCGCCGGGCACCGGTCCATCACAACAATAAGCCCGGCATCCCGTGCCGCCTGCGCGGCCGCTTCATTCACCACACCCAGCTGCATCCAGATCGACTTCGCCCCCAGCCGGATCGCGTCGGCAACCGGCGCGCCCACCTCAGCCGAATTGCGAAACAAATCGACCATCTCCAGCGGCGCCGCTGCTTCCAAGGACGCCACCACCAGCTGCCCCAGCAATTTCTGCCCCGCCAGCCCCGGATTGACCGGCACCACCTCGAACCCGCTGTCCAGCAAAAACCGCATCACCCCGTAAGACGGCCGCTCCGGCTTGTTCGATGCGCCCACCAGCGCAATCCGCCGGGTACCCGCCAGAACCTCCCGAACCTGTCCATCGCTCAACCCATCTACCGCCATCACCCGCTCCCTTCCTTTGAACGCTCAGCCCGGTTAGAGGCAGTGCATGAAAAAAGGTCTGATTGCTTGCGTCCTGCTCTCCATCCTCGGCATCTTCATGTGGCGCATGCCCAACCAGCCCCAGGCAGCAGACATCACCATGCCGGGCGCCAAATTCAACTCCCTATCCTACGCGCCCTACCAGGCCTGGCAATCGCCGGCCTCCAAATCCTATCCAACCGGCGCGCAAGTCGCCGCCGACCTCAAACTGGTCGCAACCGAGGCCAATGGCATCCGCACCTATTCCTCCCTCGAGGGCAATTACGACATCGGCGACCTTGCCAAGCAGGCCGGCCTCAAAGTCTGGCTCGGCATCTGGCTCAGCGCCAACCCCGCCGATAACGCCAAGGAAATCGCCGCCGGCATCGCCGAGGCCAACGCCCATCCGGACACCATCACCCGCGTCGTCGTCGGCAACGAAGTCCTGCTCCGCCGCGACCTCTCGGTGGACGACCTGATCGCCGAGATCGACTACGTCCATGCCCGCGTCAAACAACCCGTCGCCTACGCCGACGTCACCGATTTCTGGCGCAAATTCCCGCAAATCGCCCCGCATGTCGACATCGTGATGATCCATTTCCTGCCCTATTGGGAAGACAAGCCGATCAATTCCGAGGCCGCCATCGCCCAAATCAAAACCACCACCGACGCCTTCAAAAAGCTATTTCCCGGCAAAATCATCTCAATCGGCGAGACCGGCTGGCCCTCGCGCGGCCGCTGGCGCCAGGACGCCGCCCCCTCGCGCGTCAACGAGGCGGTTTTTCTGCGCCAGTTCGTCACCCTCGCCGATCAGGAAAACGTCGATTACAACCTCATCGAAGCCTTCGACCAGCCCTGGAAATACCGCGATGAGGGCGTCGCCGGGGCCAACTGGGGCATCTGGAATGCGCATCGCATCCAGAAATTTCCGCTCAACGGCGGTGTCGTCGAACATCCAGACTGGTTCTGGTATGCCATTCTCGGCGCCATCTTCGGCAGCATCCTCTTCGCCAGCACCGGCTTCTCCAACATCCGCCTGGCCGTCCCATCCTTCATGCTCGGCAATGCCTTCGCAATCGCCTGCGCCGGCACCCTGCCGATGCTCTACACCGGCTGGCTGGTCCTCGACGCCGTCGTAAATCTTCCGCTGCAGGCAATCTTCGCCTTCTTCATCATCCGCCGCGCCGGCGCCATACTCGCCGGCGAGCCGCTCCCCACGCACACCCCGGCCGCCGCCACATTCGCGGCGCTGCGCCGCGGCAGGCTGCTGTTCAACTATGACTCGCTCTGGACCATCTTCCTCATCAGCGCCGCCATCTTTCAGGCCCTGCTGGTGTTCGACCCGCGCTACCGCGACGCCCCAATGCCGGTCTTCATCATCCCCGTCATCGCCGCCATCCTCCGCTTCTGGACCAAAGACAAACCCTTGCCCTTGGCCTGGGAAGACCTGCTGGCCGCCAACCTGCTCGCGGTCGGCGCATTGGCCAGCATGATCATCGAAAAAGGCTTCGCCAATCTCGACTTCACCACCTGGGACATCGCAGCCTTAATCCTCGCCGGCCCCATCATGATGGTGCAGGACAGCGGCAAGCCAGGCGTTAAGCGGCGTAAGAAAAAATAATGGAAAGCGGTTCTTTTTTGAAAAAAAGAACCAAAAAACTTTTGTGACTCCGGGGCATGGGCGCGACGACGCAAACGCCACCCCGTCATCCCGGCGCAGGCCGGCATCCACGACTTTTCTATCGTGGCGCCTACGCCGGCATGACGGCGTTCGACCGATGTTGGCTTCTCAATCGAACGAGTATTGCTTCTTTTTCTTCAGAAAAAGAACTGCTTCCCTATTTTCTTACTCGGCTTCCACTGTCTTCGGCGGTGGTGCTGTTTCGCCCAGCATTTCGATCCGGCCGGTGATCTGGCCGCCATCTTCCACCTGCAGCCGGCGGCAGCGCGCGGTGCCGAGCACCCGGCCGGTGGAGCGGATGATCAGCGTATTGCGCGCGGTCAGCGTACCGTCGATCGTACCGGCGACCTCGGCCTCATCGACCTCCACTTCGCCTTTGAAAACACCGCCGCTGGCGATGGCGAGTTCGGCCAGGCCATTGGTCATTGCCGCTTCCACGGTACCTTCGACCACCAGCCGCTCGGCATCCTGAATGGTGCCTTGCACGCTGATGCCGCGGCCAACGACCAGGGTCCGGCGCTCGCCATTTTCTGACCGGGGTGCGGCCTCGCGCGGCCCGGGCATGCCCGACGGCGGGCGCAGCACGGTGGAGGGCGGCGGCGGAAGATTCGGCGAAAACGGGGCACGGGCCATGTTGGTCTCCTTAGGTATTACTGTCGTGAAATCCGGCGGCACCGGGCGGAAGGGCGGCACATCCAACCCGTTATCTTCCGGCAAAATTTCGGGCGCTGAAACGGGTCCGGGCGGCCGTAGAAAATCGGGCTGCGGGGCGCCTTCGACCGGCTTCGCATCATCAGGTTTTCGGCGATTAAACACGCGACCTCCCTTTTTTGTTAAGGCCAATGGGTTCTGGCGGCGACCGCCTTACAGGCGGTCTGCAACGCGGCCTAGCACGCACCACCACCGGCGGACAACACCGGCCTTTGTGAAAACCCGCCCATGATGCTAACCGCCACGCATAATCGGACCAGGATCCCAGCATGTCAGAACCCCGCTTTGACCTCACCGGCATCGGCAATGCCATCGTCGATATGCTTGCCTTGACCGACGATAGCTTCCTCTCCCGCCACGACATGCCCAAGGGCGGCATGACGTTGATCGATGCCGATACCGCGACCCGCCTGACCGCTGAAATGCAGGGCGGCCAGACCGCATCGGGCGGCTCCGTCGCCAATAGCTGCGCGGTTGCGGCGGCCCTTGGCGCCCGCGTCGCTTTCCTCGGCAAAGTCGCGGCCGACCCGCTGGGCGACGCCTTCCGCCGCGATATTTCCGCCCTTGGCGTGCATTTCCCGACCAAGCCGCTGCTGTCCGGCGCCCCCACCGCCCGCTGCCTGATCCTGGTCACGCCGGACGGCCAGCGCACCATGAACACCTATCTCGGCGCCGGCGGCGAATTTTCTCTCCCCGATCTCGACGAAACCGTCATCGCGGGCTCAGCCATCACCTATCTGGAGGGCTATCTGTTTGACCCACCCGCCGCCCAGACCGCCTTTGCCGAAGCCGTCAGAATTGCCCGCAGCTTCAGCCGCAAAACCGCACTCTCCCTTTCCGACGCATTCTGTGTCGACCGCCATCGCGACAGCTTTCGCCGCCTGATCGCCGGGGGCATCGACATCCTGTTCGCCAATGAGGCCGAAATCTGCAGCCTCTATGAGCGCAACGATTTCGCCGATGCCGCCGCCGATGCCGGCAATGACGTCAAGCTCGCCATCCTCACCAAAAGCGAGGCGGGCAGCGTGATTGTAGAGGGCAAAACCCAGACCGCCATCGCCCCTGTTCCAACCACGGTGCGGGACACGACCGGCGCCGGCGATGCCTATGCCGCCGGCTTCCTCACCGCTTACGCCCAGGGCAAATCTATCGTCGAGGCCGGCAATCTCGGCGCCGCCGCCGCTGCTTTGGCCATCAGCCAGATCGGTGCCCGGCCGCCGGCCGACTCCCTGAAGGCGCTGCTCAAAAACGCATGAGTCTCGCCTTAGTCGTCCTGATCCTCGCCTCGTTCGTGGCGGGGGCACAAAACGCCTTGGCCGGCGGCGGGTCGTTCCTGACCTTCCCGGCCTTGCTCTATGCCGGGCTGGACCCGCGCGCGGCCAACATCACCTCGGCCATCGCTTTGTTCCCCGGCCAGGTCACCACCGCCTTCGCCGGCCGCTCGATGCTTTCCAGCGCAGCCGGCCTATCCATCCGCACTTTGATCATCCTCAGCCTCACGGGCGGTGCGCTCGGTGCGATTCTTTTGCTGCTGACGCCGGTCTCCGTCTTCACCCATCTGGTCCCCTATCTCGTCCTGTTCGCCACGGTGGTCTTCGCCTGGGGCAGTTTTTTCCGCAAAGCCCGGGCCGCCGACGCACCGCCGCAGGTCAGCCCCAGAACCGCCGCCATCCTGCAATTCTGCATCGCCATCTATGGCGGCTATTTCGGCGGCGGCATCGGCATTCTGATGCTGGCGGCGCTCACCGCCGCGGGTCTCGCCGTCCGCCACGCGGGCGCCACCAAAAACCTGCTCTCCGGCGTCATGAACGCCATCGCCGTGCTGATCTTCATCGCCAAAACCCATGTCGACTGGCTGATCGTGCTCTACGTCGCCATCGCCGCCATCGCCGGCGGCCAGCTCGGCGTTTTTCTCCTCCGCCGCATCAACGAAACCGCGCTCCGCATCGGCATCACCGCCATCGGCCTCGGCCTGACCGTCGCACTGTTTCTGAAGGCAGCATAAGCAGCAGCTTTTTGAAAAAAGCTGCGCAAAAACTTTTTTATGCTGGGCCCCGGGCGTTTGCGACATCACGCCCTTGAACCGTAGGGTGGGTGAGCGAAGCGTTACCCACCATCTTTGAGGTCACGACCCAATCACCTAACTTCGTCCGACCAAAATATTAATCTGGCCTTCCCATGTTGCCGCTCACTTAAAACATGCACCGGCGCAAATTCATCCTCCGGCCCCAGCTCAGCAACAAACACCGCAGCGGGGGAAAAATACCCCGCCGCTGACAACGCCGCCAGCGCCGGCGGGATCAGATTCTGTGCATAAGGCGGATCAAGAAAAATCAATTCATGCGGCGTGCCCGCAGGCGGATGCAACGCGTCAGCCGTAATTATTTTTGCAACTTCTTCCACTTTGCACAGCGCGATATTCGCGCGCAAAGCGGTCAACGCCGCAAGATTATTTTCAATGAAACTGGCCGCCGGCGCCCCGCGCGACAAAGCCTCAATCCCATAAGCCCCGGTGCCTGCAAAAACATCCAGCACCCGCGCGGATTGGATAAAATCATGACCAGCCCAAGGCGCATGCATCAGAATATCGAAAGCCGCCTGGCGCGCGCGCGCATTTGTCGGCCGGGTAGCAAGCCCAGCAGGCGCGTTAAGCACCCGCCCGCGATATTTTCCGGCAATAATACGCGGCGCCGCCACCAGCGATCACTTCTTGGCCAAAAAGGGAATCTGCTCGCGCAAAATTTTGCCGTTCACTTCCTCCACCGCCCCGCGCGTGAGGTTCCCCAGTTGAAACGGTCCGTAGGCAACCCGAATAAGCCGCGTCACCGGCAGCAGCAGATGATCCATCACCCGGCGGATTTCCCGGTTCTTACCCTCCCGCAACGAAACGCTGAGCCAGGTGTTGGCCCGCTGGCGCGAATCCACCGAAGCCTCGATCGGCCCGAACTGCTCGCCATCGATGCGAATCCCATCCGCCAGCCGCACCAGCTTGGCAGGATCGACGCCGCCATGCACCCGCACCCGGTAGCGCCGCAGCCAGCCGGTGGCCGGCAGCTCCAACTGCCGCGACAGACTGCCGTCATTGGTCAACAGCAACAAACCCTCGGAGGTCAAATCCAGCCGCCCGACGCTGATCACGCGCGGCAGGCTTTCCGGCAATTTCTCAAACACCGTGCTGCGGCCTTCAGGATCCTTATGCGTCGTAACCAGCCCGTCGGGCTTGTGATAGCGCCACAGCCGGGTGCGCTCCGGCGAACTCACCGCCTTGCCGTCGACCACGACAAGATCGCCTTCGGTGACGAAAACAGCCGGATGCGTGACATCCTGATTATTCATCCGCACCTTGCCGGCGGCAATCAGCTGCTCGGCGTCCCGGCGCGAGGCAATCCCCGCGCGCGCCAGATATTTGGCAATACGCTCGCCCCGTTCCGGGTTGGCAGCCGGCTTTTGCTCAGACATTGGCAGCCGCAATCAGCGCTTCGAAAATCCGGGTATCGCCGGCATCGATCAGATATTCCGGATGCCACTGCACGCCGAGGCAGAATTGTCGTCCCGGATCCTCGATCCCTTCGATAACCCCATCCGGCGCCATCGCGTTGATGATGGTTCGCCCGGGTTTAAGCACCGCCTGATGATGCGAGGTATTGACCTGCATGGTGCCGGCGCCAACGATCCGCGCCAGCAACGTATCGGGCAGAATTTTCACGCTATGCCCGGGCTCGTAATGCGAGGTCGATTGCTCATGCGGGAGCGCATCGGCGACACTGTCCGGAATATGCTGGATCAGGCTGCCGCCAAGCGCCACCGCCAGCAATTGCTCGCCGCCGCAAATCCCCAGCACCGGCATGTCACGCGCCATGGCGCCCTGCAGCAGCGCCAGCTCGGCGCTGGTGCGCGTGGCTTTCAGCTCCACCGTATGATGCCGCTCGTTATCCCCGTACAACGCCGGATCGACGTCAAAAGCCCCGCCGGTGACGATCAGCGCATCCAGCCGGTCGAGATAATCCGCCGCCAGCTCCGGCTCATGCGGCAGGGCAATCGCCAGTCCGCCGGCCGCAGAGATGGCAGAGACATAATTCTGCCGCAGCGCGTACCATGGATATTTCGAGTAGCCGCCGGGCTGTTCGGCATCCAGCGTCAGGCCGATGAGAGGGCGCTTGGTCATGCCTGCACCTAGACCTGCGACCCTACCCGAGGCAAGGATTGGCCATGAATAACCCCCCGATTTCCGGTATGCGCCTAGGAATGCGCCTAGGAATGCGCCTAGGAATGGACGTCGCTTTGGGCGAAGCCCGCGCCGCCGCCGCCCGCGGCGAGGTGCCTGTGGGCGCCGCGATCATCGACGGAACGGGCCGGGTCATCGCCGCCCGCGGCAACGAGGTCGAAGCCATGGCGGATGCCGGCGCGCATGCCGAAATGCTGGTATTGCGCGACGCCGCCCGCCTGCTGGAGCGCAAATTCCTCGCCGATTGCACGCTGAGCGTAACCTTGGAGCCCTGCGCGATGTGCGCCGGCGCCATCGCCGCCTTCCGCGTCCAAAAACTGATTTTCGGCGCCTATGACCCAAAATCCGGCGCTGTCGAGCATGGCCCGCGCGTCTTCAGCCATCCCACCACGCATCACAAGCCCGAAATCATCGGCGGCGTGCGCGACTCCGAATGCAGTGCCATACTCCAGGCGTTTTTTGGACAATTGCGAAATGCCTGATCGAAAGCATGAAAAGCGCATTGGCGGCGTTGTCGCCGGGGTGGACGAGGTCGGCCGCGGCCCCCTCGCCGGCCCCGTCCTCGCGGCCGCGGTCATCCTCCCCAAAAAACTGCCGCGCGCCTTGCTGGCAATCATCGACGATTCCAAAAAAATGACAGCCGAGCGCCGCGAACTGGCGCTGCTGGGTCTGCGAGAATCCGGCGCCGTGATCGCGCTGGGCGCCGCCTCGGTCTCCGAGATCGCCGAGCTCAACATCCTGCACGCCGCCATGCTGGCCATGCGCCGCGCCTTGCACCGCCTGCCGCAAACCCCGGATCACGTGCTGGTGGACGGCAACCGCGCCCCCGGCTGCGCCATGCCCTGCACCCCCATCATCGGCGGCGACGGCATCAGCCTATCCATCGCCGCCGCCTCGATCGCCGCCAAAGTCGTCCGCGACCGCCTGATGACCCGCCTCTGCGCCCGCTACCCCGGCTACGGCTGGTCCAGCAACGCCGGCTACGCCGCCGCCGCCCACCGCGAAGCCATCCTATCCCTGGGCCCCACCCCCCACCACCGCATGGCCTTCGGCGAAATGCTTCGCGGCCTGCAAGCAGCGAGCCTTCAGCAGGAAAGCGAAAAGCTAGTTTTCTAAATCCTTTGCATCGCCGAACCTCGACCTCGCC
>JAMFSE010000132.1 GCA_026225115.1 Rhodovastum atsumiense
AAAGCGGCGCAAAAAACTTTGTTATGCTGGGCCATGGGCGTTGGCGTGGCCAGCGCCTATGAGCTGAATATGATTTTTTATGCTCGGCTGCGGCAGTGACAACGCGCTTGCATTGCCGGGCGGAAAAGATGGATTGCCGCGCTTCGCTCGCAATGACGCTATGGTGACAGCGCCCATGGCCCAGATTAAAAAAGTCTTTTTGCTTCTTTTTCTTCAGAAAAAGAAGTGCTTGCCTTAGCGTGTTCTTGGGAGACCTAAGGTCTTTTCCGCGATCAGGCTGCGGTGGACTTCGCTGGTGCCACCGTAGACGGTGGCGACCTGGGCGTGGCGGAAGCATTGGTTGATGTAGGCGGCGTCCGCAGAGGTAAAGGCCAGGGATTCCGGGGCGGTCAGGTTTAATAAGTCTGCTGAGTCCGAGCGGTAGACTTCCGAGGAGTACATTTTTGACGCGGGGCCTACGGCGTTGTCCGGCCTGCCTTCGGCGGTGACCCAGAGGGTGCGGTAATTTAAAAGTTCGGAGACGGCTACGTTGGCGGCGGCGCGGGTCAGGCGGCGCTGGACCGCGGGGTTTTCGATGCGGGCGCGGCAGAGGCGTTCGGCGGCGTGCAGCATTTGTTCGTGCTCGCCGACGAAGCTCATGCCTTGCTCGATGCCGAGCGAGGCGGTCATGACGGCGATGCCGTCGCCGATCTCGCCGAGGCGGTAGCTGTCCGGCACATAGACATTGTCGTAATAGGTGATGTTGGTGCGTTCTTCCTGAAAAGTGTGGACGGCATGGACGGTCACGCCTGCGGATTTCATTGGGACGATGAAGACGGTGAGGCCGCGATGTTTCTGGGCTTCGGGGTCGGTGCGGGTTAGGAGCAGGCAGTAGTCCGCCCATTCGGCGCCGGAGGTGAACATTTTCTGACCCTGGATGCGCCAGCCGTTACCGTCGGGGACGGCGCGGGTTTTGGCGGCGAAGACGTCGGAGCCGGAGGCGGGTTCGGAGAAACCCAGGCAGCAGGTGGCCTCGCCGTTCACCACGCGGGAGAGGGCTTCGCTTTTCAGCTGCGGGGAGCCGAAAAGGTCCATGACGTAGCCGATGATGTTGGTGTTGCCGCGGGCATGCGTGGTCCAGTTGTTTTCGTGCCAGATGTCGAGGGCTGCGAAGGTGGCGTAGGGGCTGGCGTTGCGGCCGCCGAGATGTTCAGGCCAGGCGGGGCAAAGGAGACGGGCTTCCGCGAGTTTGCGGTGTACTTCCGGATCGAAGCCGTCGAACGAGTAATGGGCTTTGGCGCGGAGTTCCGGGGTGAGCGTGCGGTCGAAGAATTCGCGGGTTTCGGCGGCGAGCGCTTCGGCTTCTTCGCCGAGGCCGAATTCCACGGTCATGGGGCCGGCGTCCGGCAGGTCGGCGATCTCACCGGCGTAGCGACGGCGGGCGGCTTCATCCAGCAGTGATTCCGGATCAGCCAGGATCAGCGGCCAGGCTTTGGAACGCAGGTTGTAGAGATGGATGTCGTATTCCAGCGTCAGGCCGTAGCCGCCGAATGTGTGCAGCGCCTGGGTTACCGCGCGCTCGGCGACGGTGGCGGTCCACCAAAGGGCGGTTGAGATGGCGGCGCCGGCTTTTTCGTCGCCGTCGACGATGAGGCGGATGGCGCGCCAGGCCAGGAGGCGCCCGGCGTCGACCTCGACGATGGCATTCGCCAGCGGGTGGGCGATGGCCTGGTAGCTGCCGATGAGGCGGCCGAATTGCAGGCGCTCGCAAGCGTAGGCGGCGGCGAGGCGGATGGATTCCGCGGCGAGGCCGGTCAGCGCCAGCGCCATGAGAAGTTTCCATTCCTCGATGGCGGCGTTGTGGGCGGCGATGATCCCGGGCCCCTCCCCCAGCAACTGGCGTTCGCCAAGGGCTAGGTTGAGGCGGTCGATGGGGGTTGAGGCCAGGGAGCGTTCATGGGCGCCGGGCTGCGGGCCGGGATGGATGAGGAAAAGCCTGGCGCCTTCACGGGCGATGACGGCTGTGGCGACGGCGCCGCCGGCAACCAGTTGTTCCGGCTGTTCCGAGGCGTCGTGCATGGCGAGCGTCACGACCGCTTCGCCGGCGGCGATGGCGTCGCGCAGGTTGGACTTGTCCTGCGGGTCGGTTAGGGCGAGGAGGCGCGCTGCGACGATGGCTTCGGCGAGCGGGCCGGAGGCCAGTGTGCGGCCGGCTTGTTCCATGAGTAGGCCGGCGTCGAAAATGCCGAGGCCGAGACCGTCGGCTTCTTCAGGTACGCGGATGGCGAACGCCCCTTGAGCGGCCAGGCCGTGCCAGAGTTCAGCGTCGAAGCCGGAGGGCAAGGCGGCACGGACGCGGGCCATGCTGCTCTCCGCATTCAGAAAACGGGCGAACATGTCTTGCATCGCCTGTTGGTCTTCTGAAATTTCTAACTGCATTACGGCTCCGGTTACTTGGTTAGGAAAGAAGCCGCTTTTGAAAAAAGCGGCGCAAAACCTTTTTTATGCTGAGGCAGGGGCTTTGGCGGCGTCAACGCCCCGGCTCAGGATCAAAAAGGATTTTTGGTTCGCGGGCGGCTTAGCCTTTTTTTAAAAAAGAACCGCTCAACCTACTCGGCGAATTCGAAGAGGACGCCGTGGTTGGCGGCGGAGGGGATGGCGATGCTGCCCGGGGCGGTGCCGGGGATGAGTTCGATGTTGCGGGCGGCAAAATATGCTTTGGCCTGGGCAAGATCGCGGACGCGGAAAACGGTGGAGCGGATGCCCTGGCCGAGTTGCGTCATTTCATCCTGCAGAGCGCCGGGACCGGTAGGGGAGAGCAGCTCGCAGACGATGTCGGCAATCTGCAGACCGACGGCGCGGGCGGCGAGTTCGGGGCGGTCGGCTGTGTAGGCAACGGTCGCGCCGAGGAAATTTTGCGCGAAGCGGGTTGCCGCCTCGAGATTGGAAACCGCTTGGGTGTAGCCCTTCAGATAATCCAGGCCGAGCGGGTGTTCGTCGCGCCAATAGGCTGTCGGGGCGACCAATGTTTTCAGATAGGCCGGTTTGTTTTCGTAAAAGGAACCGCCGTAAAATTCATAGTCGACGCCAAAGCCGTCCACCGGATTGGTGTGGATGGCCTCCACAATGTCGCGCATGATGCGCACGCCGTTCTCAGGGCAGGCCGCGCGCGCGTCATCCATGTCGGCCTCGAACTCGACGCCGAGGTAATGCGCTCCGTGACGCGAATTCAACATGAACGCAGGCGGCACGAAAACCTCGAGAATGACGCCGCCGATATCGACCAGATAAGCGTGCCACACCGGCCGCTCCATATCGAGAATATGAACCGCGCCGAAAACATTCATAAAATGATCAAGGCTGGCCTGATAATCTTCAAGGACCAGATTCATGTGGCTGTAGCGCCGCGGACGAACGGATTTCGGCATAGGGTTTACTCCGAAGTGAAGCAGTTCTTTTTCTGAAGAAAAAGAACCAAAAAGACTTTGTTATTCTGGGGCATGGGCGTTGGCAGAGCCACAGCCCGTGCTCCAGAGCAACAAAAATTTTTGCGCCGCTTTTTTTAAAAAGCGGCTTCTTTTTTTACCGAGATAAATATTCGTTATAGACGCGGTGGAAGTTGTTGATGGAGCGTTCCTGCTTGGGGTTCAGGCGGGAGCCTGGGAAGCCGCGGGATTTCATGCCGAGATGGGTGCCTTCCATTTGCTGGAAGTCCTGCAACAGGATTTCGCCCCAGAAGGAGTAGTCGTAGATGTCGTCGTTGCGCAGGTTCTCGGTTTTGGGGACTTCGTTGGGCGGCATGCGTTCGAGCTGATAGACTTCGAAGATGCACCAGTCGGGGTCGTTCTCAAACGGGCGGGCGCGGTAGCCCAGGCAGTTGGTTGCCATGGGGAGCAGGACCGTGTTCGGGAAGAGGTGCCAGTCGATGCCGGCGGTCTGGTATTGTTCCGGCGTGATCGGCGGCCAGGGCACGCCGCGGGCGGCGTCGATCTCCATGGCGGTTTTCATCAGGGTGCCGATGACTTCCATTGGTGGGGCGTCTTCGGGGACGGTCGCGGGGAGGAGCTGGGCGGCGTAAACCAGCGTGTCGCTCATGTTGGAATCGATGGCGCCTTTCAGATATTTGTAGAAGCCGGCCATGTTTTTGCGCATGTCGGCGTTGGAGGCTTTGGATTTTGTGACGGCACCTTCCGGGCGCAGCGATGACACGTCGCTGCCGAAGGAGCCGTGGATGCCGGCGGCGCGGCTGACGAAGCTGCTGCTGCCGAAGCGGTTGAGCGGGTAGTGGGTGATGCCGACGTGGTAGCCTTCGTTGAAGGCCTCCAGCGCGATTTTCCAGTTGCACGGCATTTTCAGCCATTTGCGCCAGCGGTAGCGCATGGTTTCCAGCTTGAAGGGGGCCAGCGCCTCTGCGGCCTCGCCCAGGTAGTTGATCAGGGGTTCGGCGTTGGGGTCGAAGTTGACGAAAACGAAGCCGCCCCAGGTATCGAGCTGCACGCGGCCGAGACTGAGGTCGTCATTGTCGAGGGTGCCGCACCAGTCTTCGCGCTGGGTGATGTTCTCATTGGTGCCGTCGATGGCCCAGCGCCAGCCGTGGAATTTGCAGGGGAAGCTGGCCATGTTGCCGTGGCCGGCATCCACCAGGCGGCGGCCGCGGTGCAGGCAGACATTGTGGAAGGCGTTGATTTTATCTGGCGCCGAGCGGACGATGATCAGCGAGTCCGGGCCGATGTCGTAGGTGACGTAGTCGCCAACTTCGGGAACTTCCTCTTCACGGATGGCCATCTGCCAGGTTTTTGGCCAGAGGCTTTTATATTCCATTTCGACAAATTCGGGGCGGAAATAGGATTCCCTAACCACGAAGTTTTTAAGGCTCTCGGCGCCCTGCTGGTTGGCGGGAGAATTCGGATCAAAGATGACGTTCATTCTTGCTGCTCCATCCCAGGAGAAATTCCATTTGGATTTTTACACCCTTTGCGGGGGTCTTTGCAACCGAACCGTAGGGTTGTCGGTTTGGTAATGTTCAAGCGGGTATCGTTGAGAAGCGGTAGGGGGTGAGGACGCGCTTGGTGAATTTCCAGCTGCCGTCGATGAGCGCCAGCTCGTCGTCGTAGCGGGCGATGAGATGGATCTGGTCCCTGCCCTTCGGTTTCGCCATTTCGATGAGACCGTTGCTGGTGGCGGCGGTTTTGCCGTCGGCGGAAAGATTGACGTCGGTGATGTTGTTCATCTGCACCAGCCATTCGAGATTCTCGAAGGAGGCGCCGAAGAAACCGCGGATGCCGGCGTAGTCGAAGGGGCCGGGCAGGCCCATCATTTCCGGTACCCCGTAGAATTTTGCGGTGGGGGTAAAGAAAGCCATGTAGGCTTCGATGTCGAGGCGGCTGGCGGCGCCGGAATAGCCGTTGAGGACGTCGCGGATGGCGGCTTTGGTTTCCAGATCACTCATGATTTTTCTCCGATTAACTGGATGGTTGTTCAGGCGGCTTTCGCCCAGGCGGCGGTGATTTCGTCGACCGTGGCGAGGGTGGAAATCATCGACAGCGTATTGGCCATCATCGGCTCGCTGTATTCGAGCGGGTAGCCGGAAACGGCATCGCGGGCGATGATGACCTGGTAGCCGCTGTTCACTGCCTCCATGGTCATGTTCGGGATGGCGACGTTGAGCGAGACGCCGGCGGCAATGATGGTGGTGATGCCGGAATTGCGCAGGCGGCGGTCCAGACTGGTGTCGGCCATCGGGTTGAGGCCGTGGTCGCGCAATGAGATGATGTCGCCTTCCTTGAAGACTTCGGCGCAAGGCTGGTCGCCTTCAGGATCGTAAGGGGCGGGCGTTTTGGAGCGGCCGCCTTGCTGGAACAGGCGGGCGTTTTTGTTGCCGCCGAAGCGGGCCGGGTTGGTGTGCGCCAGGCAGTGGATAACCGGGGCGCCGTGGCTGCGCGCGATCTCGGCGAGG
>JAMFSE010000133.1 GCA_026225115.1 Rhodovastum atsumiense
AGGAATTGCTGGTTCCCTATAACAATAACAACCTGCACACCGTGGACGCGACGGTTCTCTGTGGACCGAAATTCCCGAACCCGGATGTCGTGCGCTGGGAAAAACACCGGGTATGGGTGATCGAGGCGAATCTGCATCCCGGTCAGCGTAACGTGCTGTTGAAGCGCCGTTTCTATATTGACGAGGATACCGGCCAGTCCCTGCTCGGCGAGGCCTATGATCACGACAGCGTCATGACGCGGGCCTATATGGTGCCGGTTCGTTCCGTCCCAACCATACCCATGGTCAACCCGTCTTTCATCACCGTATTCAGCCTGACGACCGGCGATTACATCATCAATGGCAATGTCAGCTACGGGGCCAGTAAGAGCAACGAATACAGCGGCCCGATTCCGGCTTCGGCCTTCGACCCGCAATCAATGGCGGCAAACGCATCGTTCTAATTCAAGCCTAGTCACACATCGCACGGCAGCGGCGCGGCAATACGCGCCGCTGCCGTGCGCAGCGGCGTCATGAACATGCTTTCACTTGTCATCATGGCGCGCTAGCCGCATGCAGGCAGCATGATAACCCTGCACCATCTCCAAACATCGCGTTCGTCACGCATCATCTGGCTGCTCGAAGCGCTGGGTGTTGAATATGCGCTGATCACGCATAAGCGTGGCGCCGACATGCGCTCGGGTGCGGATCTCGCGGCGGTACACCCGCTGGGCAAGGCGCCCACCCTCATCGATGGCGATCTCGTCCTGGTCGAATCCTCAGCGGTGTTGCGCTACATTGCGGGCCGCTACGGCAACGGCAAATTCGTGCCTGCCCCCGGTACCAACGCCCACGCAAAACACGATGAATGGCTCGACTATGCGGAGAGCTCCCTGATGATGCCGCTGATGTTCAGCCTGCTGGGTCTGATGACCGGCGGTCTGCCGCCGGCGCTTGAGGGTTTTGCCAAGCCCGAACTGGCCAAGGCGCTCGACTATATCGGCGCCGGGCTTGGCGAGGGCCCCTATCTCATGGGCGCGGAACTTACCCTGGCCGATATGCAGATGTCCTACTGTCTGGCGCTGCTGGAAGCCGGCGGATTCCTTGCCGGCCGGCCGGCGCTCACCGCCTATTGGCAACGCCTGCAGGCCGAACCGGGGTTTCAGCGGACGCTGGAAATCGGCGGCCCGATCGTCATGCCGTTCGGCTGAAGTCAAGCAACACCCGGCCCAGGGTTTTACCTTCGGTCACATCGCGCATCGCGGCCTGGAATTGCGCCAGCGGGTAGATATTACCAACCGGCGGCCGCAGGCTGCCTGCCGCGAACTGTGTCATGATGTCTCCGCGCAGCCTGGATGAGAGCGCCGGATCACGCTCGATAAAGGCGGCCAGCACCCCCACCAGCGAGGCGCCTTTGATGAGCGGCAGGTTCACGGGTAGGCTCGGGATGCTGCCGGAGGCAAATCCGACCACCAGATGCCGGCCCCTATAGGCAAGCGCGCGGAAAGCTCGCTCGGTCGCCTCCCCGCCGATGGGGTCGACCACGATATCCAGCCCGCGCCCGTCGGTCAGCGCCTTTACCTCGGCGCGCCAATCGGCGGCGTTCGTGTCCAGCGCATGGTCGGCGCCGTGCTGCAGAGCGAATGCGCGTTTGGCGGCCGAGGACGCCGAGGCGATGACCGTGGCGCCAAAAAGCTTCCCAATCTGAATGGCGGCGATGCCGACGGCGCCCGCGGCACCCAGCACCAGCACGGTCTCGCCCGGCGCCACATGCCCGCGTTCCACCAGCCCGTACCAGGAAGTCAGATAGCTGGCGCGCAACACGGCAGCTTCCTCCAGCCGTGCGTGTAGAGGTAGTTTCTGCAGGCGCGCGGCAGGCAGCGTTACGGATTCCGCAAAAATCCCGCCCATATTGCCGCCGCAGACCAGATCGCCAGGCGCAAACCCGGCTACCCCGGCGCCGATTTCCAGAACCTCGCCGGAAAATTCGGTTCCCGGAATAAACGGCAAATCCGGCTTGAACTGATGGCCGCCGGCCGGCACCAAAATATCCACGTAGCTCACGCCCGCGAACCGGACGGCGGCACGGATCTCGCCGGGGCCAGGCGGCCGTGCTGCGATCTGCCGCAGCGTAAAACTTTCCGGCGGGCCGAACGCGGCGGCAACGATTGCGCGGATCACTGCAGCACGCCCTTGGCCTCAAGCGCCGCAATGCGGGCTGCATCAAGGCCAAGAATGCCGCCGAGAACTGCCGCGGCGTCGCGCCCGAAGCTCGGCGCGGGGCGGATATATTCGGCCGGGGTTTCGGAGAGATCGCAGCGCGCGGCTTCGAAAATCGTCTCGCCCAGTTCCGGATGCGGCAGCCGGATGAACGCGCCGCGCGCTGCCAGATGCGGATCGGCCATGACATCGGCAGGGGCTGCGACCTTATGCGCGGCGATCCCCGCCGCCTGCAGCCGGTCCTCCAGTTGTTGCGCTGCCTGCCCGGCGGCCCAGCCGGCAACCAGCATCTCCAAAGCGGATTCCTGCGCCTGCCGGCCGGCCAGCGTCAAATAGCTTGGCGACAGCGCGGCGCCGCCGATCAGCTCGGCAAGGAGCACCCACTCGGCATCGGAGCGCACGCTGATCGCTACCCATTCATCCTCGCCGGAAGTTTTGAAAACGCCGTTCGGCGCCATCGCCACGTCACGATTGCCTTGCGCCGGTTTGATCCGCCCGGTCGCTGCCGCATCGGCGATCTCCGGCGCCAGCAATGCCGCTGCCGCTTCCACCTGGGCGATGTCGATATGCGCGCCCAGACCGGTCCGGCGGCGCGCATCCAACGCCGCCAGCAATGCGATCAGGGCGAAGCGCGGCGCCGGCAAATCGGTATAGGCGCCGTATGGCCCGACCGGCAGCGCTGCCGGCAGCCCGGTTAGATGCTGAAACCCGCTCAATGCGGCGCCGATATTGCCGAAGCCGCCGAAGCTGGAATGCGGCCCGCTCTGGCCAAGCAATGAGGAGCTGACCATGATCAATCCGGGATTCTCAATGGCGAGCTCTGCGTAATCCAGGCCGAATTTCGCCATCTGCCCGGGCCGGAAGGATTCCACCAGCACATCCGCCCAAAGCGCCAGCTGCCTGGCGATATCGCGGCCCTCGGGCATTGTCATATCCAGGGTCAGGCCGAGCTTGTTCGCATTGCAATTATCAAAGCCCGCGGAGCGTTGCGGGTCATAACTTCCGCCATGGAACGGGCCCTGCTGGCGCGTCGAATCCAGCCGGAAGGAGGATTCCACCCGCACCACCGTGGCGCCGAAATCCGCCAGCATGCGCCCGACCTGCGGGCCGGCAACGGCCCAGGCGAAATCCGCCACCTTCAGCCCTGCCAGCGCGCTCATGCCGCGGTCCAGGCGTTGCTATCCGCGTCCAGGGCCGGCGCCGGCGACAGGGAGGTGGCGATGCCGCAAGCCGTGCCCATCGCATGCGGCAAAATATGGCTGCCGGACTCGACGAAATATCCGCGTTCCTGCAACTGCGCGAATTGCAACAAGTCAGCCGCCGTCATCACCGGCGCCAGCTTGAGGTCGT
The DNA here is from genome assembly GCA_026225115.1 of Rhodovastum atsumiense. Lineage (GTDB taxonomy): Bacteria > Pseudomonadota > Alphaproteobacteria > Acetobacterales > Acetobacteraceae > Acidocella > Acidocella atsumiense_A. The sequence goes on from JAMFSE010000133.1 coordinate 3,550, forward strand.
AGCGCCCGGCCGCGGCAAAAAGCTGCATTTTCGAGAAGCCCGAGAAGAGTTTTGCGACACCCGCGCGCGCCCGTGCCAAATCGTCGACGCTGCGCTCGCCCGTCGCCAATTGCGCCGGCAGCCTCCGCCAGTCCCAGTTTGCAAAATCCGCATCGAACCCGTGGTGTTCCTTTGCCCAGGCAAAGAAATGATTGGCGAACACGCCGGAGATGGGCCCGATGCCGAGGTTCATTTCGACCAGCCCATCCTGCACCTGCCATTTGGCGCCGGGCCCCAGCCCCAGCCCGGCGGCCGCCATGATCTTGCCTTGGCCGCCGCCGCTGGTGCTGTAATCCACATGTCCCACCGCCGGCGCCACCTGGTGGGAAAACCCTGCCAGCAGCGCGCTTTGCTGCGCGGAGACGCTGACATGCTGGCCCCGCCCGGAGGCATGCCGGGCGTATAGCGCCACCAAGGCGCCGGCCAGCGCATCCGCGGCCGCATGGTGGAAGGCCTGCGGCACGGAAATGCGCAATGGCGCGCCGTCCTGCGCGCGATGCGGCCAAAGCACGCCGGACGCCGCCCAGACCGTCAAATCGCTGTCTTGATAATCGGCTTTGGGGCCGCTCTCGCCGAAGCCGGTAATGCTCACCGTGATGAGCCGCGGATTCTCACGCCGCAATTCGGCATAATCCAGCCCCATCTCACGCATCTGTGCTGGCGCGAAACAGCCGATTAGAAAATCCGCCTGTCCGGCAAGTTCCCGCAATTTTTCTTGGCCGGATGCGCTGTTCAGATCCAGCACCAGGCTGGATTTGCCGGCGGCATAGGCGCCCCAGAACAGCGATTCGCCCGCCGCGAAAGGCGGCAGCGCGCGGGCGGAGGAGCCCCCCGGCGGCTCGATCGCGAGTACCTCGGCGCCGAGCTGAGCAAATAGATGGCCGGCGAGAATGCCGCGGGCATCGGCAAGATCGAGCACCTTATAGGGGCCGAGCAATCCTGGGCGCGGTTCGGTCGGCTGCATATACTAACTCCTTTGACGCCCCCGGAAGCTATTTCGGGCGCCCACGGCCGGACTTGGTAATTCCGGACGATCACATCGCGCCGGCGATCAGCTTTTGCCAGGTCCCAAAGCCCGCAGG
>JAMFSE010000134.1 GCA_026225115.1 Rhodovastum atsumiense
ACGCAGGCCAGCGAGGCCAGCACCGCGGCGCGCGCCGCCTCCTGCTGCACGGGCCGCGCCGGCCCTTTCAGGCGCTTGACCGAGGCATCGCTGTTCATGCCGACAATCAACCGGTCGCACATTGCCCTTGCTTGTTCCAGCAAATGGATATGCCCCGGATGCAGCAGGTCAAAACAGCCATTGGTAAAGCCCACCGTATAGCCGCGCGACCGCCAGCGTTCAGCCGCTTCCGCCGCCGCCGCCGGGGTGACGACCTTGCGCAGCGCCCCGGTCACCGGCGTCAGCACCGAGAGCAGATCGCCTTGCCGGGCCACGGCGGTGCCGACCTTTCCGACCACGATACCGGCGGCGATGTTGGCAAGCCGCGCGGCATCGGCCAGCGGGATATTCACCGCCAGCGCCGCGGCTAAGGTCGCCACCACGGTATCACCGGCGCCGGAGACGTCGAACACCTCCCGTGCCTCGGCCGGGTAATGCCGGATCTCGCTGCGGGTCACCAGGCTCATGCCATCCTGGGCGCGCGTTACCAGCACGGCGCCAAAGCTATGGCGGGCGAGCAGCACCTGGGCGGCCGCGACGATGCTGGCTTCGGAATTCAACGTCAGGCCGGTCGCCTCGGCTAGTTCGCGCCGGTTCGGCGTCACAATATCCGCTCCCTCATAGCGCGAATAATCCGTGCCCTTGGGGTCCACCACCACCCGCCGGCCGAGCGACTTCGCAACCGCGATCAGCCGCTGCGCCACGTCCATCGTCAGCACGCCCTTGCGGTAATCCGACAATATGGTGATCGAGGTCGCCGCCATCGCATCCGAGGCGATATTGATCAGCCGTTGCGCTAGCTTGTCCGGCAGCGCGATGGTTTCCTCGCGGTCGGCGCGGATCAGATGCTGGCCTTGCGAAATATACCTGGTCTTCAGCGTCGTCATGCGGCCGCCCTGCACCAGCAGCCAGGGCTCCACCCCCTGCTGCCCGCCAACCAGCCCGGTCAGATCCGAGCCCGCCTGATCGTCGCCGACCACCGACACCAGTGCCGCGGCTGCCCCAAGCGCAATCAGATTCCGCACCACATTGCCGGCGCCGCCCGGCATTGCCACTTCGCGCGTCACGGTGAGAATGGGCACCGGGGCTTCCGGGCTGATGCGGCTGACCTCGCCGTAAACATACCGATCCAGCATGGCGTCGCCCACCACCAGAACGCTGGCGCGTGACAGCCGCTTGACCTCGCCCCCGAGGTCAGAGGCCAGCTCGGATAAATCCTTACTCATCGCTGACCGCTAACGCGCCAGCCAGGTTTGGGCAAGTTTTACCGCAGGGTACCGGCATAATCAGAGCCAGCAGAAGTGGTCAGGGCGGCGAATCATGCTTATCTTGCAACCATGACCGAACGTCCCGCTTTTCTCGACAGCTCCCGGCCCGACGTGCCGGACCTGGCGGTGCCGCGCGGCATCACGCCCTTTTATTTGCCGCAAAAGCCGGTGCGCGGAAGATTTGTCCGGCTCGGCCCTTTGGCCAACACTTTGCTGGCCCGGCATGACCATCCGGAGCCCGTTAAAATCCTGCTGGGACAAACCCTCGCTCTAGCGGCGGCCCTGGCGTCGGCGCTTAAATTCTCCGGCTCCTTCAGCCTACAGGCCAAGGGCGACGGCCCGGTTTCGATGCTGGTCGTGGACTGCACCGATACAGGGGCACTCCGCGGCTATGCGCGCGTCAACCAGGAAACACTCGCCTCCCTGCTGTCCGAGGCGCCCGACACGCCGGTCACCGCCAGAATGCTGCTGGGCGACGGCTATCTCGCCTTCACGGTAGCGCAGGGCGCCGATCGGGAGCCGCAACAAGGCATTGTCACGCTGACGGGCGATTCCCTTGCCGAAATGGCAGAGCATTATTTCGCGACCAGCGAGCAATTGGCCTGCCAGGTCCATCTGGCTGCCGGCAACACCGAAAACGGCTGGCGCGCGTCAGCGCTGATCCTCGAGCGCATCGCCGGCGCTGGCGGAATCGATCCGGAAGTCTCCATAGCCGAGCAGCACGAGGCCTGGCGCACCGCCTGCATCCTGGCCGACACCATTACGCAAGCCGAATTGCTGGACGACAGCCTGCTGCCCGAACGCATCCTCTACCGGCTGTTCCATGGCGAGGGCGTCGCCGTCGATAAGCCCCGCAGCCTGGCCTATGGCTGCCGCTGCTCGCGCGCGCGCCTCGCCGATATCCTGGAAGGCTTTCCGCGCGACGACCTCGACCACATGGCAATCGACGGCGACATCGTGATGACCTGCGAATTCTGCAATTTCGACTTCCGCTTCCCCCGCGAAACCGTGACCGGCAAAGAAAGTTCCGCCCAGTGAATCCTAGCTTCAAAAAATTATGCTTCGCGGCTGCTCTGACCCTTTTGCTCGCCGGCTGCTCCAGCAGCCCGCCGCCGCCGCCGCAGGTTTTTGCACCGCTCACCTACAACTATTTGCCGCCGATCAATTTGACCGTTTCCAACGTCATCTTCACGAACAGCTATGTGCCGGATCCCCCGGCGGCCACGCTGATCAGCCAGGACCCGGCGCCGCCGGCGGACACGGTGATGGCGATGGCGCAGCACCGGCTGGTTGCCAACGGCACGCCCGGCACCGCCACCTTCACGCTGGAGACCGCTTCCATCGAAGCCGTGGGCGATAATTATGTCGGCAACATCTCGATCCGGCTGGACGTGGTCAGCGCCGATGGCCGCAAGACCGGATACACCACCGCCGCTGTCTCGGTCACGCAGCCCCTGCCCGATTCCGATGCCACGCCAAACGAGGTCCAAGGAGTCTTATACAGCGTGACGAAACAGCTGATGGATCAGCTGAATGTGCAATTGCAGTATCAGATCCAGCACAATATCGGCAGCTGGGTCTCCTACAACACCAACGCCGCCACCCCGGCGCTGAACAGCGCCGGCATCGGCAACGGCGGCATCCAGGCCGCACCCTTGCTCGCCCCCGGCGCCACGCCGACGACCACCACAACGACCACAACCACCACCGTCGTCCCCAGCCCCACAACGACGCCCGGCTCCCCACCCATGGGCGTGCTCGGCCAGCTCCCCGTCTCCCCGTAGGCTGGGGTAGCTGCGCTACCCCACCACGACGCCCCCAAAAATGCGCTTGACGACTGTGCTACCGTGACTCGTTTTTGAATTCGGGAGCTAGTATGAGAATTTCCAGACGTGCGACGCTTGCAGCCACCGCTGCATTTCTGGCGGTCGGCAACGCCCGCGCCGCACCCCCCATCGCCATCGTCGCGGCGGAAAACATGTACGGCGACATCGCCCGGCAGATCGGCGGAGCGCTCGTCTGCGTCACCAGCATCCTCAACAACCCGAACCAGGACCCGCATCTGTTCACCACCAGCCCATCCGTCGCGGAGCAACTCGCCGCTGCGGCCATCGTCATCATCAACGGCGCCGATTACGACCCCTGGATGGCCGGCCTGCTCGCCGCCCAGCCCGCCTCCAGCCGGGTCATCATCACCATCGCCGATCTGCTGGGCCGCAAGCCCGGCGACAATCCGCATCTCTGGTACGATCCGGCGGCGATCCCGGACCTCACCGCCCAGCTGACAAAAACACTGACCAGCCTGGATCCCGCCCACGCATCAACCTACGCCCATAACGCGCAAATGCTGCTGGCCTCGCTCGCCCCCATCCACGCGCAGATGGCGGCATTACGGGCAAAATTCGCCGGCACCTCGGTCACCGCAACCGAGCCGGTATTCGGATTAATGGCGGCCGCCCTCGGACTCGTCATGCGCAACCAAAGCTTCCAGATCGCGGTCATGAACGATACCGAACCCTCCCCCTCGGACGTTGCCGCCTTCGAGAACGATTTGCGCACCAGACAGGCCAAAATCCTGTTCTACAATTCCCAGGTCACCGACGACCTGACCTCGAATCTCCTCAACATCGCGCATCAATCCGGCGTCCCGGTCGTGGGCGTCACCGAAACCGAACCCGCCGGCATGAATTACCAGGCCTGGATGCGCTATGGACTCAACGCCGTGGAGGAGGCACTCACCCAGGCATGAGCGCAATCGACCTTGCCCAAGTGACCATTGCGCGCGGCGGCAGAGAAATTCTGCGCAACATCTCCGTCAACATCCGCCGCGGAGAATTCGTCGGCGTGCTGGGCCCGAACGGCGCCGGCAAAACCACCTTGTTCCGCACCATCCTCGGCCTGCAACCCATCCAGTCCGGCAGGCTCGAAGTCTTCGGCGCCGCCCCGCGCCGCGGCAATCCGGCAATCGGCTACATGCCGCAAACCCGCATCGGCCAGACCGGACAAAACCTGCGCGGTTTCGACATTCTGGCAAACGCCGCCAACGGCCATCATTTCGGCCTGCCCATCAGTTCCAGGGTCATTCGCGATGACGTCGCCGCCGCCCTGCAGGCCGTCGACGCAACAGAACTCGCAGCCCGTCCCATTGCCACCCTCTCCGGCGGCCAGCGCCAGCGCCTGCTGCTCGCCGCCGCCTTGCTGGGAAGTCCAAAACTATTACTGCTGGACGAGCCCCTCATCAGCCTGGACCCGGCCGCACAGGCCAGCATCATCGCCTTGATCCACCGCCTGGCGGAAACCCGCGGCCTTACGGTCCTGTTCGCGGCCCATGACATCAACCCGCTGCTCGGCGTCATGGACCGTGTGCTTTACTTGAGCGGCGGCAATGCGGCGATCGGCGCGGTGGACGAAGTTGTTACCGCCGCCGCCCTGTCAAAACTCTACGGCGCCGACATCGAAGTCATCCGCGCCGCCGGCCGCATCTTCGTCGTCTCCGACACCGCCGACCACCACCATGAATGCGGCCATGCTTGAATACGACTTCATGCGCCACGCCTTCGCGGCGGCCGGCATCGTCGCCATCCTCTCCGGATTGGTCGGATATTTTCTGGTGCTGCGCGGCCAGGCCTTTGCCGGCCATGCGCTCTCGCATGTGGGCTTCGCGGGTGCGACCGGCGCCATCCTGATCGGCGCCTCGCCGCTCGCCGGCATGCTCGCGGTCACCACGCTCGGCGGCGTGCTGATGGGCGCCTTGGGCGAGAAGCTGGCGCAGCGCGACATCGCCATCGGCGTCATCCTCACCCTCTCGCTCGGCCTCGGACTACTCTTCCTGCACTTCTTCACCGCCTACGCCACCCAGGCAACGGCGCTGTTGTTCGGCGACGTGCTCGGCGTCAGCGTCAACACCATCTACCAGCTCCTGCTGCTGACGACCGTCTGCCTGACCATCCTCGCCGTCATCTCCCGGCCTTTGTTATTCGCGAGCGTCAGCCCGGAACTCGCCGAAGCCAAAGGCGTGAACCTGCGCCGGCAAAGCCTGATTTTCCTCGGCCTCGCCGGCCTCACCACCGCCGCCTGCGCGCAAATCGTCGGGGTCCTGCTGGTCTTCGCGCTGATGATCGGCCCGGCCGCCGCCGCCCAGCGCCTCACCACCCGCGTCATCCCCGGCCTGGCATTATCCGCCGGCCTCGCGCTGGCGCAGGCCTGGACCGGCATCGCGCTATCCTACCTCACGGACTGGCCGGCCAGCTTCTGGATCGCGGCTTTAAGCGGCGGCACCTATCTGCTTACCCTGGCGCTGATTCGGAACTAGACTGCGATGCCATGAGCTCCAAGCCGCCGGACGAATCCAAACTCTACGAAGCAGCGCTCAACCACCTCGCCCGCTACGCCGCGACCGAAGCCGGCCTCGCGCGCGTGCTCGCCCGCAAAATCGACCGCTGGGCCCGCCTGCAAACCGCGGAAGACGATAGCGAAACAATTTCCGCCGCCGCGCGCAGCGCAAAATCCAGCATCCCGAAAGTCATCATCCGGCTAAAATCCGCCAACATCCTGAACGACGACGCCTTCGCCGCCTCCCGCGGCCGCCGCCTCACCCGCGAAGGCAAATCCCGCCGCGGCGCGCTGGCCCATCTGGCGGCCAAAGGCGTCGCCCCCAAAACTGCCGCCGGCATCCTGGCCGAGGACCCCGAACGCGAACTCGCCGCCGCCTGCGCTTACCTGCGCCGCCGCCGCGCCGGCCCCTTCGGCGACACCCCCGAACTAAAAATCCTCGGCGCCATGGCCCGGGCAGGCTTCACGCAAAGCATCGCCAGACAGGCGCTAAGTCTGGACAGGCAAGAAGCCGAAGAACGAATAAAAGCGCTCAGCGCCTAAGCAGCCGCTTTTTTGAATCTGGGCCTCGGGTTGCGGTATTGCCGCGCCCATGTCCGGTAGGGTGGGTGTTAACCCACCGAAAGGCCCTGTCGCCTTTCACGTCATTGCTGGCCGCGAAGCGGCCGTGGCAATCCATCTTTAGCCAATCCAAACAGGACAGCCGTACTTTCTAATCCTCCGCCACCGCAAAAGTGCAATTGCAGTCAAAATCCGATGTTTCCAGCTGCAACGTGGCATGCTGAATACCGAAGTTTTCCTCCAGCCGATGCTGCGCCGCCGCCAACAATACTCCGTCATTGGCAATATCCCCGCGCACCAGATGCGCCGTCAGCGCCGCCTCGGTCGTGGAAACCGGCCAGACATGCAGATCATGCACCGAGACCACCCCGGGAATCGCAGCCAGCGCCGCGGTAATTTTTACCGTGTCCAGACCCTCCGGCACCGCATCCAGCGACATTGCCACGGATTGCCGCAGCAGCGACCAGGTTGCCATGACGATCACACCGGCGACGACCAGGCTGATCACCGGGTCGATCCAGTTCCAATGGGTGAACCATATGATCGCCCCGGCAACGACCGTAGCGGCAGCAAGCGCCGCGTCGCCCGCCATATGCAAAAACGCGCCGCGCACGTTCAGATCCTCCTGGCCGCGCATGAACAGCAACGCTGTCCCGCCGTTCACCACAATCCCGCCGGCCGCCATGATCATTACCACGGCGCCGCCGACATGCGGCGTCGCGATCAGGCGTTGCACCGCTTCCACGGCGATGCCGCCGGTCACGATCAGCAGCAGGCTGGCGTTCACCAGCGCCGCCAAAATCGATGCGCCGCGCATGCCATAGGTATAGGTGCTGCTTGCAGCCTTCAGGGCGAGCCGCCCGGCGATAAACGCCGCCAGCAATCCCAGAACATCCGAGGCGTTATGCGCGGCGTCCGCCAGCAGCGCCAGCGAATGCGCCGCCAGGCCGCCGATGATTTCAGCAATCACATAGGCAAGGTTGACGCCAAACCCGATCGCAAACGCCCGGCCCTTGGCACCGGCGTGCACATGCCCGGCATGGGAATGTCCGCCATGAGAATGTCCATGATCCGACCCATGCCCGGCTAGCGCTTGGCCAAGGGAATCGTTTTCATGGGGATGATCATGCGCCACGCGACGACGCGTAACATGAAGGCGAGGCCAAGCCAACAAAATCATATGATCGTTTAATGATTCCCGTTCATATGCGCCGCATGAAACGCAAACGACGGGCTCACTTTTGCGATCAGCTTTATGCGATCAGCTTTATGCGATCAGCT